>NZ_CP087203.1:6141634-6448716 GCF_026016325.1 Pseudomonas sp. B21-056
AAGAAGACCCACGAACGCGAAGCGGTGATTGCCGACCTGCGGGACAAGGAATACCTCAAGCGCGAGGAAGAGGCCGAGCAGCAAGGGGTCAAGACCGAGTACAAGGACCTCCAAGGTTATCCGGTGGCCAGCCTCGACGCCCCGGAAGTGGTGGGTCTGAAAAACAGCTACCAGAGCGCGTTCAGCCATTACCTGTCCGGTTTCGTCTATGAAGCCCTGGGAGAAAAAGGCCTGGCCGCTCCGGGTTATCGCAAGGCTGCCGAGTTGCGTCCCAACACACCCTTGCTGGAACAGGCACTGCTCGATCTGGACAAGCCTGCCGCCAAGAACGATGACAGCGACATCCTGATCGTGGTGCAAAGCGGCCTGGCGCCGTCCCGTGACTCGATCCGCATTCCCCTGCCCTTGCCCATCAGCGGCAATCTCGTTATCACGCCGCTGTCGTTCCCGGTAATCAAGCCTGACACCTCTACCGCCACCTTCACCCAGATCGGTGTCGATGGCCGCCAGATGGACCTGACCCAGCTCAACAGCACCACCGCCATGTCCCGCCGCGCCCTTCGCGACGACATGCCCGGCATCATCCTGCGCACCACCGTGCGCGCCATCACCCGCGGCGTGGCGCAAAAGCAGATCAACGACACCAATCCCCTGGCCGGCCTGGCCGTGGGCCTCACCTCGGCCGTGCTCGAAGGCGCCGACACCCGGACCTGGCGCACCCTGCCGGACTACACCCAAGTGGTGCGCCTGCGCCTGAAGAAAGGCGAGCACCAGGTCACCCTGCCAAACGCGGTAGGCGGCTCGGTGGTCAAGGTCGTCGTCGACCAACGTTACCAGGTGGTCACCCTGCGGGCCGTGGGCAATCAGGTCTTCGCCGGTGGCCTGGCCGCCCAGGTGATGCCGAATGCCAACCCGACCGCCGTCGCCAGCCTCAAACAACCTTAAGAACGGAGTCTTGTTCATATGCGTTTAAAACTGATCGCCGTCGGCGCCCTGGCCTTGCTGGCCGGTTGCGCCACCCCGCCACCCCCTGAGCCGGGCAGTGCCGCGAGCAAAGTCGTGGCGATGGGCAAGACCAAGAACATCGTCGTCGGCGCCATGCGCGTGGCCCGGGAAAACGGCTACATGACCGTCAATGTGCAGCTGAGCAACACCAGCTACAACAACAAGACAATGTACTACCGCTTTGCCTGGCTGGGGCCTGAAGGCTTTCCGATTGCCGAAGAGGAAACCTGGAAGAGCCTGACACTGTACGGCGAACAGACCAGCTTCCTGCCGGCCATTGCGCCGACGCCCAAGGCCGTGGACTTCCGGTTGGAAATCAATACGCCTTAAGGGCAAACCCTGTGGGAGCGAGCCTGCTCGCGATGGCGATAGATCAGTAGCAATGCCGTCGCCTGACACACCGCTATCGCGAGCAGGCTCGCTCCCACAGTTTGTTGACTGACTGGCATCACGCGTCATTCCTTATTCAGTTTTTGAGAGCACCCACATGTTCCTACGCATTTCATCCCTTGCCCTCGCCGCCCTGCTGGTCAGCGGCTGCGCCAATAACTCCCCGGTACTGGGCAACAAGAACATCACCTACGGCGACACCAAGGCCGTGGAAACCGTGACCAACGAGTTCGGCTCCACCGACCTGCAGATGATCGCCGAGTCCATGACCCGCTCCCTGGCCCAGTCCGGCATCCTGCACGGCCGCCCGGTGGTCCAGGTCTATGACGTGAAGAACAAGACCAGCGAGTACATCGATACCCGCGAAATCACCACCAGCATCAAGACCCAGCTGATGAAGACCGGCGCGGCACGCTTTGCCAGCGACAACAACGACATGGACAGCCAGGTCGACCAGCTCAAGCTGCAGAACCAGAGCGGCCTGTACAAGAAGAGCACCGTGGCCAAGACCGGCAACATGATCGCTGCCAAGTACCGCCTCGAGGGCTCCATCAGCTCGATCGTCAAGCGCAGCAGCGACTACAAGGACGTCTTCTACAAATTCAGCCTGCAATTGATCGACGTCGAAAGTGGTCTGGCCGAGTGGATGGACGAAAAAGAAATCCGCAAGACCACGGAGCGCTAAGCCATGCGCACATGGATAGGCATCATGGCCCTGGCCTGCGCGTTCGGCGCGCACGCGGCCCCGAAAGTCGCCGTTACCGACCTGGCGTACCAGCAACGGGTGGAGGAATACATCCACACCGTTTCGGCCCAGAGCAATTTCCAGGCGAACACCTACAGTGCCAGCGCATCGTCGAGCTACGATGAGATGGAAGCCACCAGCAGCTACATCGAGCAAGGTGAACTGCGCAAGTTCACCGGTGATATCAAGGGCGAGATCCTGCGCAGCGGGATGTTCCAGCTGGTGCAGGGCACGCCTCACACCGAGTCCTCCACGGGCGACGTCTACGATGTGATCAAGCGCATCAAGGCCGGACGCTTCAAGGGCGCCGACTACGTGCTGTTCGGCACGGTATCGGACATCGACTTCACCCGCGACATCAATGAACTGGCCAACACCGACAGCTACTCGGCCGTGCTTGGGCTGACCCTGGTGGCCGATTTCAGCCTGATCAACACCCGGACCTTCGAAATCACCTCGGCGTTTACCGCCATGGGTGAAGGCCAGGACACCAAATTGCTCAACCACCGGGACGCGCGTATCAGCCTCAACCGCCCCCGCGTGGTACGCGACGTGTCCAAGGCCCTGGGCGAAGACGTGGCGCGACAACTGAGCGAGCAGCTCGGCGGCCCCAGCTACGAACAACCCGGTGAGCCGGTACCGCGCAGCAACCTGCCACGGGACACCGCACCGGTGATCCTGCGCTAGTGGCCTGTACGGTTAATTCGAGTACTCAAATTCGAGTGCCAGGGCTTGTCAGACAAGGCGCCATGACGAGTCGTAGCCCCGCTACGGCGAGGAATGGCAACGCAGGCTGGCAAGTCCTGGCGCCGAAGTTGAGTGCACGAATTAGCCACACAGGCCACTAGGCACCTGACCCCCTGTCCCCCCGACCAGGGACAGGGTTTCCTGTGGCGTCATCAAGCGTCTGCCTGAGCTCCCCCAACCGGCCACTTTCCTGTGTTCTCGCCGATTGAATCGCGCCGAGCAGCGTCTGCCGTCCGAGGCTCTGCGCCGCTTGTTCGTCCAGCGATGCAGATAACGGTAACGCCTGGGCCAGTTTCAGGACATTGCCGGTTTTTCGCGTACAGGCACGGACCTCATCGAGCCCCTCGATCATTGGCAAGGCGATACCGGTGACGCTATCAAACGCCTCGATCATCGGAACGACGCCGAGCTTGCCACGGAACACCGGGATGCCGAGCCCCGGCATCAACAGGCCCACCAACAGCCGTGGATCGCGGCGGCTGATACTCAGGCCAATGCTTGCAAGTGCCACAGCCACGCCAACGACCTGTCCGGCCGTCGCCAACAGTGACAGACGCTTATTGGATTCGTCGTCGAAAAAAATCGCCCGATAGCGAAAGTAGTCGCTGAACACTTCCCGCTCGTTCAGCGCCGCATTCATGAACCAGGCGCGCGAATCGTGGACATGTTCGTCGAACAACCGCACCAGTTCCCACGCTTCTTCATTGCGGGGCGCATGGTCCTCGCCGAACCAGCGCACCACCTCCCGATTGCCGGCCCGGCGCAGGTCGCGGTACTCCTCCGCTTCATCCTGCTCGTTGAGCAGGTACACCAGACCGCCTACCGACGCATTGATGAGGCTACCCTGGCTCAGGCCCGGGCCGAGGGGATTCAGGTTCCACTCAGGAATGTAGTCGCGGCGAAAATCCAGCATGGCGCCGTGCAGCTGACGCTGATCCAGGCTTGGCTCGAACGTTTTGGCCGTATTGAGCGCGATCTCGGGCGCCCCGGTTCGCTGTTCATAGGCACGCTTCAGGGCCAGGTGTTCTTCATGCTCGCCGGGTACGGCAGGAGGCTCCCTGCCGGCCCGCAGGGCGGTATTTTCTTCCCGCTGCCGCAGGTGCAACGCGGCAAAGGCCGAACGCTCCTCTTCGCTCATGTCCTTGCCCTGCACGTGGGCCCAGGCCGAGGTGGTGCGAAAAAGAAAATTGGCATAGCGGTTGATGCGCCAACCGGTCATCAACCCGGCCTCTCGGGCCATGACCTCTTCGAGCGGCCCGTTGTCCTGGGCATCGAGCCAGATATTGAAGCGGCTGGTCAGCGTCGGGGAGATGTCGAACGCGTCATACGTCGCACCATCCATGACCAACCATGGCCAGCGCTCTTTCTGCTCATCACTGAGGGCATCGGCAGGTGCCTGCAAGGGAGCGCCGACCTGATAGGCCTCATGAAACATGTGCTGCAGGGGCAATTGGGACAGCAGCTCGTGATTGCCACCCAACGCCTTGCCCTGGTCTTCCGGCGGATAGCCACCACCGACATCCGAATGCACACCCGGATAGAGGTATTCAAATGTGCCTACGCGATAAGCGGATGGGCAATCGGGGTCGTCGGGATCGGCTTTTCGACGGATCGAATCCAGGGGAAAGCTGCCCCGCTGCTCATGGGCTGCGACCAGGTGCACGCAACGCTCCAGGAATATCTGCGACTCGGGCAGCCGCAACGAACCGTCCGCCCAGCCCATGTGCCCGCTGACAAAGGGCGCCAGGTAGGCCATGCCCACCGACGCTACCGTGTCGAACAGACCGAGGAAACCGATGCTGATGGGCACGCCGGCAAACAGATGGCCGGTTTCGCCGTTCGCCTCGACTTCGGTCAGCTGACGTAACCACTGGGTAAACGCCCGGGCCTGGGCGGCGCCACGGGAGAAGCCATAGACATACAGGCGCAGGGCCTCGATCCGTGGGATCGAGCGACTGGCGTGCAAGCGCTCGACGGTCCCGCGCAAGGCCATCAACGGCTCTTCCAGCACGGCACGTCGACGTTCCTGTCCGGTGTTGAGGGCATCACCGAGGGACGTACTCATCTGCCGGACCCACGCAAGGGCTTGTACCGGTTCCAGGTGCGACTCCCCACAGTGTCGACGCAAAGCATCGATCAGCCGCGTCAGGCCCCAATTGATACGATTTTCTCCACCACGAGCCGCCACCAACCCCATGGCATCAGGTTCAAACTCACCGATTTCCGGAAACTCGGTGCCGACGCCCTGCATGTAATAGGCATAGAAACCTTGCTCATTGGCCCGGCTTTGCCCCGCGCCGGCGCCCCCACCCAGGCTGGCGTGATACAGGCGCGCCACGTTGCTGGTGGTCGGCGGCTGGTTACGTTTGTCCGTTGGTTCGTGGTTGTTGGTGCCGTCAAAGCACAACGTGATATGCAGCACGTCCATGCAAGGTGAGCCGCAATAGGGAACGCTCGCCGTCCTGCAAGCCGCTCTGGCAATGTTCGCCGCCTCGGTCAGGGTTCTTTGCTGCTCGACATGATTGCGTGCCACGTCTTTGGGCGTTCGCGGCAACATCCCCTCTTTCGTAAAGAACGGCGTGGCGGCCAGGGGCTGAGGCTTGCTTCTCAACGCACTGGACATGGCGACGGCGCCTCCATCCTGCGGGGAAAATCGAAGGGATAACCAGGCATGCCTGGTAGCACCGCCACCGCAGACACGGCGACCTGGTCACAAGGCAGGAAATGCACGTCAACCACACCGAGCCGCTCGTAGGGCGCCACCTCGGCCCAGACGCTGTGTCGGCTGTAGCCGGCCCGATGTGCGTTCATCCGCGCCCGCCATTCATCGGTGTGCCGGCGCTCCGGCCAACTGCCATACGCATGAGGCGCCGGATCCTTTTCCCATTCCACCAGCACCTTCAGACCCGGTCGCCATCGGGTCGGCATCCCGACACAACAGTTCTGCTTGCCGCCACCACCATAAGGCCCGATGTTCGGCCCACCGTTGCGGTTGACGCTGAAATGAATGATGGCCGCCGGAGTGTGGTTGTAGCCTTCAATGGGTGTGCCGATCAGAGCGGGTTGCGCCGGCATGCAGCCGCAAAGGACACAGAAGACCGGTAGCGCCCATGCTCCTCTACGCTTCATTGGCTGATACCCCGTTCACCGTTCGCCTGCCCGGCACACGTCACGAGCCATTCCTGGAGGAATTGTTCCCGCGCCATCGCCGTGAACTGCTGACGCTCTGCATCGACATGAGCGCGAAAAACCTGGTAGACGAACGTCTCGAACGATTCGAAACCGTAGCTGCCCGGGAAAACTTCCTGCCGGGCACACCATTGTTGTGCGTCACCGAGGGCGCCCACTTCGGTGACTTGTTCATCGCTCAAGCGCAACGCAGGCGCTCCCCGCCCCGCCTCCCCCTGCCGGACATCGAACCCCGCCATCTGGCAGGCCTTGCCATCGCGGTCGATCCATTGCCACTCGATGACCCCCTCATGGAGCATCTTGCGCTGGTCGGGATCGAGCAATTCACACAAGAGTCTGAACAAACGGGTGTCGTAGTAACGCAGAACACCGCTTTTGCGGCCCTGCTCCCATTCGGCCTGGGTGCACCGCCCAAGACGCTCGCCAAGGGCATCGAACGACCAGCGGCTAAGCAGCACCAGCACCCGCGAATGGCCGTGGCACGCTTGGAGAAAGTCCATCAGCCAGGCCCGCTGCGCGGTATTGAAAAGCAGCACCCGCACCAGCACCGGCCCCTGGTCGGCAAAGGCCCGCTCCGGGGAGTCCTGGAGCAGAAGCCGGTAGCGCGGCGACGGCACGAGCTCGTTCAACCGTCGCAGCAGCGGATAGTCGAGCAGCGCGCAGTTGATCAGCAGATCCACATGGGCGAGGCCGCAGGCCTTGGCCTGAGCGTATAGATGTTGCAGCCATTGCAGGGCGGTTGGAGACATGATCATCCTTGAAAATTGATTTGCTCAGAGACGGGCGGCCAATCCTCTGGCCTGGGCTTGGGCATGTTGAAAGCAGCGTTTGCACAGCACACCGATCGGCAAGGGCGAGCGACCAGCCGGCGGCCCGGTCGTGCTTTCGCTGATGGCGACGCCGCCAGTCAAGGTGCCTGTGCGTCCGGTCATTGGCTCATCGGTGTCACCCGGCAAGCGGGCAGGTTTGTACTGCAAAGTCGCTCCGGGACCAGGACAGCCACCCTGCTCGATGGGAGCGCTGCTGAAGAGGCCATCAGCACCAATGCGCAGGAAATGCCCACCGCCCTCCAGGGTCAGCTGCGATCCGGACTTGACCGTCAGCGCACCCGCGCATTCGAGCTGCAGGACCTGCCCGGCGCGAATCACCAGGGTTTCTCCAGCCTGTGCGTGGAGGCTGCCGTTGATGTTGAGAAAGTCGTCGGCATCCAGTTGCGTCACGCGATGCTCCCGAACGGTGTGGTGCTCCTCGCCCCGCACCTCGCTGTAGCGCTGCCCGACCAGGGTCATGCGCTGGTCGCGACCGATCTCCAGCGTGTGGTCGTTGCACACCTTGGCGAACAGGTCGCGTTCGGCCCGCAGATAGATCCGTTCAGCACCCTTCCGGTCTTCGATGTGCAGCTCATTGCTGCCACCGCCGCCCGGCGTGCTCCGGCTCTTGAAGACACTGCGGGTGTCGTTGGCGGGTAACGCATGGGGCACAGGGTTGACCCTGTTCGGCACGCAACCGGTGATCAGCGGTTGATCGGGATCGCCCGCGAGGAAGGTGACCACGACCTCCATGCCGACCCGGGGGATCAGTTGGGTGCCGAAGCCGTCCCCCGCCCATCCCGTGGCGACCCGCACCCAGCAACTGCTCCGTTCCGGGTGGCCTTCGGCACGGTCCCAATGGAAACGGACCTTGACCCTGCCGTACTCGTCGCAGTGAATCTCGCTGCCCTTCGGGCCGCTGACCGTGGCCGTTTCACTGACCAGCACCGGCCGACGACGCCCCACGGACGGGCGATAGAACACATCCCACGGGATCGCCTTGAAGTGGTTGCCATAGCCCTGCTCCAGTGTCGCCCCTCCAGGATTGCCGATGACTTCTTCGAGAACCTGGGGCTGCGAGCCTTCGTGCCTGAGCCAGGTGAGCAACCAGCGTTGGTTCCAGCAAGCCCGGCCATGGTTTTGCAGCCTCATGAAATGCCCGCTTACCAGGGCCGGTTGATTGCTACTGCCTTCGGCAATGCAGGTGTCTCGCTGGCGGCGCTGCAAGCTCCGCCGGGCCGTCTGCCCGCCCTGCCCCAGGGTCAGGAAGCGCCCTGGCGCGTAGGCATAATCCTCTCGGTCCGGCTGCGATTCCCCTTCACCCAACGGGTTATGCCGAGAGGCACCTTCCAGGGTCAGGCGAGGTTTTTCGAAATCATGGTCACGCCGGGTGACCCGACTGGTGGCACCTCGCACCCGAACGGTAAAGCTCCTGATCGTGGGTTCGTCGGCGACCATCGCACCGTCAGGTATGAACGGTGTAGGTGGCAGGCTCCTGAACCGGGACTGGTCATCGCCGAATACCAGGACATGCTGTTGCGCCCCATGCTCGAAGTGATAGTGCCAACCTTCCTCTTCGCACAAGCGCTGGATAAAGGCCAGGTCGCTTTCTTCGTACTGGGTGCAGTAGTCCCGCGGCGGATACTCCGTGGGGCCCAGTTGAAAACGAAAGGAGTCTTCCAGCAGACCGTGCAGCTTGAGCACCACGGTGATGATCTGGCGAACGGTCTGCTGCTGGAAGATTCGCCGATTGAAAGCCAGGTCGAGACTGCTCAGGCGTGGCACCAGCGTCGCATGATAATGGGTCAGCCGCTGCCCGGACTCACCCACGGCGAAATCCGCGATTTGCCCGTGGATGCCATTGCCCAGCGTATCGAAAGCCAGGAACGCGGGACGATGCAGGAACCGTTCGAGCGCCAGGTCGGCATGCTCGCTGACGAGCCGGATCCTGAATTCAAAAGGTCGACTGATTGCTTCCGTGCCCTCGAAGGCGAGAACACCGAGTTCATCGGACAGGCTGTCGATCGTCAACCTGAACTGGGTTGTGGAGGTAGCAGGCACGTCCGGTCACCGGGGGAACGAGAGAGCCTCCATGATCAAGAAACCGACACAGGTCGTATGCAGCCCCCTTCCGAACACCCCATAGGCAAATTCCTCGCTTACCCCCAGTCCGGTCTGTCAGAAAAGGTGGATTTGTAGGCTGATACCTACCCGCAGCACACAAAAAATGTGGGAGCGAGCCTGCTCGCGATAGCGGTGAACCATTCAACAGCAACGTTAAATGATCGATCGCTATCGCGAGCAGGCTCGCTCCCATAGGTTTCAAGTTGTGGCAAAAGCGCTACACGGCAGCCTTGCGAATCGTCGCCAGCAGACCCGCCGCGCCAATGAACAGCCCGGCAAAGGTCCGGTTCATCCGCCGCTGCTGCTTCGGGGTACGCAACAGGCGCAGGACTTTGGAGGCCAGCCCGGTGTAGCCGGCCATGACGATGAGGTCGACGCAAATCATGGTCACGCCCAGGATCAGGTACTGCTTGACCAGGGGGGCATGCGGGTCGATGAACTGCGGCAGCACCGCCAGCATGAACACCAATGCCTTGGGGTTGCTGATATTGACCAGAAAGCCACGGAACATCAGCGCCAGGGGCTTGCCGATGGGCCGCAAGGTAGCGTCGTCACTGATCTCGCCGGGGATGGCGCGCCACTGCTTGATGCCCAGGTAGACCAGATAGGCGACCCCGAACCATTTGATGGCATAGAACGCCGTGGCCGAGGCGGTGAGGATCGCACCGACACCCGCGGCAACAATCACGATCTGCAATGCCAGGCCCAGTTGCAGGCCCAGGGCATTCCAGTAACCGCGCCAGAAACCGTACTGCAGACCGCTGGACATCGATGCGATGGCACCGGCGCCCGGCGAAAGACTGATCACCCAACAAGCAGCGAAAAACGCCAGCCATGTTTCCAGCAGCATTGCACACCTCGGCTCGGATTCGTCGAAACGACTACGCTAATGCGACTATCGGGTAAACGCCACGAATTTTTACGTCGTCGCCAAAGCGTCAAGCTTGAACAGCCATTCATGAAAATGAGGGCAACTCAGACGCATGGCATCCAACCCAATCTCACAAGCGATCAAAGGCCCGTGAAATGTTTTCTGATATTCAGGCATCGCCTTGGAGATACGCTTGGAAGGGGCAGTCTGTGGACTGTTGTTGATGTCTTCCGGTGTCTGATAGGTATCAGCGATCGTTTTGAGGGCAGGTACGACCTTTGAGTCATCCGTCCATTCTGCAAACTTTTCAGTACCTGCGAAGAGAAGTGTTTCAAACTCGTGCACCATCAAGTTGGGAATGAAGTTCTTCTCTCCAACATCGATCGCCAACTGAGCTTCCAGAAAACAAGCCTTTTGATGCCCTGTACCCGCAATCGGAAAATCGGCTGATGCCAAGCCGGGGAAATCACCGGGCAACGCGTAGAGATCAAACATCGTGGTGACCTGCGCAGCATGATGCTCCCGGCACAAACGAACCACCTGATGCCTGACTTTTCCATAACTGACGACGCCCCCCTTGTTGCCGGGGCTCGTACTGATGATGATCGGCGTGAGAAAAACACCAAGCGCCCAATAATGAGGAGCCAGCAGCTCATTGACGAAGGCCTCTTCCGTTTGCCCTTCTACAAGAAGAACGACTCGACTCATCGGCTCGGTCTCCCGCCCAATATGTTCTTCTTCCAGAGTTCACCAAGACTGAACTCTTCCAGCCAGGCGCCCAGAGCAGCTGTATCCAACCGTTTGAAAGTCGAGGCACCGCCGACCTTGTCTACCACGATCAAATCTTCAGCGTCGAACTGATCAACAAGCTCTACTGACTGCGTCGAAATAATGAGCTGGTGTTTCTGAGAGACCGACTTCATCAGGCCGCCCAGCGCAACGATGGCAAAGGGGTGCAGCCCCAGTTCCGGCTCATCAATCAGAATGGCTGAGGGCATGAACTCCTCAGGCTGCAGCAACACACTTGCCAGGCAGATGAAGCGTAAGGTGCCATCCGACAGAGCGGCTGCGGTAAAAGGGGTGTCCTGGCCGACTTCAGTCCATTCAAGCTGTATCTTTTCCTTGTTATCAACCGTTGGACGCAGATGAAAGTCACCGAAGAACGGAGCCACCATCTGAATGGCCTTCACGATGCGCTTGTAGTGCGTCTCGTTGTGGTTCTTCAAGCGATATAAAAATGCTGCCAGGTTTCGCGCATCATCGCGCAGATACTCATTATCGTTGATGCCATGGATTTGCTTTACAAGGGCACTGGAGCCCGTGTCATGGAAATGATAGATACGCCAACTTCTGATAGCCGGAACAACATGCCTGTAGATCTGCGTCTTGGATTTTTGCTCAGCAGCGTATGACTCAAAATGGCCGGATCTGGCACGCCAGTCGCCACTGACGTTCCACCAGAGTGCCTCATGGGTGAACATCATGCGGTTATCTTGAGTAGGCTTGAGCTTGAATTTATAACCGTTATTGCCGAAGTACAGTTCCGCACAAAGCTCTTCGGTCCTTTTTCGACCGAAATGAAGCAAGGCATCAGGACCTCCGGCGGCCCCCACCGAGAGTTGTAGCTGCTCATCCAGGATGCGACTTATCAAGCGAAAGAAACCAATGAAATTGGATTTCCCTGCGCCATTCGCACCGATGAGCACATTCAGCTTGCCCAGTTCGATGTCGCATTCGGCGATGGACTTGTAACCCTTGAGGGTCAGCCTCGATAGCTGATCCGAATCGTAAACTTTCTTAACCATCTTAGCCTCCCGATACGGCGCATTCGACGAGAAAATCGGTCAGTACCTGCCTGAACAGTACCGGTATCGCACACCGGCGCAGCTTGAAATTTGTTTCAGACACTGACGAAAGAGGGTAGCTGTATCGAGGCAGTCTACTCGACGAACCCACCCACCGGAAAAGCCTCGCTGCCGCGCCAACGCCGTACCGAACGCTGGAAGAACAAGCTGTTAGGCACCTGCACCATGGAGCTGCCGGTGCCGAGTTCCTCGGGCTCGATCAAAGTGGTGTAGAGCAGGTTGATCGCTACCACCCGCCCCTTGATGCCGGGCTTGTCGGTGGTATCCACCAGTTCGACCACATCACCCAGGCGAAACGGTCCGACGGTGTAGATCAGGACCGCGCACAGCAGGTTCGACAGCACGCTCCACATGGCAAAGAACGCCACCGCCGCCACCGCGACGAAGCCTGAAATCGCGGTCCACAATACCGTGGCCGAAACACCCAGGCGCTCGAGTACCACCAGCACCGCGCTGCCCATGATCAGCCAGCGCAACACGCCGCGCAGGACGATCAGCAGGTGCGGCGGAAACGGGTAGCGCTCACCGAGCCCTGTGAGCGCACGCGCCACGAGACGCTGCATGACATAACCGGCCAACAGGATCAGCAGGACTTGCACACCGAGCCAGAGCGGTTCGATCCACATGACCGGGATGGGCAAGGTCAACGCTTCCATCAGGACAGCGCCTCCAGCTCCGCTTGCAGGGTTTCCAGCAGTTCCAGGGCTTGCATCCACGCCTCCTCAAGCTCCGCTTCCCGAACCTTCAACCGGGCCTGTTCGGCCAGCAGATCACGCAGTTCATCCTTGCGCGCTGCCTCGTAGAGACCACTGTCCCCGAGGCTGGTTTCGACTTTCTGCAATTTTTCATGCAGCTTGCCCAGTTCGGATTCGAGCTTGTCGGCTTCGCGCTTATGCGGCGCCAACTGCTGACGCAGGGCTGCGGCGGCCTGGCGCTGGGCTTTTTTGTCGGTCTTGTCCGGGTTCACTGGCGTGGTGCTGACCGGCGCATTGCGCTGACGGTAGTCCACCAGCCAACGCGCGTAGTCTTCGAGATCGCCATCGAACTCCTCGACCTTGCCGTCGGCCACCAGGAAGAAATTATCCGTGGTGCTCTTGAGCAGATGCCGATCGTGAGAGACCACCAGCACCGCGCCACTGAACTCCTGCAAGGCCATGGTGAGGGCCAGGCGCATTTCCAGGTCGAGGTGGTTGGTCGGTTCGTCGAGCAGCAGCAGGTTAGGCCGCTCCCAGGCGATCAAGGCCAGCGCCAGGCGCGCCTTCTCGCCGCCGGAGAAATTCAGCACCGGTTCGTCGATGCGCGCACCGCGGAAGTCAAAACCGCCGAGGAAATCTCGCAGGGTCTGCTCGCGCTCGGTCGGCGCCAGGCGCTGCAAATGCAACAACGGGCTGGCCTTGGCATCGAGGGAGTCTAGCTGATGCTGGGCGAAGTAGCCGACCACGGTGTTCTCGCCACGGGTCAGGCGCCCGGCCAGGGGCTGGAGTTCACCGGAGAGGTTCTTGATCAGGGTCGACTTACCGGCACCGTTGGGCCCCAGCAGACCGATCCGCGCACCCGGCGTCAGTTGCAGCTTGACCTTCTCCAGCACGGTCTTGTCGCCATAGCCCAGTCGCGCGTCGGACAGGTCGATCAATGGGCTGGAGATCTTGCTCGACTCGCGGAAGACGAAATCGAACGGCGAATCGACGTGGGCCGCGGACAGCTCCTCCATCCGTTCCAGCGCCTTGATCCGGCTCTGGGCCTGACGGGCCTTGGTGGCCTGGGCCTTGAAGCGGGCGATGTAGCTTTCCATGTGCGCCCGCTGCGCCTGCTGCTTCTCGTAGGCCTGCTGTTGCTGGGCCAGGCGCTCGGCACGGGCGCGTTCGAAAGCCGTATAGCCGCCGCGATACAGGACGAGCTTGCGCTGGTCGACATGGGCCACGTGATCCACCACGGCGTCGAGGAAATCACGGTCGTGGGAAATCAGCAGCAGCGTGCCCGGGTAGCTCTTGAGCCAGTCCTCGAGCCAGATGATGGCGTCGAGGTCCAAGTGGTTGGTCGGCTCGTCGAGCAGCAGCAGATCCGAAGGACACATCAGGGCCTGCGCCAGGTTCAGGCGCATCCGCCAGCCGCCGGAAAAATCTCCGACCTGACGGTCCATCTGTTCGTTGGTAAACCCCAGGCCGGCGAGCAACTTGCGGGCGCGGGCATCGGCGGTATAGCCGTCGGCGCTATCGAGTTCCGAATGCAACCGGGCCAGGGCGGCGCCGTCATGGGCCGCTTCGGCGACAGCCAGGTCGCGTTGAACCTGACGCAGGCGTATATCGCCATCGAGCACGTAGTCCACGGCCAGGCGTTCGAGGGTATCGACCTCCTGGCGCATATGGGCAATACGCCAATCAGCGGGCAGCGAGCAATCACCGGAGTCCGGGTGAAGCTCACCCCGCAACAAGGCGAACAGGCTCGATTTGCCGGCGCCGTTGGCGCCGATGAGGCCAGCTTTGTGGCCGGCGTGCAGGGTCAGCTCGGCGTCTTCTAGCAGACGTTGCGGGCCACGCTGTAAAGTCAGGTTCTGAAGTCGGATCATAATGGCGGCGGAGTCTACCAGCTTCGCTCGCAACTGGCGCGAGTAGCACGATGTCCCCTGACCTGTGGAATTTCTCCCTCGACCTCTACGCCCGGCCTGGCGTGGAGCAAAGCTGCCTGACGTTGCAGGAGGCCGGCGCCAGCGTCTGCCTGCTGCTTTGCGGGCTGTGGCTGGAACAGCGCGGCGTGGCCTGCGATGAACATAGGCTGCAACAGCTTCGGCAGTTGGCAGAGCCTTGGGACAAAGAGGTGGTCCAGCCATTACGGACGCTTCGCAGCCAATGGAAGGCGAGCGCCCTTCAGGACACGGAGCTTGCTCACCTGCGCAAGCAGGTCAAGAAACTGGAGCTGCAAGCCGAACGGTGTTTGCTGGAGCGATTGGAGGCGGTGGCTGCACATTGGCCTGGGGGCCAACAGAAAGAATCAGCGCAATGGCTGCAAGGGCTGGCGGCGAGTGCCGGACCAGCGAACCACGACGCGCTGCATCAGCTGCGCGTCGCGGTGTCCGGCACTTAGGAAGCGCTGGTTGGGGTGCTGGTGCTCGGCGCAACGGAGGCGGATGGGCTGACCGTCGAAGCCTGCGTGCTGGCGGCTGGAGCTGGGGTCGCTGCCGGAGTCGATGATGCAGGCTTGGCCGCCGGCGCAGTCGCAGGTTTGGCAGCGGCTGGCTTTTTCACAGCGGGTTTGGCTGCTGGCTTGGCAGCGGGTTTGGCCGCAGCAGGTTTGGCTGCTGGTTTTACAGCGGCAGGTTTGGCAGCGGCAGGCTTCGCGGCAGCTGGCTTGGCGGCGGATCTGGCTGCTGCCGGTTTGGCAGCGGGTTTAGCCGCAGCCTTGGCAGGCGCTTTGGCGGCTGGCTTGGCGGCAGCAGTCTTGGCCGCAGCCGGTTTGGCAGCAGCCGTTTTTGTCGCCGTTGGTTTGGCAGCTGGCTTCGCGGCAACAGCTTTTGCAGGTGCTTTGACAGCAGGTTTAGCCGCAGCGGTTTTCGTCGCGGCGGGTTTGGCAGCGACTGCTTTTTTAGCGGCCGGTTTGACAGCAGCTTTCGCAGCAGGCTTGGCGGCGGCTGTTTTTGCAACAGGCTTGGCAGCCGCTTTTACAGCCGGTTTTTTGGCCGCTGGTTTGGCAGCGCTGGCAGCGACCGGTTTAGCCGCTGGCTTGCTCGCCGCTTTGGCCGGTGCTTTCGCGGCTGGCTTGGCAGCTGCTTTGGCCGGTGCTTTTGCAGCAACGGGTTTAGCAACCGGTTTCCTGGCCGATACAGGAGCAGGCTTGGCAGCACGAAGCGTCAGCGCCTTGCCGGCAGCCTCTTGCACGCGGCCAACACCCTGGGCCAGCTTCAGGCTTTCCTGGGCATCACGCTTGAGTTGCAGGATGTAGGCGCGGGTTTCGGACTGACGATCCTTCAAGGCATCGAGCAGGTCTTCGAGTTCTTTCACGACGTCCTTGGCCTTGGCTTGTGCCTTGGCCTTGCCGGCAGTGGCTGCGTCTTGCAGTTTGGTGCGTGACTTGTGCAGTTTTTCCTGCGCCTTGCCGCGTTGTTTTTCCAGTTTGGCGAGCAATTTTTCAGCATCAGCCAGGGCTTGGGAGCAGGCATTTTCCAAATGCTCGAGCAAGCTGCCCGAGAGTTGTTGGAGCAAGTGCAACGGAGTGTTTACAGGCTTCTTGGGGGCCGACATGGTTTACCTCCTGACTGACGTGAGTGCGGCTCATACTAGACCTCTGCTGCAACCGCCGCTAGGGCATGTTGACAGTACACAAGACGTTGCGTTGCAAGAGACAAAAAATCTTCTGCGCCATTGCCGGAGCAATCTCACTTCGCAGCAATCGGCGCTGGCATAATTCCTCCATTCGAGCCCGGAGAGCACCCATGTCGCGTCACCTGTTTTTCCTCCTGTGCATGGTTTGCTCCATGGTCCAGGCCGTTGAAAAAACCAGCGCCAACGATGCCCACGACCTGGCCTACAGCCTGGGCGCGAGCCTGGGTGAACGCTTGCGCCAGGACGTGCCCGACCTGCAGATCCAGGCGTTGGTGGAAGGTCTGCAACAGGCCTACCTGGGCAAACCGCTGGCGCTCAAGGATGAACGCATCGAGCAGATCCTGGCCAAGCATCAGGCACAGCTGACCGCGCAATCGACGACACCGCAGATTGAAGTGGCGCTGAAGACGGAGCAGAAATTTCTCGACGAGGAAAAAACCCGGCCAGGCGTAAAACAATTGGAAGACGGCATCCTGCTGACTGAACTCAAGCCAGGCCATGGCGCGAAAGCCGGTCCCCATGGCAAGGTCCAGGTGCTGTATACCGGTCGGCTGCCCGACGGCACCGTGTTCGACGCCAACCGCCAGGCGCAGTGGTTCAGCCTCGACAGCGTGATCGATGGCTGGCGCAGCGCGTTGCCGCAAATGCCGGTGGGCGCGAAATGGCGACTGGTGATTCCTTCGACCCAGGCCTATGGCGCCGAAGGTGCCGGGGATGTGATTCCACCGTTCACGCCACTGGTATTCGAAATCGAATTGCTGGGTGCGACGAGCTGACATGACTCAAACGAAAAACGGTGCGCAATGCGCACCGTTTTTTTACAGCGAAACCATCAAGCCTGGACCGCCGCCTCTTCCTTATGGGCGTTGTGCAGCACTTCGATCAGGCAGTCCTCCAGCTCGAAGCGCTCGTGCAGCAGACCACCAAGTTCCTTGAATTTTTCCGCTACGCATTTGCCTTCATCGCACAGGTCGTTGAATGCCAGCAGCTTTTCGGTGATAACGTCGATGCGCGGGTAGATCTGTTCGGCAAGCTCCAGGCCACGCTTGTCGTTGAAGGCCTTGGCCTCGCCGGTGAGTTGCTCGTAGATCTCGAAATGCCCGGCAGAGACATAGTCCACCAGCACACCGCAGAATTCCTGCAACGGCTTACGGCTTTCACCCAACGCCTCAGGCTTGTCACCGAGAGCATCATAGGCCCGAACCAGTTCGTGACGCTCCTGCAACCAGCGGTCGATCAGCAGATGCACCCCACCCCAGCGTTCCTGAGCATTCTGACAACTTTCGAGCATGGCGATTTCTTCCCTTGTGAGTCATGCCCCTCGCAGCCTGCATACACCTTGATGATTCATGGCAAGCCGGACACAACATGATCGAGCGGCATAATTCCAATGATACGTGCGGGCCAGATTATGCCCGCACGACAGCCGCTTCAAGGTACGCAGGCGACAAAGTTCATACAAGTGTTTAATCCGCGACCCGGACGAATTGCGACGTCTTGTCGCTCAGCGGTCGGATCAGAGCCTTCCAGACAAGGCGAAGCAGCAGGGAGGCCATCGCAATCGACACAGCGAGAAAAAACAGCAGGCTCCATTCGGGGATGCTCAGGTCGAACAGCGTCCAGGTGACGCCCGCACAGTCGACCGCACCGTCAAGGACACGCTGCATGGCGCTCCACCATGAACTCACGCCCTTCATCTGGGCCAGGCAATCGGGCAGAGGCTCGAGCGAATGGCTTTGCACCAGGACCTGACGCCAGGCCAGGGCCATTCCGCCCGACACAAAAACCAATCCCGTCACCCCGTAGAGGATGCTGCCCTTTCGACCCGGACCATGCATGCAGGCCACGAGGCCGTTCACCAGGAACAGCACCAGGCACATACGCTGCAAAACACACAGGCTGCAAGGCGTCAGACCGACTGCGTACTCCAGATAGCTGGCGATGCCCAAAGCCAGGGCCGCGGCGGTGGAAGCCATGAAAAACAAGAAGCGAGAGCAAGCCAAAGACATGGCGGTTCCGTAACAGAAGAGACAAGCAGTTACGGTAGAGGAAAGCCCTCGGGCCTTTCAAGGCAGGCCCGCGCAGACACTTCACCAGGGGTGTAGGGAATTCCCGACAGGGACGAGGGGATTCAGCGCAATCCCCTGTAGGACTTTCCCGACTGCATCATTTGAGCCCTGAATCGGGCAGTGATCAGCGGCCGTCACTCTGGCAAAGCCAACTCGAACCGCCGAGCGCTGTAAGTATTGCTTAGCTGGACAGCGCCTGTGCCGGCACCGGCAGCGGCGCCGCAAGCAAGCGTTCGTCCAGCAGCCCCAGGCCCTCCTGGAACAGCTGGTTGCTGCGCTCGGCATCGCCCAGTTGCGCCAGCAATCTCGCCAGTTCGGCACAGGCTTCAGGATTGCGCTGGATCCGCAGACTGCCTTCCAGATAATCCCGCGCCTTGCCCCACAGGCTGTTCTGCAGACACAGGCGACCCAACGTCAACAGCAGGCTGGAATCGTCCGAATGATCCTTGAGCCAGCCTTCGGCCGCTTGCAGCTGTCGAGCCGGATCGTTGCCGCGGACCAACCCGTACAGACGTGCCAGATGACTGTCATAGTGACGCTTGAGCGCGGTGCGCAACACTTCCTCGGCCTCGCCCTGCGCACCCAGCTGTCGCAATTGCTCGGCATAGGCCAGCACCAGCGCCGGCTCCTGACGCTGCGCAGAAGTCAGCTGTTGCCAGGCGCGGTTGAGCGATTGCAAACCGACGCTGCCGTCTTCTTCACGGTGGGCCGCCAGGGAGAGATTTTCACCCCAGGCCCGGCGTTCCAGCTCAGCCAGCTCCGTCGCCGGCAGGACCTTGTCCTTGCGCAGTTCCGGCAACAGGCGGATCACCGCCGACCAGTCGCCGCGCTGCTGATGCAGCCGTTGCAACTGACGCAGCACCTGGACGTTATGGGGATGACGATCATGCATGGCTTGCAGCGTGACCAGGGCGCCGTCGGTGTCGCCACGGTCCATCTGCAACTGTGCGTGGCTCAGCGCAATGGCCAGCTCGGCCTGGGGCTGACGTTCCAGGGCGCGCTCCAGCAGGTTATCGCTCTGCTCGTAAAGACCTTGCTCATTGGCCGCGCGGGCCGCGCCGAGGTAATACAGCAACGGCTGGCGCTCGGCTTCGGCGGCGCGATGCAAATGCCGCTGCGCACTGGCCCAGCGCCCTTCGGCAAGGTCCAGCTGACCGTGCTCGATCGCCACTTGCACGCGCCGGCTGCGATTGCGCCGCGACCACGGGTTGACCACGCCGCTGGAGGCGGTCACCAGGCCGATCAAGGCGCGCAGGCCTCGCCACAACAGCCAGAGCACGGCCACCAGCGCCAGGGTGACCCACAGGCCGGCTTCGTAGCGGAAGTTCTTGTACGCCACCAGCACGTAACCCGAATGCTCGGAAATCGCCACGCCCAACAGGGCGGCGGCAGCGATGACCACGAACAGAATCACGTAGAGACGCTTCATGGCGTGGCCCCCTGCTCAGCAGGCTTGGCCAGCGGCTTGACCGACTCCTCGGCATTCAGGTTACGACGCTCCAGGTAGGCCTGGACGCTGCTCAGGGTGGCGGTCAGGTCCGGCGTGACCACGGTCACCGGCTCGTTGGCCAGTTCAGCCACTCGCTCGAGCATGACTTTGCTCTGCGGGTTGTCCTGGTTGAAGTTGTTCTTCAACACGTCACGGGCTTCGACCAGCGCCTGGGTATACACCGGCGCCTGCCCGTTGAGGGCGGCCCACTGCGCCTGCTCCAGCGCCAGGCTCAAGGCCAGGCGCACCTGCATCAGGCTTTGCCCGGCCAGGAGAGGACGGACGTTCTCGTCGGCATTGAAATCGATGCGGATATAGCGCGAGATCTGATCCCACCACTGCGCCCAGCGACTGGCACCATCGCCATCGGCCGTCAGGCCCAGCAGGGACTCGCCACGATCCTTGTATTCGGGCGCCAGCTCCGAGAGTTGCAGCACTTGCTCACGCAGGGCTCCCAATTGCAGGAACAGCCCGGTGCGATCCGGCTGCTCGGTGCTGCGCAACGCCGCGAGGGTCTTGGCCAATTGTTCGCGGGCCGCGAACGAGCCCGGGTCGTTCTGTTCCCGCAGGATTTCATCGGCGCCCTGGACCAGGGCCTGGGCACTGCTGATGTCTTGCAGGGCGGAAAGGCGCAGGCTGGCAAGGCGCAACAGATGCTCGGCCTCGGCCAACCGCCAGTCCTTGCGGCTGGCACCGAGTACGGTTTCCAGACGCTGGCTCAGGTGTTGCTGGTCGCCTTGCAACTGGGCGACCTGACGGCGTCGCTCCTCCAGCTCTTCGGCCGCCGGCATCTGCGCGAGGCGCTCGCTGAGGCGTTGCTCATTGAGCTTGAGATTCTGGGCCTGATCATTCAGGGCCTGGACCTGGGCAGACTGTTGCTGGTTGCTGGCCTGCAGGTGACGCACCTGCCAGACGCCCCAGCCGCCAACGGCCACGCCGGCGGCCCCCAGCAGCAATGCAACAATGGCCAACCCGTTACCGCGACGCGGCGCCACCGGTGCCGGCGTTTCCACCGGAGCATCGATCACAGGTCGGTCTTGATCTTTTGGCAAGGCTGTTTCGCTCACGTATCCATCCTTTGCATTAGAAAACGGCACGGATTGTTCCCGTAACGCCGCCAGCAAAGCCGCGGCACTGGCGCCACGACAATCCACAACTGATCGGGCCCCGGCGGCACGCGCCATCTCGGCAACCCTTGGGCTTGGAACAAACAACGGCAACCGCGCCAGATCTGGCCACGCGGCACCCGCCAGACGCTGCAGATGCTCGAAACTCTGCCCACTGCTGACCATCAGTGCGTTCAAGCGTTCCGCTTCGACCTTCGCCGACAATTCGCCTTCGCGATACTCCGGCAGGCCGCGTCGGTACAATTCCAGATAGTCGACCCTAGCACCTTGCTCGCGCAAGCGCTCTGCCAGCAAGCCACGGCCACCCTCGCCACGCACGATCAGAACCTGGGGGTCGGGCCGGGCCAGAGCCTGACGCAACGCCGGGAGTTCCAGCAAGGCTTCGCTATCGTCGCCACCGTCCGGATAAAACACGGTGAGGCTCGCGTCGGCCAGGATCTGCCCGGTGGCCGCACCCACGCTGAACCAGGGCTGTTCCGGCGGCTCGGGCCAATATTCGCGCAGTAGCGCCAGGCACAGCCGGGCGGCCGGCTTGCTGACGACAATCACGGCGCAGTACTGGTCGAGCCGCTGAAGCATCGCTCGACCGGAATCGGTCACGGGAATCGGTTCGATATCCAGCAACGGCAGGCTGCTGCTGAATACGCCGGCTTCGGCCAGGACAACCGCCAGGGCCGACGACTCGTCCTGCGGCCGGGTCAACAGCAACCGCCAGCCCATCACGCGTGGCCAGCCTCGCCGTAGACCTTCTTGAGAATGGCGCCGGCGCCCTGGCTCAGCAGGTCTTCGGCAACCCGCACCCCCAGCGCCTCGGCATCGCCACGGGGCGCCCGGGCTTCGGAGCTGAGCAACGTGCCGCCGTCCGGATCACCCACCAGGCCACGCAACCAGACCTGTTCGCCTTCCAGCACGGCATAGCAGGCAATCGGCACCTGGCAGCCGCCGTTGAGGTGTTTGTTGAGGGCACGCTCGGCGAAAACCCGGGTGGCGGTGTCTTCGTGGTGCAGAGGGGCCAGCAGCGCGTGGATCTCGCTATCGGCGCTGCGGCATTCGATGCCTACCGCGCCTTGCCCGCCGGCCGGCAGGCTGTCGTCGACGCTGATGGCCGAGGTGATGCGGTCCTCGAAGCCCAGGCGGATCAGGCCGGCGGCGGCAAGGATGATGGCGTCGTATTCGCCGGCATCGAGCTTGGCCAGGCGGGTGTTGACGTTGCCGCGCAGGAAGCGGATTTGCAGGTCCGGACGACGGGTCAGCAGTTGCGCCTGGCGACGCAGGCTGGACGTGCCGACCACGCTCCCGGCCGGCAGCGCGTCAAGGCTGGCAAAGGTGTTGGAAACGAACGCATCGCGTGGGTCTTCCCGCTCGCAGATGCAAAACAGACCCAGGCCTTCGGGGAAGTCCATGGGCACGTCTTTCATCGAATGCACGGCGATGTCGGCTTCGTTGTCCAGCAGCGCGGTTTCCAGTTCCTTGACGAACAGGCCCTTGCCACCGATTTTCGACAGCGGCGAGTCCAGCAGCTTGTCACCGCGACTGACCATGGGCACCAGCGTCACGATCAGGCCGGGATGGGTGGCCTCCAGACGGGCTTTGACGTATTCGGCCTGCCAGAGGGCCAGGGCACTTTTACGGGTGGCGATGCGGATCTCGCGAGGGGACATGGATCAATCCGTACTGAAAAGATACGGCGGATAATAACAGCTCAGCCAAATCCGCTTTGACTTGAATCACGACCCCAAGGCCTCCCTGGCCGTCAATGTCCTGGAAAATGGAATGTCTCGAACGTCCTGCAACCGCGGGCTAAAGCTGCTGCATCATCTTGCGCACGCCGGCCACGTGCCGTCGGCTGACGATCAACGCATCGCCATTGAGGCCTTTGAGAAACAGTTGAAAATGCCCAAGGGGCGTGCGTTGCAGGCGCTCGATGCGCTCGCGGGCCACCAGGGCATTGCGGTGGATGCGCACGAATCGCTCGCCGAACTCGTCCTCGAGGGCCTTGAGGGGCTCGTCCAGCAGCACCTCGCCACTCTCATGGCGCAAGGTCACGTATTTATGGTCGGCAATGAAGTAGACCACCTGGTTCAACGGGATCAGTTCGATGCCCTTGCGGGTTCGCGCACTGATGTGGCTGCGCGGGCCGCTGCCACTTTCCGCTGCCGGACGAGTCAGCGCCGCCAGTTGCACGCGGTTGGGCCGCTCGGCCTTGCGCAAGGCGTCAAGCAACGTCTCGGAGGCCACCGGCTTGAGCAGATAGCCTACACCACCGCCCTGCAACACCTCGGGCGGAAAGTCATCCCGGGTGGTACAGAACACCACGGCGGGGGGCGACTCTCGTTCGCACAGCTTCGCCGCCACCTGCAGACCGTCCAGGCCAGGCATGCGAATGTCGAGCAGCACGATATCCGGCTTGTGGCTGTCGATAAGGGCCAACGCCTCTTCGCCATTGGTGGCGCTCGGCTCCAGGACACTGTAACCCTCGAGTTCGCCGACCATTCGGCTCAGGCGCTCGCGGGCCAGTGGTTCGTCATCAACGATCAGGACATTCATATTGCGCTGGATTCCTGCGTGAGTCTCGCACAAGGATAGCGTAGACAGGGGAAGTGACATCCGTCACCGCGATCCACGCTAAGACTCGCTCGAGGGCCAAAAAGTGCCGCGAGGCGGTTGTCTATCTTTACCAGCGCTTGCCGACCGATGCCCGAGGCCCGTTGTCGCACGGCGTCGCCGTAGGGATTGTTCATTTTCGGTCCGATCAAATTGAGCCCCCCTGGTTGATTCGCCCCATGCGCCATGATGGAAAAGCAAAACTCCTATCGTCCACTGTAGACGGTTGCCACGACGATATTGCTCAATCGGAAAATATCGTTGTGCAGAAACCTGCCTGAGTGCCCGGGGCATGCGCAAAAAACCTGCCGACCAGTGCCAGCGCCAGCCCCGGCAACCCTGCTATCATCCGCCGCAGCCTTTAACCGCTACTTTTTCCACAGCCGATCACGAGCGAATTCATGAGCACTGACAAGACCAATCAGTCCTGGGGCGGCCGCTTCAGTGAACCCGTCGACGCCTTCGTCGCCCGCTTCACCGCCTCCGTCAACTTCGACCAGCGCCTGTATCGCCACGACATCATGGGTTCGATCGCCCACGCCACCATGCTGGCCAAGGTCGGCGTGCTGACCGATGCCGAGCGCGACAGCATCATCGATGGCCTGAAGACCATCCAGGCTGAAATCGAGGCCGGCCAGTTCGACTGGCGTGTCGACCTTGAAGACGTGCACATGAACATCGAAGCACGCCTGACCGACCGCATCGGCGTGACCGGCAAGAAACTGCACACCGGCCGCAGCCGCAACGACCAGGTCGCCACCGACATCCGCCTGTGGCTGCGCGATGAAATCGACCTGATCCTGGCCGAAATCACCCGCCTGCAAAAAGGCCTGCTGGAACAGGCCGAGCGCGAAGCCGAAAGCATCATGCCCGGCTTCACCCACCTGCAGACCGCGCAACCGGTGACCTTCGGGCATCACATGCTGGCCTGGTTCGAAATGCTCAGCCGCGACTACGAGCGCCTGGTCGATTGCCGCAAGCGCACCAACCGCATGCCCCTGGGCAGCGCCGCCCTGGCCGGTACCACCTACCCGATCGATCGCGAGTACACCGCCCAACTGCTGGGCTTCGACGCCGTGGGCGGCAACTCGCTGGATAACGTCTCGGACCGCGATTTCGCCATCGAATTCTGCGCCGCCGCGAGCATCGCGATGATGCACCTGTCGCGCTTCTCCGAAGAGCTGGTGCTGTGGACCAGCGCGCAGTTCCAGTTCATCGACCTGCCGGATCGCTTCTGCACCGGCAGCTCGATCATGCCGCAAAAGAAAAACCCCGACGTGCCGGAGCTGGTACGGGGCAAGAGCGGCCGGGTGTTCGGCGCGCTGATGGGCCTGCTGACCCTAATGAAAGGCCAACCGCTGGCCTACAACAAGGACAACCAGGAGGACAAGGAGCCGCTGTTCGACGCCGCTGACACCCTGCGCGACTCACTACGCGCCTTCGCCGACATGATCCCGGCCATCAAGCCCAAGCATGCGGTGATGCGCGAAGCGGCCCTGCGTGGTTTCTCCACGGCAACAGACCTGGCCGATTACCTGGTGCGCCGTGGCCTGCCGTTCCGCGATTGCCACGAAATCGTCGGCCACGCCGTGAAGTACGGCGTGGACAGTGGCAAGGATCTGGCGGAGATGAGCCTGGACGAACTGCGCCAGTTCAGCGACCAGATCGAGCAGGACGTGTTTGCGGTGCTGACCCTGGAAGGCTCGGTCAACGCCCGTGACCATATCGGCGGTACCGCGCCGGCGCAGGTCAAGGCTGCCGTGGTGCGTGGCCAGGCGCTGCTTGCCAGCCGCTAAGAGCTAAAAGCATCGCGAGCAGGCTCGCTCCCACAAGGGATCTCTGTTGTTCACAAGTCTGTGTTCACTGAGATCCCCCTGTGGGAGCGAGCCTACTCGCGAAAGCAGTCTTCAGAACCGCACCAATCTCACTTCTTGGCGGCGATCATCGCCAAAAATGCCGGCATCCCTGCTTCCCTATCCTCTGCAATCCGCTGCACATGCGGATTCTCCCCCAACCGCTGCATCAGCGCCTTGGCTGCCGGCATGTCTGCGAACAGGTCGATATCGAACAACTTCTTGCCCACCTGTAAGGCTGGCGAAACACCGTAGAGAAAATACAGATCGGCAATGCTCAAGCTGTCGCCCGCGACAAAGGGAGCAAATTTGCCATGCCGACCGAGCGAGGCGAACCCCAGCAACAGTTCAGCCCTGGCCTTTTCCTTGATGGGCTCCGGTACCGACATGCCGAAAAATGCCTCGGCATAGCAGGCGCGCCCCGGCAGTTCGATGTACAGCTCGATCTCCCGGCACAGGGCCAGGACCTGGGCGCGTTCGAACGGGTCGGCGGGCAGCAGGGCTTTGCCGGGCTGGGTTTGCTCGATGTATTCGAGGATCACGCTGGTTTCGTTGATGAAGCCCCGGTCGGTTTTCAGCACCGGCACTTTGCCCCGCGGGCTGATGGCGAGTACTTCCGGGGTCTGGCTGCCAAAGAACGACACTTCTTCGAAGGGCACGCCCTTCTCCAGCAACGCCAGCTTGACCATGTTGTAGTAGTTACTGGCGCAGAAACCGTAGAGCTTGAGCATTGCAGATACCTCCGGACCGTGTGGGGTGGGCAGCCTTGCGTTATAGACTGCCAGGAGGTTTCTCGCCAGCCGCATCACGCCGCTGAATGCAGGTAAACTGGCGCCTTTCTCACAGGAGCCTGCCATGAGCGAGCCAACCGACATCGACAACGACGAAGAAGAATTCGTCGAGTCGACCCTGATCGAAGCCATCGAAAACCAGATCGAAAGCGACAATCCGCCTGCGGCCAAGGCCACCTTCAACAAACTGACCCTGGTCAATTACGAGCGCGAAGACATCCTGAACCTCATGGCCCACGTACTGGCCTATGAGATCGACGCGATGCTCGATGAAGACCGCCCGTTCAATACCCAATGGTACGAAGCGGCGCTGCGCAAGCTGCCCGAGTTGCCGCCGGAAAGGAACTGAACTTACGGTACGCGACTGCTCTTGTGGCGAGGGGATTTATCCCCGCTGGACTGCGCAGCAGGCCTAAAAAATCGGGCGGCGATAATTTCAAGGGTCGCTTCGCGACCCAACGGGGATAAATCCCCTCGCCACAGGGGACTTGCGTGGTCCCGCCATCGCAGAAGACATCGGCTCTACCACCCAAAACAAAAAAAGCCTGCCTCCGGCACTGGACAGCTCGGCCGAGTGCGCTCACCTTAGTGACGCTATCGACCATATTCTAGAAAGTCTGGAGTCCTTATGTCGCTTACCCCTGAGCTGGTTGCCGAACTGGAAATCCTTGCACTCTTCAACCTGGACAGTTCCCAGGAGGGTTTGAAAATCCATCAGACCGCTGCCCCAAAAGCTGTTGCCGCCGCCCAACGCCTGTATGAAAAAGAACTGATCACCCAACCCGACGGTGGTTACCTGACCAGCCTGGGTCGTGATGCCGCGCAAAACATACAAACCGTTCTGACGATACTCAGCGTTCAAGAAGCCGCCTGACTCCCTGTCGCCCACGGAAATCTGCTTCGCCGGATTTCCGCAGGCGTGGGCGTTTTGTGTGAAAAACCTGACACCCAAACCCTACTTTCGGCTTAAGAAATCCCCAGCCCGGACGCTAAACTGCCGTTACCCCCTGATTTCTCACGTTCGACGCCGCGAGCCGGTTTGAGCCGACATGACCCGCAATCACGAAATACGCCCCGATCTGGACGAGGGAATTGACCGTAAGGTCCTGAGTCAGCTGCGCGCACGTTTTCTCAAGCTCAACACCGTCCGGATGGATCGCGCCATGGAAGGCCTGTCGCCTCGCCAGCAAGGCGTGCTGACGCTGCTTCCGCTGTTTTTCCACGTCAACCATCCCCTGCTACCAGGCTACGTCTCCGGTAGCACACCGGCCGGGCTGTCGAACTACGAACCCGACGCCAGCGTCCTCGCCGATGCCCAGCGACTGACCCGCTCGTTCTCCTACAAGCCACGCCACGGTAGCAACCCGCCGCGACCGATCCTTGGCTTGTACCTGATGGGCAGCCTGGGCACGCTCGCCCAAGCGGATCAGAGCGACATGGATGTGTGGGTCTGCCACGGGCCGGACCTGAGCGACGACGAACTGGCCGAACTGCGCAAGAAATGCCAATTGCTCGAAGCCTGGGCGGCGACCCAGGGCGCCGAAGCCCACTTTTTCCTGATCGACCCGGCCCGGTTCGTGCGGGGTGAACGAGACAATCAACTCAGCTCCGACGATTGCGGCACGACCCAGCACTACTTGCTGCTGGACGAGTTCTACCGCACGGCGATCTGGCTGGCCGGTCGTACACCGATCTGGTGGCTGGTGCCGGTCTACGAGGAAGACAACTATGAGCAATACACCCATACGTTGCTTTCCAAGCGCTTCATCCGTGCCGATGAGACGCTGGACCTCGGGCACCTGGCCTACATCCCGCCGGGGGAGTTCATCGGCGCCGGCCTCTGGCAATTGTTCAAGGGCATAGAGTCGCCCTACAAGTCCGTGCTCAAGCTGCTGCTGACCGAGGTCTATGCCAGCGAACACCCCGATGTCCGCTGCCTGAGCCTGCGTTTCAAGCAGGCCGTGTTCGCCAATCACCTGGACCTGGAAGAGCTGGACCCGTACATGCTGGTCTACCGCCGCATCGAGGAATACCTCAACGCTCGCGGCGAACCCGAACGCCTGGAGTTGATCCGGCGCGCGCTGTACCTGAAGGTCAATCGCAAGCTCACCGGCCAGGGGCGCAGCAATGGCTGGCAGCGTACGCTGCTCGAACGCCTGGCCGGGGAGTGGGGCTGGGACCCGCGTCAACTGGCGCTGCTGGACAGCCGCAGCCAGTGGAAGGTGCGCCAGGTCAGCAACGAACGCCGGGCGCTGGTCAATGAACTGACCTACAGCTACCGCTTCCTGACCCAGTTCGCCCGCACCGAGAAAACCGTCAGCCTGATCAACAAGCGCGACCTCAACGTGCTTGGCCGACGGCTGTATGCAGCCTTCGAACGCAAGGCCGACAAGGTCGAGTTCATCAATCCCGGCATCGCCCCGGACCTGGCCGAGGACACCCTGACGCTGGTCCAGTCGCCCAACAAGAAAGAACCCGGGCAGAATCAGTGGGGCCTGTACAACGGCAGCCTCAACGCCCTGGAGTGGGAGAACTTCGCGCCGATCAAGCGCAGCCGCGAACTGCTGGAGCTGCTGACCTGGTGCCACCGCAACGGCGTGATCGACAGCAGCACGCGCCTGGCGCTGCACCCCGGCGACAGCGACTTGAGCGAGTTCGAACTGTTCAACCTGCTGGGCAGCCTGCAGCAGTCCATCGCCCTGCCCCTGGTCACAGTCGACGAAGAACAGCTGCTGCACGCCAGCGTGCCCAGTGAAGTGCTGATCCTGGTGAACGTCGGCGTCGACCCGCTCAAGCATCACCGCGACCTGAACATCCTGATGACCACCGAGCGCACCGACTCCCTGAGCTACGCCGGGGTCCGGGAAAACCTGGTGCTGACCCTCGACCAGGTCACGCTCAATAGCTGGAATGAAGTGCTGGTCAACCGTTTCGATGGCGAGCACGCGCTGCTCGACTGTCTGCGCGACTACCTCAACGACCTGCCCGCCACACAGCGCCAGCCGCGCTTGCAGGTGCGCTGTTTCTGCCACAACCGGGCGCAGTTCATTGCGCGGCGGGTCGAAGAGGTCATCGAAACGGCCCAGACCCTGCTGCTGAGCAGACTCAATCACCGCTACCTGCTGCAGGTGCAACAGCATTATCACGTACTCGAACTGGTGCCCGGCCAGGTCAGGCATGTGGCGCTGGGCAGCCTGTCGGCGTTGCTGGATTACCTGGGCGAAGAGCTGAGCGCCTACAGTCCGCTGCACCTGGACCCGATGGCCCTGGAAGACCATGACCTGGCGCTGATCCTGCCCATGGGCCAGCCGGAATGCATCCAGGTGTTCTACCGGGTCAATGAGGACGATGCCGAGCTGTATGTGCTCGATGAACTCAACGCCCTGTGGCAGCAACGCCTGCCTTATCACGACGAACACAGCCTGCTGGTGCCGCTGCAACGCTTCCTGCAATCGGTGCTGTACCGTCGGGACGCCTTGCTGTCGATGGACACCGACCAGCCCTTGAACCTGGAAACCCTGTACTACCAGCTCCTGCCCTCGGGCAACGGACGTGCACGCCGGGTCGACATGCGCCCAGCGCCGCAGACACCCGAGAACAAGCCGTTCTATGACGTGCAGGCCATCATTGGCAAGGCGACCCATGGCCAGGTCCACGTCACCCTGTATTGCAACCAGCAGGAGTTTTCGGAGCTGGAACATGGCGACCAACTGTTCCGTGTGGTCGCCAATGAGATCGTCGAACAGCGCCGCGATGCCGAACGCTATCGCTGCTATATCACCGACCTGGACCTCTCGGGCCTGCTGGGTGATAGCGCCTGCTCAAGCAATCTGTACCTGCGCTACAAGGCCGACCTGGAACGCGCCCTGAACGAGGTGCTGGCCCTGGTCTGAAGCCCTCAGAGGTGAAAGTCGCCACCCGCTTCGGGCTGGTATTCCACCGCCAGCAGCGTCAGCTTCAAGGTCTTGCCGCCCGGTGCCGGCCAATCGATGTGCTGGCCGACCTTCAGCCCCAGCAAGGCGCTGCCCACCGGCGCCAGGATCGAGACCTTGCCTTCGTCGGCATTCGCGTCCTGTGGATAAACCAGCGTCAGGTGATAGTCCTTGCCGCTGCCTTCCTCACGGCAATGCACCCGTGCGTTCATGGTCACGACATCGGCTGGCACTTGCTCGTGGCTCACCAGGGTCTCGGCGCGATCCAGCTCGGTTTGCAACGCAATCACGCCCGGCAGCGTTTCGTCGAGACTGTCGATCAGGCGCTCCAGACGCTGTACGTCCAGGCGGGTAAGGGTGATGGAAGGTGCGGTCATGATTCAGGCAGACTCCTTTCTTCTGCACGAAAAAAGCAAAACCCCGCCACAAAAAGACGGGGTTTTTCACGAGCCTCGATGAGTTGAGGCGTAGCCGGACACTATCAGTAGGAGCTGACGAGTGCAACGAGGCTGCGATCTTGTCTCAGACAATTGAATCGGGGATGAAAGATCAAGATCAAAAGATCGCAGCCTTCGGCAGCTCCTACAGGGCTTTGCGCCCCGCCGCCTCGGCACAGATCTCCCGCCGCCGCTCATCATCGGCCGAGCGCCATTCACGGATATCCTCCACATGGCGGAAACAGCCGAGGCAGACCTTCTGTTCGTCCAGCTTGCACACGCTGGTACACGGTGACGGCACGGCGGGACTGACATTGCTGTAAAGCGGCTTGGGGGGCCGCGCCGGGGCAGTCTGGCTCATGTTGTCACAGACCTTCGAACTCAAGTTCCACACCGGCCTGCTGCTTGACGATACGGTCGAGCATCTCGCCCAACTGCTCCTCGCTCTTGTCGCACATCCAGCGCTCGCTTTCCTCGTCGTAATCGAAGTGGAAACCACCGGATACCGCCGCCAGCCACAACTGTCGCAGCGGCTCCTGGCGACTGAAGATCAACTGGCTGCCGTTTTCGAACTTGACGGTAAGCACGCCGGCGGAGCTTTCCAGATCGATGTCCAGTTCGCTCTCATCGAAGATATCCTCCAGCATTTGCTGGGTGGTATCGACCAGATCGTGAAAACGGGCTTCAGTCAAACTCATTGCGGCAACCTCGAAAATGTCTGCTCATGCTCAAGCGCCGCAAGATACGGGCGCGGCCAGATGATTGCAAAGGATAACCCATCGGCGACCACCAGCCCCGCCGGACGGGAGCCCCGTTGCATAGGCAAGCCGCCGGGTGGCCGGTATACTCCGGCGCAATTAATGCATTTTCAAGGATTTCGCCATGAAGCGCCTGATCTCTTCCCTTGCTGCGCTCGTCGCGGTTGCCTGCCTTGTGACAGCCTGTGGTCAAAAAGGTCCGCTGTACCTGCCTGACGACAGCAAGTCCCCCGAAGAGCAGGCCAAGTCGTCGCAATCCAAGGCCCACGCGCACGACACCCACTCCACCACTTACTAAGGGAACGCCATGGACGCTTTTAACTACCGTGGCGGGGAGCTGTTCGCGGAAGGAGTTGCCCTGTCCGCGATTGCCGAGCGTTTCGGCACGCCGACCTACGTCTACTCCCGGGCCCACATCGAAGCCCAGTACCGGACCTTCGCCGACGCTCTCACCGGCATGCCGCACCTGGTGTGCTTTGCCGTGAAAGCCAACTCCAACCTGGGCGTGCTCAACGTATTGGCGCGTTTGGGTGCCGGTTTCGACATCGTCTCCGGTGGCGAACTCGAGCGTGTGCTGGCGGCTGGCGGCAGCCCCGACAAGATCGTCTTTTCCGGTGTCGGCAAGACCCGCGAAGACATGCGCCGCGCCCTGGAAGTCGGCGTGCATTGCTTCAACATCGAATCCACCGACGAACTGGAGCGCCTCCAGGTCGTCGCCGCCGAGCTGGGCGTGCGTGCGCCGATTTCCCTGCGCGTGAACCCGGACGTCGATGCCGGCACCCACCCGTACATCTCCACCGGCCTCAAGGAAAACAAGTTCGGCATCGCCATCGCCGACGCCGAAGACGTCTATGTACGTGCCGCCCAACTGCCGAACCTGGAAGTGCTGGGCGTCGACTGCCACATCGGCTCGCAACTGACCACCCTGGAACCCTTCATCGATGCCCTCGACCGCCTGCTGGCGCTGGTCGACCGCCTCGGCGATTGCGGCATCTACCTGCGTCACATCGACCTGGGTGGCGGTGTCGGCGTGCGTTACCGCGATGAAGAGCCGCCGCTGGTGGCCGACTACATCAAGACCGTTCGCGAGCGCCTCGCCGGTCGCGACCTGGCACTGATGTTCGAGCCGGGCCGCTACATCGTGGCCAATGCCGGCGTGCTGCTGACCCAGGTCGAGTACCTCAAGCACACCGAGCACAAAGACTTTGCCATCGTCGACGCGGCCATGAACGACCTGATCCGCCCGGCGCTGTACCAGGCGTGGATGGACGTGACCGCCGTGCGCCCCCGCGATACCGCCGCCCGCAGCTACGACATCGTCGGCCCGATCTGCGAAACCGGTGACTTCCTGGCCAAGGGCCGTGAGCTGGCGCTGGAAGAAGGTGACCTGCTGGCCGTGCACTCGGCCGGTGCCTACGGGTTTGTCATGAGTTCCAACTACAACACCCGCGGTCGCTGCGCCGAGGTGCTGGTGGACGGTGATCAAGCATTCGAAGTGCGTCGCCGCGAGACGGTAGCCGAGTTGTTTGCCGGCGAAAGCCTGCTGCCGGAGTAAAACCATGCTGCTGCGTTTTACCAAGATGCACGGCCTGGGCAATGACTTCATGGTTCTCGACCTGGTCAGCCAGCACGCGCATATTCTGCCCAAACATGCCAAGCAATGGGGCGACCGGCACACCGGTATCGGTTTCGACCAGTTGCTGATCGTCGAGGCACCGAATAACCCGGACGTGGACTTTCGCTATCGGATCTTCAACGCCGACGGTTCGGAAGTCGAGCAATGCGGCAACGGCGCACGCTGCTTCGCCCGCTTCGTGCTGGACAAGCGCCTGACGGCCAAGCGCAGGATTCGCGTCGAGACCAAAAGTGGCATCATCGAGCTGGACGTACGCAGCGACGGTCAGATCGGCGTCAACATGGGGCCCCCACGCCTGATACCGGCCGAGATTCCGTTCGAAGCACCGGCCCAGGCCCCGAGCTATCAACTGGACGTCGACGGCACCGCGGTGGAATTGGCGGCAGTGTCCATGGGCAATCCCCATGCCGTGCTGCGGGTCAGCGACATCAACAACGCCCCGGTGCATGAGCTGGGGCCTAAGATCGAAAACCATCCGCGCTTTCCGGCACGGGTGAACGTGGGTTTCCTGCAGGTCATCGACCGTCACCGCGCGCAGTTGCGGGTCTGGGAACGCGGTGCCGGGGAGACCCAGGCCTGCGGCACCGGCGCCTGTGCCGCCGCAGTCGCTGCGATCAGCCAGGGGTGGATGGATTCGCCCCTACTGATCGACCTGCCTGGCGGGCGCCTGTCCATCGAATGGGCAGGCCCCGGCCAACCGGTGCTGATGACCGGCCCGGCAGTACGCGTATACGAAGGACAAGTTCGTCTTTGAATGAGCCAAACCCATGACCGACACGCCACAGGTTCCAGCGCCACAGCCCGATGAATCCTCGAGCCCGCTTCCGGAGGCCGCGGCAGTGGCCGCTTACCTGGAGGCTCATCCGGACTTTTTCGTTCAGCGTGAAGACTTGCTTTCAGTGATGCGCATCCCCCACCGGCGCGGCGACACCGTGTCGCTGGTGGAGCATCAGATGAAGATCCTGCGCGAACGCAACATCGAAATGCGCCATCGCCTGTCGCACCTGATGGACGTCGCCCGGGACAACGACCGGCTCTTCGACAAGACCCGCCGCCTGATCCTGGCCCTGATGGACGCCAGCACCCTCGAAGACCTGGTCATGAGCGTCGAAGACAGCCTGCGCCAGGATTTCCAGGTGCCTTTTGTCAGCCTGATCCTGTTCGGTGACAACGCCATGCCGGTGGGCCGCTGGGTGACCCACGCCGAAGCCCAGACGGCCATTGGCGGCCTGCTCACGGAAAACAAAAGCGTCAGCGGCAGCCTGCGCGAACATGAGCTGGATTTCCTGTTCGGCGAAGAACAGCGCAAGCAGATCGGCTCCACCGCCGTCGTCGCCATCGCTCATCAAGGCGTACACGGCGTGTTGGCCATCGCCAGCCGTGATCCCCAGCACTACAAGAGTTCGGTGGGCACGCTGTTCCTCAGCTACATCGCCGAAGTCACCGGCCGGGTGCTGCCACGGGTTGCCGGTTCGCTGCGCTCGGTACGCTGAGATGGAACGACAGCTGGAGGCCTACTGCGAGCACCTGCGCAGTGAGCGCCAGGTGTCACCCCACACGTTGTCGGCCTATCGTCGCGACCTGGAAAAAGTCCTGGGCTGGTGTCAGAAACAGAACGTTGGCAGTTGGCAGGCGCTGGACATCCAGCGCCTGCGCAGCCTGGTCGCACGCCTGCATCAGCAAGGGCAATCTTCCCGTAGCCTGGCGCGCCTGCTCTCAGCGGTACGTGGGCTGTATCACTACCTCAACCGCGAAGGCCTGTGCGATCACGATCCGGCCACCGGCCTGGCGCCGCCCAAGGGCGAGCGTCGGCTGCCGAAAACCCTCGACACCGACCGCGCCCTGCAACTGCTTGAAGGCGCGGTCGAAGATGACTTCCTGGCGCGCCGGGACCAGGCGATTCTCGAACTGTTCTATTCCTCCGGCCTCAGGCTTTCCGAGCTGACAGGGCTGAACCTGGATCAACTGGACCTGGCCGATGGCATGGTCCAGGTGCTCGGCAAGGGCAGCAAGACCCGCCTGCTGCCCATTGGCCGCAAGGCCCGGGAGGCACTGGAACTGTGGCTGCCGTTGCGGGCGCTGAGCAATCCTGCCGATGACGCGGTATTCGTCAGCCAACAGGGTCGGCGCCTCGGTCCCCGGGCGATCCAGGTGCGGGTCAAGGCGGCCGGCGAACGCGAGCTGGGGCAGAACCTGCACCCGCACATGCTCAGGCACTCCTTCGCCAGCCATGTGCTGGAGTCCTCCCAGGACCTGCGCGCCGTGCAAGAACTGCTGGGCCACTCGGACATCAAGACCACTCAGATCTATACCCACCTGGACTTCCAGCACCTGGCGACGGTCTATGACAGTGCCCATCCCAGGGCCAAACGTATCAAGGGCGACGAATCATGACCATCGAGCTCATCACTTTCGACCTCGACGACACTTTGTGGGACACCGCCCCGGTGATCGCCACGGCCGAAGCCGTTCTACGCCAGTGGCTGACCGACAACGCACCGAACCTGGGCGGCTTGCCGGTCGAGCATCTTTTTTCGATTCGCGAGCAGGTGCTGCGCGAAGAACCCGGCCTGAAGCATCGCATCAGCGCATTGCGACGGCGGGTGCTGTTCCGTGCGCTGCAAGAAGCCGGCTATGACCAATGGCAAGCGTCCGAGCTGGCAGACCAGGGGTTCGAGACGTTCCTGCACGCCCGCCATCAACTGGAAATTTTCCCCGAGGTGCAGCCCACCCTGGAAATCCTCGCCAACCACTTCGCCCTCGGCGTGGTCACCAATGGCAACGCCGATGTGCGTCGCCTGGGGCTGGCGGATTACTTCAAGTTCGCCCTCTGCGCCGAAGACATCGGCATCGCCAAACCTGATGCGCGGCTGTTCCACGAAGCCTTGCAGCGCGGTGGCGCCACGGCGCAGACCGCCGTGCATGTGGGGGACCACCCGGGCGATGACATCGCCGGCGCCCAACAGGCCGGCCTGCGGGCGGTGTGGTTCAACCCGGCAGGCAAGGCCTGGGATGCCGAGCACGTTCCGGATGCGGAGATTCGCAGCCTGACCGAGTTGCCGGGGTTGTTGGCGGGCTGGCACGGACAGCCCTGAGCCTGCGACCTGTGGGAGCGAGCCTGCTCGCGATGAGGGAGTGTCAGCGACATTCATGTGTCAGACACACCGCTATCGCGAGCAGGCTCGCTCCCACAAGGTTGCGCATAGCCTGAAAGCCAATCTGCACCCATGAAAAAGCCCGCGACGACGGCGGGCTTTTTCAGCAAGCAAGAAGCAGAAACTCAGATAGGGCGGCTGCCGTACTTGTTGTCAGGCTTCTTGGGCGGATCGGCGACCACATTGGCCTCCACTTCCTGCACCTTTCCGCCCCTGGCCAGGAATTCTTCCATGGCCTTGGCGAGCGCATCGCGCTCCTTGTTCTTGGCCTCTACGCTCGGCAACTCGTCGACCGACACCGCAGCCTTGGCCTTGCCCTTGGCGGTCGGGGCCGGTACATCGGCGCCATCATCGTCGGCAACGTCTTCAGCCGCCGCTTCCAGGCCGTCTTCGGCCTCGTCTTCTTCACCGACTTCGAGGTCGTCGTTTTCCAGATCATCGTCGCTCATGTTCTACCTCATGACTTGCGAAAAGCAGATTAGTTATAGCCCAGCTACGCCATCTGTCGAAGGCTGCCAGAAAAAATTCAACATCCACCGGCAATCGGCGGTCATGCCCCTTCACCGTACAAGGTGGCGAGGACTTTACGAGCACCGCCATGATCACGGTGCTCGCCCAGATAAACACCTTGCCAGGTACCCAGAGCCAGTCGCCCATCCGTTACCGGAAGGCTGAGCTGACATCCCAGCACGCTGGCCTTGAAGTGCGCCGGGAGGTCGTCCAGGCCTTCGTCGTTGTGCTCATAGTCGGCAGTTCCTTGTGGGATCAACCGATTGAAAAATCGTTCGAAGTCTCGACGTACCGCCGGATCGGCGTTCTCGTTGATGGTCAACGAGGCCGAGGTATGCTGCAGCCACAGATGCAACAGACCGACGCGACACGCCCGGAGTTCAGGCAGGCCGGCGAGCAACTCGTCCGTCACCAGATGAAAGCCCCGGGGCCTTGCCCGCAGGGTTATCAGCGTCTGTTGCCACATACAGTTCTCCGCACGCTCGGCGCGCATTCTAGCGCGCTCAGGAAAAAAACAAAGAGCCTAATATTCCACCTTCGATGTAAGCCTTTGGCGCTGGAAAATCCTTGTCACCCACAAGACAAAAAGGCTTCGGAAAAACCGGCTCTTCCTGTGAGCGTTGACAAATCGCGGGCAAAAAAATGCCCGGCGAACCGGGCAATTTTTTACCGTGGGTCTACAGGTTGTAGCCACGCTCGTTGTGCTGGGCCAGATCCAGGCCGACAGCCTCTTCTTCCTCGGAGACACGTAGACCCATGACGGCGTCCAGGACCTTGAGGATGATGAAGGTGACGATCGCGGTGTAGATCACCGTGAAGCCCACGCCCTTGACTTGAATCCACACTTGCGCAGCGATATCGGTCACGGTGCCGAAGCCACCCAGGGCCGGCGCGGCGAACACGCCGGTGAGGATCGCGCCGAGGATACCGCCGATGCCATGCACGCCAAAGGCGTCCAGGGAGTCGTCATAGCCGAGTTTGCGCTTGAGGGTGGTTGCGCAGAAGAAGCACACCACACCCGCCGCCAGGCCGATGACCAGGGCGCCCATCGGGCCCACGGTGCCGGCAGCCGGGGTGATTGCAACCAGGCCCGCTACCACGCCCGAGGCGATGCCCAGTGCGCTTGGCTTGCCGTGGGCAATCCACTCGGCAAACATCCAGCCCAGTGCCGCAGCAGCGGTAGCAATCTGGGTCACCAGCATCGCCATGCCGGCAGTGCCGTTGGCGGCGACGGCGGAACCGGCGTTGAAACCGAACCAGCCGACCCACAGCATGGCCGCACCCATCAGGGTGTAACCCAGGTTATGCGGCGCCATTGGGGTGGTCGGGAAGCCTTTGCGCTTGCCCAGTACCAGGCACGCCACCAGGCCCGCGATACCGGCGTTGATGTGCACCACAGTGCCGCCGGCGAAGTCCAGCACGCCCCAGTCCCACAGCAGGCCGCCGTTGCCGGACCAGACCATGTGCGCAATCGGCGCATACACCAGGGTGAACCACACGCCCATGAAGATGAGCATGGCGGAGAACTTCATCCGCTCGGCAAAGGCGCCGACGATCAGGGCCGGGGTGATGATGGCGAATGTCATCTGGAACGTGACGAACACCGCCTCAGGGAACAACGCCGTCGGACCGGTGATGCTCGCCGGGGTCACGCCCGCCAAGAACGCTTTGCCCAGGCCGCCGATGAAGGAATTGAAATTGACGACGCCCTGCTCCATGCCAGTGGTGTCGAACGCGATGCTGTAGCCATAAATGACCCACAGGACGCTGATCAGACCGGTAATGGCAAAGCACTGCATCATCACGGAAAGAAGGTTTTTCGACCGAACCATGCCGCCGTAGAACAGCGCCAGGCCGGGAATAGTCATGAACAGTACAAGAATCGTGGCAGTCAGCATCCAGGCGGTGTCGCCGGAGTTGAGGACGGGGGCTGCCGCCTCTTCTGCCATGGCCAGGCCAGGCATTACGAAGGACAACAGGGCTCCTAGCCCTGCGAATTTACGCAGAGTCATATTGTTTTCTCCTGGGGCGTTGGGTTTGGCGGCTTTTTTAGATAGCGTCGGTATCGGTTTCGCCGGTACGGATGCGGATAGCCTGTTCCAGATTGACCACAAAGATCTTTCCGTCACCGATCTTGCCGGTGTTGGCAGCCTTGGTGATTGCCTCGATCACCCGGTCAAGATCCTTGTCGTCAATGGCGACGTCGATCTTCACCTTGGGCAGGAAATCGACCACGTATTCCGCGCCGCGATACAGCTCGGTGTGACCTTTCTGCCGACCGAAGCCTTTGACCTCAGTAACGGTAATGCCCTGCACGCCGATCTCGGACAACGACTCGCGCACGTCGTCCAACTTGAACGGCTTGATGATGGCAGTGACTAGCTTCATGAAACTCTCTCCCGAATTGGTGGACTTGCCCCAGGAAAACAAACCCGACTCAAGTCTAAGCGCAGTGCCTGGCTTTGTAACGCATCGTCGGCCCAAGTTGCCCGACCAGCGCCAGTCAACCGTGCCTGACGAAGCTCCCCGCTTCGCCTGGCTGCACTGCATTCGTCACAACGACTGCATCAGTGCATGGGTCATGAGCCTCTAAGCAGAAACCTTGCCATCTGTGCCCAAGCCCCGTGATTTCAAGGGTTTACCTGCCGCAACCACTTGCGCCGCCCCACGAACCGCAGCGATACGCACAACAACAGTGCGACGCCGCCCGACCCTGTGCGCAAAAAGCGTGCATCCGGCGCACCCGAATTGACTATAGACACTGCGTGATACACTGCCGCCATCGTTTTCAGGATTGCTGCCATGCTCGCCCCCAAAGACCTGCTCGACGCCCTCAGCGGCCACGCCTCCCGCCTCTTGAGCGGCGATACCCCCCTGCCCAAAAGCGAAATCGAAAGCCAGTTCAAGGCGCTGCTGCAAAGCGGCTTCAGCAAGCTGGACCTGGTAAGCCGGGAAGAATTCGACAGTCAGATGGTCGTACTGGCCCGCACCCGGGCGCGGCTGGAGAGCCTGGAGGCGAAGGTGGCGGAGTTGGAAGCGCGACTCACCACTGACGCGAAATAAGCGCTACCGATGAGATACGTTGCGGGCTCGCAATCGCTGCCAGCGATGCATTAAGGACGTGAGCCTTCAAACAGTAGGGGTGCCCGCTCCCTAATAAACGTCCTTCATTTCTCCAAGACCAGTCCTACAAGTATCGGCGTTGCTGACTGATTTCCGCGCCCATTCCTCCTCATTACAGTTCTCACCTTGAACTCGGTAGAACGCTACTAATGAGAAGAAAAGGAAAAGGACGCCAAGGGTCTGGATATCGCGATCTGGCATCGGGAAGTACTGTGCGGTCTGTGCTACGCGACTCCCAGGAAAAGCACTGTTCGCCTAAAAATCGTACTGCTTCAGGGCAGCCCGGACCATACCCATCCACTGCGCGGATGGGTCGCTCCGATAGCGCTTCTAACGACTGAGTTTTACGCGCGGATGCTGGGTTGCAATCAGATTGAGGTCAGTTGGCGGCATTTCTGCCACCCAGATCCGCTTTTTGAAAGTTGCGGCGGCCTGCGGTAAAGAGATGGAGCCAGCCGGTCTGCTCGCAGGCGCACGCGGCTGAAATCCGATGCTGTAAACGACTGACTTCATCACGATCTTTTGACGATTACCTATCCAGCACGCGTGACCTGAACGCTAGGGATCAGAGCCGGAAACGGCCCACCAGCGTATTGAAGGACAACGCCAGGTTGGACAACTCCTGGGTCGACGCATTGGTCTGGTTCGCCCCCGCCGCGGTCTGGGTCGAGAGATCCTGGATATTCACCAGGTTGCGGTCCACCTCACGGGCCACGTGGGCCTGCTCCTCGGACGCGGTAGCGATCACCAGGTTGCGGTCGTTGATCTGCGAAATACCGTCAGCGATCTGCTCCAGTGCCTCACCGGTGGCCCGAGCCAGACTCTGGGTCTCGGTGACCAGTGCCTGGCTCTTGCCCATGGCATCGACCGCGCCGTCGGCACGATTCTGGACCGCATGGATCATGCTTTCGATTTCACCGGTGGACGCCTGGGTGCGCGCTGCCAGGGCGCGAACCTCATCAGCCACCACGGCAAAGCCGCGCCCCTGCTCCCCTGCGCGAGCGGCCTCTATGGCTGCGTTGAGCGCCAGCAGGTTGGTCTGCTCGGCGATCCCGCGGATCACATCCAACACCTTACCGATATCCCGGACCTGCACGGCCAGATCACTGACCAATCCGGTGGATGAGGTAATTTCCCGGGTTGCATTGTTGATCGCCTGCACCGCATTACGGGCCTGATCGCGTCCATTGCTGGCTTGCGAACTGGTCGCTTGGGAGGCCTGGGAGGTGGAAACGGCATTGCGGGCCACCTCCTCCACTGCCGAGGTCATCTCAGTCACAGCCGTGGCCGCCTGTTGGATCTCGTCGTTCTGCCGGATCAGGGCACGACTGCCATCGTCAGTGACCGCGGTGAGCTCCTCGGCGGCGGAAGCCAACTGTTCCGAAGCGCTGGCAATCTGCTGGATGGTGGTTTTCAGGCTGGTTTGCATATCGCCCAGGGACTTGAGCAACTGACCGGCCTCGTCGCCACTGTTGCTGGTGATGTGCTGGGTCAGGTCACCCTGGGCAATGCGTTGCGCGCAATCAACCGCTACGGCAATCGGCCGGCTGATCAGCCGACTGATAAACACACCCAACAGTAGCGCCGCGATAAAGGCAATAACGATACCGCTGTACAGAACCGTCCTGGCCGACGCTTCCTGGCGTGTGGCGGCCTTGGCGTCTTCGCTGATCTGACGGTCATTGGAGTCGATCATGATGGTCAACTGGTCCATCACCTTGCGATAGGTCTTCTGCAAGTCACCCATCAGCAGGGTGCGAGCGTTCTCCAGGTCGCCGGCCGCCATCATTGCCACGTACTGCTGCACCATGGCCTGGTAGACCGGCCAATCACGGGCCATCTGGTCACCGGCAAGGCGTTCGTCTTCCGCCAGGTTGCCTTGACGATAAGCGGCGAAGGCCTGCTCACTGGCCAACTGATTGGCTTTCATCGAGGCCAGGAACTCATCCTTCATGCTCTGCGGAGCGTTGCTGGCAGTGGCGATGTACAGCCGGAACATGTCGCGCGTCTGGCCAACGGCCTTGGTCTTGGTTTGCGCCGTGTTGGCAACCGAGACCAGGTTGGTGTTGAAAGCGGTCTGCAGGCGTGCCGACAACGCAGCAACACCGCTGACGCCAAGCATGCCCACGGCGAGCGTGATCAGGGCGCAGAGGAAAAACGAAGTGAGCAGTTTGGTCGAGATTTTTGCGTCATAGAGCCAGTTCATTAGCGGATCCCTGTGGAGCAATGGCCCTTTGCCATATCAACCGAGAGATGCTAAGTCAGGCTAAATATTGACCACAATGCAGGGAATCGCATGACCGCTTGGATTATTCAACGATCATGCGCGGCCTTCAGGGATTGTTCCTGCTCAAGCGCAATTGGCAGTTCCAGTGCAAACAACGCCCCCTGCCCCGGCCCCGCACTCTGCACGGTCAGCTCACCGCCCAGCTCATGAGCCGCCAGGATGCAGCTGTGCAGGCCGAAACCGTGACCGTCGACGCGGGTCGTGAAGCCGTGTTCGAACAACCGAGGCAGATTGTCCATGGAGATACCCTCACCGTTGTCCTCGACCTCTATCCGTACACGCTGGTCGTCAATGGCCTTCAGGCGCAGGGTGATCCGCGAGGGACGGTCGGTGACCGGATCAAGCGCCTGTTTGGCGTTGTTGATGAGGTTGATCAGTATCTGCAGCACCTTGTGCTTATCCAGCGCCATGATCGGGGTATCGTTGAGCTCCTTGACCAGCGTCACGTGATGACGGGCCAGGGACACATGACAGATGCGCACCACATCCTCGATCAACTCGCGCAACGAGCCTGACTCCAACACGCTGGAATTGCCGGCATAGGACTGCTGGGTGGCGACGATTTCCTTGATATGGTCAATGCTCTTGGTCAGCTGCGCCAACTCATTGATCATGCTTTGCTGCTCGATTGCCAGCGATTCGGCCAGCTTGCCGAGATAGTCCGGTAGTGCCCGACCTTTCGGGTCGCTGCTGAAGAAGTCGCCGAGATCATCGGAATGCTCCTTCATCAATTGAACCACCTTGGCGACCCCCTGCCCTTTGGACGTATGGACTTTGTCGTACAGGACCTGGGCCGACACATTGACGCTATTGAGAACGTTGCCCACGTTATGCAGCACGTTGGTGGCGATTTCCGCCATGCCGGCCCGGCGTGCCGTAGTGACCAGTTCGGCCTGGGCCTCGCGCAACTCGTCGTTGACCCGGGCCATTTGCTGCGGGCTGGGGATCTTCAGGGCCGCGGGCACCAGCCGGACCAGCAGGACGGCGGTAATCACTGACGCAATCGCGGTGATCACCTTAACCAGCGCCGACAGCCAGTAGTAGGGTTGCCAGATGGTCAGGATTTCCATCACATGGCTGGTTCCGCAGGCCAGGATGAATACGCCGAAGGCCGCCAGCATCCAGTCGAAAGGCACGTCCTTGCGCTTGTGGATAAAGTAGATGAGCGTAAAGGGAATGGTGATGTAGGAGAACGTGATCAGCCCGTCCGCAATCACGTTGGTCCATAGCAGATCCGGGCGCCACAAGTAGCAATGTCCATGGGGCATGAAGCGGTTATCGGTCAATAACGCCAGCAAGTCGTTCATGGCCGCTTCCTCCCTGTGCCATTGAATTGCCACAAATCGCAGTCTAGCAGAGGCCTGCGTGCTCATTTGCCAGGCCGTCATTACGCCCGCAACATCCTGCCAAGATTTCACCCGCCATTTATCACGCCGAGGATCGTCCTCACGACTAACCTTCGAAAGCCGCAGGATGCGGCGCCCATTCATTCAAGGAACGATTCATGTCGCTCGCCATTGTCCATAGCCGCGCCCAGGTGGGGGTGGAGGCTCCCGCCGTTACCGTTGAGGTCCATCTGGCCAATGGCTTGCCGTCGCTGACGATGGTCGGTCTGCCGGAGGCGGCGGTGAAGGAAAGCAAGGACCGGGTGCGCAGCGCGATCATCAATTCGGGGCTGAACTTCCCGGCGCGGCGCATCACCTTGAACCTGGCGCCGGCGGATCTGCCGAAAGACGGCGGGCGGTTCGACCTGGCCATTGCCCTGGGCATCCTGGCGGCCAGCGTGCAGGTGCCGACCCTGACGCTGGACGACGTGGAATGCCTCGGCGAGCTGGCGTTATCCGGCGCCGTGCGACCGGTACGCGGGGTATTGCCCGCGGCACTGGCAGCGCGCCAGGCCGGGCGTACGCTGGTGGTGCCGCGGGCGAATGCCGAGGAAGCCTGCCTGGCGTCGGGCCTGAGGGTGATCGCCGTGGATCATCTGCTCGAAGTGGTGGCGCACTTCAACGGCCACGCTCCGGTCGAGCCATTCGTTTCGAACGGACTGCTCTCGGCCAGCAAGCCCTACCCCGACCTGAATGAAGTGCAGGGCCAGGTCGGGGCCAAGCGTGCACTGCTGATCGCTGCCGCCGGCGCGCACAACCTGCTGTTCAGCGGCCCACCGGGTACCGGCAAGACATTGCTGGCCAGTCGTCTGCCGGGGCTGCTGCCACCACTGGCCGAGAGCGAGGCCCTGGAGGTCGCGGCGATCCAGTCGGTTGCCAGTTGCGTGCCATTGAGTCATTGGCCGCAACGCCCTTTTCGCCAGCCCCATCATTCGGCATCCGGTCCGGCGCTGGTCGGTGGCGGTTCCAAACCGCAGCCGGGGGAAATCACCCTGGCCCATCACGGCGTGCTGTTCCTGGATGAATTGCCGGAGTTCGACCGCAAGGTCTTGGAAGTCCTGCGCGAGCCACTGGAGTCGGGCCACATCGTCGTCTCGCGTGCCCGCGACCGTGTACGCTTTCCGGCGCGCTTCCAGTTGGTGGCGGCGATGAACCCCTGCCCCTGTGGATACCTTGGCGAGCCCAGCGGCCGTTGCTCCTGCACACCAGACATGGTGCAGCGCTATCGCAACAAGCTCTCCGGCCCCCTGCTGGACCGCATCGACCTGCACCTGACGGTGGCGCGGGAAGCCACAGCGCTGAACCCCAAGAGCGAACCGGGTGAGGACACCGCCACCGTGGCCGAACAGGTGGCCGAAGCCCGTGAACGCCAGCAGGCGCGTCAGGGCTGTGCCAACGCTTTCCTGGATCTACCGGGTTTGCGGCGGCATTGCACGTTATCCCCAGCCGATGAAACGTGGCTGGAAACGGCCTGCGAGCGACTGACCTTGTCGCTGCGGGCCGCCCATCGTTTGCTCAAGGTCGCCCGGACGCTGGCGGACCTTGAGCAAGCGGGCCGTATCAGCCGGGAGCACCTGGCTGAAGCCTTGCAGTATCGACCCGCTACGGCCTGAACCGTGTCACGGTTTGCTCAGGTCCACCAGCGGCGTGCCTCGTACCTCGGTCTTGCGATCGCCCTGGATCTCACCGATACGCTTGAGCGCTTTATCCACGGCGCCTTTGTCCGCCAACAGGCTGTAGTGGATCTGGAAGTGCTTCTGCTCTTTCGGCGCGATGATCGGCACCAGGCCCAATGGGCGCTGGTAATGGCGGTTATAGGAAAAACTGGTGCCCGGTTCCAGCCCGGTCACGTAACCCTGGCCTTGGGTATCGGTGTTTTTCCACAGGGAGAACACCGGAAGCGCTCCGGTGTTGAAGCCCACCGATACGCCGAGGCTGCCGGCCTTGTTGTGCAGCACGGTGAGCGTGTCGCCCTTGGCATCGGCGTAGGGCACGACGTTATAGACGGTTTCGTCGTAATCCTTGGTGGGCGCCCGGTAGGTTTGCCAGTCGGCCAGATCACCCTTGGCCTTGTCATTGAATGGCGAGACCTGCTTGACCGGCGCGGCGAAGCGGGCGCCCTGCTCCAGGAAAGGCGTGCTGAAATTGCTGTGGTAGAGCGCCTGGTATTCCTTCGGATAGTCGCCGTTGTTGGTCAACGTGTCGTTGAGGGCGAACGTTACACTGCCAGGTTCGGTGACCAACTCGGTCTGCACCGAGAAATCGACCTTCTTGAAAGCCTGCTCCTTCAATTCACCCCTCAGGGTGATGGCATAAGGCGCTTTTTCATCGATGTGCAGGGTGACCTTGTTGGCCGGGATATTGGCGGCGCGACCGTGCAAGGTCAGCAGTTCGCCATTGTCCATGCCAGGGTGACCCACCCACTCGTAACCACAACGGGTGACCAGCTCGTTGAAACCTTCGAGCCATCCCAGCCCGCCGCGACCGTTGAGTTCGATGAAGGCCGGGTTGACCACTTCCTTGACCGGCGAGTCCCAGCCCATCCGCGCATTTCCCACCGACGCCTGCAACACGTTCATGCCCCGGGTCGGGACGACCGAAAGCTTCATGATGCCGTTGTCGATGTCGACGATGCTGACGCCTTCCTGGCGACCGCCATGCAGGGTGCGCATCGTCACGGAAAAGGGCTTGTCGGTTTTCACGCCAAGCTGCTGGCTGGTGATCTGCCAGGGTTGCGCGGCTTTATCGGTGTCGAGCAGGACATAATCCCAGGCCATGGCGTGGGAGGCAGCGCCCAGGGCGCCGAGGGTAACGAGGAGTTTGAGCGGAGTCATGGACTTGGCCTTTTATTGGAGTTGTGCGGTTTTTATAGACTTGAAGAAACGTTTCAGCAAGCCTAAAAGCGGCAATAACTCTAAAAAAGCAAGACTGGAGGAATTAGCCGGGACGCCTGAAGTATTTGCGGTCGAAAACCGAAACCCTGTGGGGAGCGAGCCAGCTCGCGATTGCGGTAGCCCAGATTGCACAGATGTCGCCTGTGCCAACGCCATCGCGAGCAGGCTCACTCCCACAATGATCTCGGGTGAGCCTGCTCGCGGCGGTTATGGGTGACTCAGCGGAACCGGTCGACCTCTTGGCGCAGGTCCTGCGCCAGTTTTTCCAGTTCCTTGGCAGTGACGGCCAGGTTCGAGACCACTTCGCGCTGTTCGCTGTTGGCCATGGCGATGCTTTGCAGGTTGCTGCTGAGCAGGGTCGCCGTGCTGCTTTGTTCCTGGGTGGCGGTGGTGATCGCCGCGAACTGCTGGCCGGCCGAACGGCTTTGCTCGTCGATTCGGGCCAGGGCCGAGGCCACATTGGCGTTGCGCGACAGACCTTCCTGCATCAACAGGTTGCCCTGTTCCATCGTGCTGATGGCGTTGCCGGTTTCCTGCTGGATGCTGGTGATCATGCTGGAAATCTCGTCAGTGGCCTGACGGGTACGGGAGGCCAGGCTACGGACCTCATCCGCCACCACGGCGAAACCACGGCCCTGTTCACCTGCACGGGCGGCCTCGATGGCGGCGTTCAGGGCCAGCAGGTTGGTCTGCTCGGCAATGGAGGTAATCACACCCACGATGCCGCCGATTTCCTGGGAACGCTGGCCCAGGGTGTTGATGACCGTGGCAGTGCTGTTCAGCGAGCCGGCGATCTGCTCCAGGGAGGATGAAGCTTCTCCCATCGACGTACGACCGATCTGGGTTTGTTGTGCGTTTTCCTGAGCCAGACGCTGGGTGTTGCTCATGTTGTCAGCAATGTTCAACGAAGTCGCGCTGAACTCCTCCACCGCGCCGGCCATGCTGGTGATTTCGCCGGACTGCTGCTCCATCCCCTCATACGCACCACTGGACAACCCCGACAGGGCCTGGGCGCGGCTGTTGACCTCCAGGGACGCCTTGCGAATGTGCTCGACCATGGTCGACAGCGCCTGGCTCATCTGGTTGAAAGCACGGGACAGTTGGCCGATTTCGTCATGGCTCGACACGTTCAGGCGAACGCTCAGGTCGCCGGCGCCCAGCGCTTCGGCCTGGCGCACCAGATCGCCCAGGGGAGCCAGCTTGCTGCGCAGCAGCCACATCGCCGCACCGACCGCCAGCAGCATTGCCAACAGGCTGCCGATGGCCAGTTGCGTACCGACGCTCCAGGTCACCTCGCGGATCTCGGCCTTCGGCATGCTCGCCACCACCGCCCACGGCCCGCCCTCGAACGGTACGGCGACGCTGTAGAAATCTTCGGCGGTGTCGCTCCAGAACGCGCCCTTACCCGGTTCTTTCACCAGGCCAACCACGGTGGTGACAGCAGAATCAAGCGCCTGGACGCCGGCCGGCGGCACCAGCCATTTGTTTTGCTCATCCAGCAGGGCCAGCGAGCCGGTCTTGCCGATACGGAAGCGCTTGAGATTTTCGAATTGCGCATTTTGCGCGTCGGTGTAATCGAAACCTACATACAGCGCCGCGATGATCTTGCCGCTACCGTCACGAACCGGGCTGTACTGGGTCATGTAGTAACGGCCGAAAAGCAAGACGCGGCCGATATAGCTCTGCCCACTGGTCAAGCGGGCGTAAGCCGGGCTGGCATGGTCAAGTACGGTACCGATGGCTCGCGAACCGTCCTGCTTGGCCACCGACGTACTGACGCGGATGAAGTCGTCGCCGCTGCGCACGAACACCGTGGCGGTCCCGGCGGTCATCTGCTTGAACTCGTCAACTTCCTTGAAGTTGTTGTTCAGCACTTCGCTGCCCAGGCTCAGGCTCGGCGTCTGTACGCCTGCCACAGCAACCGGCTGGTCCGGGTGCACGCTCAGGCCCGCGCTGAAGCGCTTTTCGAACAGGCCGGCCAAGCGCTGGGTGCTCTCGCGCAAAGTGCCGTGGAAGGTATTGAGCTGATCGGCCATCAGCCGCGCTTCGCTGGCCAGGTGCTCTTCACGAGTGGCGAGGTTGGCGGCGTCCAGCGAACGCAAGGCGAAGACGGTACTGCCGGAGATCACGATCGCCAATATCACGGCAAGGGCAAGGCCTAGCTGTGAGGCGATCCGGGCACGGGGTTGGGACATGACGGCTCCTGGCCGAGACACCGGATCATCCTTGATCACGTCGCACGCTCGGCATTTTATTCGAGGTAAGGTATGTATTTGCCCTTTCTGAACGAGGGTTCCATGTTCACGGGTTCGGCAGCAAAGCCAGATACTTGAGCGGCTTGGGGAAATAATATCAGGCTGCCATCACTCCCACTGCAACGTTTCAGCCAAGATGCTCCACTGCAGGCAGTTGCATCGCCTTGACTTCGCCCTGCAAGAAGTCACTGAGCCGACGCAAACGTTCACCTCCCGGGCGGGTTTTCGGCCAGACCAGGTAATAGTGCTCGCCACTGGCGACGGCGGTCGGCCACGGCAGGCTCAAGCGCCCCTGGGCCACGTCTTCGGCCACCATCAACAGGTCGCCCATGGAAACACCGTAACCGCGGGCGGCTGCAATCATGCCCAGCTCCAGCGTATCGAACACCTGCCCGCCCTTGAGCGAGACCTTGTCGGACAAGCCCATGCGCTCCAGCCAACTGCGCCAGTCGCGACGGTCCGGCGTGGGATGGAGCAGCTCGGCGTTGGCCAGCCGTTGCACATCCCACGGTTGATCGTTCAACAGGTTCGGCGCACCCACCGGGATCAGTTCCTCGGGAAACAGGAAACTGGCCTCCCAATCCGCTGGAAAATGTCCGTTGCCCAGCAACACCGCACAATCGAAAGGTTCGGTGTTGAAGTCCACCGAATCGACGTCCATCCAGGCGCTGGTCAGTTGTACCTCGTTGCCCGGCTGCAAATGCCGAAAGCGACTCAGGCGCGCCAGCAGCCAGCGCATGGTCAGGGTCGAGGGAGCCTTCATGCGCAGGATACCGTCCTCCCCGGACAGCGTATGACAGGCCCGCTCCAGCGCCATGAAGCCTTCGCGTATGCCTGGCAGCAGCAGCCGCGCCGCTTCGGTCAACTGCAGGTTGCGACCACTGCGCTGGAACAGTCGGCAGGCAAAATGTTCTTCGAGCGTGCGGATGTGGCGGCTGACCGCACTCTGGGTAATCGACAGCTCTTCTGCGGCCCGGGTGAACGAGCTGCATCGCGCCGCCGCTTCGAATGCCCGCAACGCATAAAGAGGTGGGAGACGACGAGACATCGGAAAACGCTCCAAGGCTGGGGTTCACGCACCCTACCAGAAAGACCTCATGCATGAGTTTTAATCATATCTGCCATCGTTTTTATCCTTTTGTGCAAAGCGCCGCAAGCGCCGAGAATCGTCGCTTCAATGCCTTGTTTGAACATGGAGCGTGATGATCATGCAGCATCCTGTGCGTACTGAACTGCGGGCCATCCTGCGGCTGGCGGGGCCGTTGATTGCCTCGCAGTTGGCGCACATGTTGATGGTCCTCACCGACACCTTGATGATGGCGCGCCTGAGCCCCGAAGCCCTGGCCGGCGGTGGACTGGGCGCGGCGAGTTATTCGTTCGTGTCGATCTTCTGCATCGGCGTGATCGCGGCGGTGGGCACGCTGGTGGCGATCCGTCACGGTGCCGGCGACATCGAGGGTGCCACCCGCTTGACCCAGGCCGGGTTGTGGCTGGCCTGGCTGATGGCACTGGTCGCCGGACTACTGCTGTGGAACCTCAAGCCGGTGCTGCTGATGTTCGGCCAGACCGAAACCAACGTGCTCTCCGCCGGACAATTCCTGGTGGCGCTGCCGTTTGCCCTGCCCGGCTACCTGAGCTTCATGGCCCTGCGCGGCTTTACCAGCGCCATCGGCCGGGCCACGCCGGTCATGGTGATCAGCCTCGGCGGCACGGTGGCCAACTTTCTGCTCAATTACGCACTCATCACCGGTATGTTCGGGCTGCCGAAACTGGGTCTGACGGGTATTGGCATGGTCACCGCCATCGTTGCCAGTTGCATGGCCCTGGCGCTGGCCTGGCACATTCGCCGGCATCCGGCATACCGGGCGTACCCGTTGCTTGAGGGGCTGTTGCGGCCGAATCGCCAGTACCTCAAGGAGCTGTGGCGCCTGGGCCTGCCGATTGGCGGTACCTATGCCGTAGAAGTCGGGCTGTTCGCGTTCGCCGCGCTGTGCATGGGCACCATGGGCAGCACGCCGCTGGCGGCCCATCAGATCGCCCTGCAGATCGTTTCAGTGGCGTTCATGGTCCCGGCAGGCATGTCGTACGCAATCACCATGCGCATCGGCCAGCACTATGGCGCCGGGCAACTGCTGATGGCGCGACTGGCCGGACGGGTCGGTATTGGCTTCGGCGCCGCAGTGATGCTGGCCTTCGCCATGGTGTTCTGGCTGTTGCCGAATCAGTTGATCGGTTTGTTCCTGGACCACAACGACCCGGCGTTCCGCCCGGTGATCGAGCTGGCGGTGAGCCTGTTGGCCGTGGCGGCGTGGTTCGAACTGTTCGACGGTACGCAGACCATCGCCATGGGCTGCATCCGCGGGCTCAAGGACGCCAAGACCACCTTCCTGGTGGGCCTGGGGTGTTACTGGTTGATCGGCGCACCGGCGGCTTGGTGGATGGCATTCCACCTGAACTGGGGACCGACGGGTGTCTGGTGGGGCCTGGCCCTGGGACTGGCCTGCGCGGCAGTGAGCCTGACGCTGGCGTTTGAAGGGAAAATGAAGCGGATGATCAGGGGTGGGTCGGAACAACAGGGTTTCGAGATCGTCCAGACTGAATGAACATCCCGTGTGGGAGCGAGCCTGCTCGCGATAGCGATGTGTCTGATACATCGATCTCGACTGATCGACCGCCATCGCGAGCAGGCTCGCTCCCACAGGGGGTTGTGTCAGCCATCAGGTTTTGTGTCAGGCGGTGACTTCCGTCGACTTGTTGTCGAACGTCAGGTATTCCACCAGCTCAGGCAACGGCAACGGCTTGCTGATCAGGAAGCCCTGCACCTGATCGCAACCGAAACCGCGCAGCAGGTCCAGTTGCTCCCGGGTTTCCACACCTTCGGCCACCACCTCCAGGTTGAGGTTGTGGGCCAGGTTGATCATCGCGTGCACCAGCTTGCGGTTCTCTTCGCGCTGCTCCATGCCGCCGACGAAGCTCTTGTCGATCTTGAGCAAGGCGATGGGCAGGCTGTTGAGGTGCACGAACGAGGAAAATCCAGTGCCGAAGTCGTCCAGGGAGAAACGCACCCCGAGGCGACCGAGGGCATCCATGGTCTGCTTGACCAGCTCGCTGCGGCGCATGACCGCGGTTTCGGTGAGTTCGAATTCCAGCCACTGGGCTTCAACGCCCCGCTCGGCAATCAACCGGCTCAAGGTCGATAGCAATTGACTGTCCTGGAACTGCCGGAACGACAGGTTGACCGCCATGTGCAGCGGCGCCAGCCCTCGCTCGCGCAGGGCCTGCATGTCCCGCAGCGCACGGGAAATCACCCAGTAGCCCAGTGGGACGATCAGGCCGCTCTGCTCGGCCAGCGGCACGAATTCACTCGGTGGCAGCAGCCCGCGCTCGCCGTGACGCCAGCGCACCAGGGCTTCGAGGCCGACGATATGGCCGCCCTCGAGGTCCAATCGGGGCTGGTAGTGCAGCTCCAGTTCGTCGCGACGCAGCGCCCGGCGCAGTTCGCTTTCCAGGTCGGCGAGGCTGCGGGCGTTGCGGTTGATGCGCTCGTTGAACACATGAAAAGTGCAGCCCTGGGTGCTCTTGGCTTGTTGCATGGCGATGTGGGCGTGCCACATCAGCGGATCGGCTCCGGCCTGGGCCCGGGCGTGGGCGATGCCCAGGCTGCAGCCGATCAACAGGCTTTCGCCGTCCACCCAATAGGGTTCGGCCATGGCTTGGGTGATGCGCTCGGCCATCCATTCGGCCCGTTGAGGTGCCCGGCGGGTGTCGATCAACAGGGCGAACTCGTCGCTGCCCAATCGCGCCAGTTGATCGCCGGCCTCGAGCGCACCCTTCAGGCGCGACACCACCTGCAGGATCAAGCGATCACCGGCCTGATGACCGAGGGCGTCGTTGGCGTGGCGGAAGTTGTCCAGGTCCAGGTGACCGAGTGCCAGGCCACGGCCTTCGCTTTCAGCCAGGCGCGCCGCCAGCAGGGTCTGGAACCCCTGGCGGTTGGCAATGCCGGTCAACGGGTCCTGTTCGGCAAGGCGTTGCAAGGTGTTTTCCAGTACGCCGCGCTCTCGCACATGGCGCAGGCAACGGCGCAGGGTCGCGCCATCGAGCAGGTCACGCACCAACCAGTCGCTGGCGCCATCGGGTGGCGTCGCGGGCTCGTGTTCAAGCAGCAGGATGGTCGGCAGATGGCAGCGACCGGGCGCCGGTTGCAAGGCCGCGACCGTCAGCAGTACCGCGTTGCGGCTGTCTTCGAACAGACTGCTGACCGACTCCCAGGTCGGGGCATTGATCAACACGACCGAGCCCGCCATGGGCGCCAGGCACTCGCGCAATATCGCTGACCACTCAGGCTCTTCGGCCAATAACAGCAAACGCAAGGGTTCGACAGGCGTGGACAAGCTGACTCCGTAGACTCTGCATGGGGGTAGGCGCTGGGCATTATGACCTGCCGCCGGACAATGACCAGTGCTAATAGTTCTCAAATACTGGCTTCTGGCGAATCTTTTTTCATTCCAGGCCGAACATCAGCGTCAATCCGCCCCAAATCCCGGGATCAAGCAGCGAAACGCGCCTGCGCGTCACAAGTCGGACAGAGCAGCACAATTCTCTGAGCCTGTTAAAATGCCGGCCCATTTTCGCAAACGACTCCCTGACCCTGTCATGTCCCGACTCAATCCCCGGCAGCAAGAAGCCGTGAACTATGTCGGCGGCCCTCTTTTGGTGCTCGCCGGTGCAGGCTCTGGCAAGACCAGCGTGATCACCCGCAAGATCGCGCACCTGATCCAGAACTGTGGCATCCGCGCCCAGTACATCGTCGCCATGACCTTTACCAACAAAGCCGCCCGGGAAATGAAAGAACGGGTCGGCGGCCTGCTGCGCGCCGGCGAAGGCCGCGGCCTGACGGTCTGCACCTTCCACAACCTGGGCCTGAACATCATCCGCAAGGAACACGTGCGGCTGGGCTACAAGCCGGGCTTCTCGATCTTCGATGAGACCGACGTCAAGGCCCTGATGACCGACATCATGCAGAAGGAGTACGCGGGCGACGACGGCGTCGACGAGATCAAGAACATGATCGGCGCCTGGAAAAACGACCTGGTGCTGCCCGCCGAAGCCCTGGAAAACGCCCGCAACCCCAAGGAGCAGACGGCCGCCATCGTCTACACCCACTACCAGCGCACGCTCAAGGCGTTCAATGCGGTGGACTTCGACGACCTGATCCTGCTGCCGGTCAAGCTGTTCCAGGAACATGCCGACATCCTCGAGAAATGGCAGAACCGAGTTCGCTACCTGCTGGTGGACGAATACCAGGACACCAACGCCAGCCAGTACCTGCTGGTGAAACTGCTCATCGGTTTACGCAATCAGTTCACGGTGGTGGGCGACGACGACCAGTCGATCTACGCCTGGCGTGGCGCGCGGCCGGAAAACCTGATGCTGCTAAAGGAAGACTATCCGTCGCTCAAAGTGGTGATGCTGGAGCAGAACTACCGCTCCACCAGCCGAATCCTGCGCTGCGCCAACGTGCTGATTTCCAACAACCCCCACGAGTTCGAGAAACAGCTGTGGAGCGAGATGGGCCACGGCGACGAGATCCGCGTGATCCGCTGCCGCAACGAAGACGCCGAAGCCGAGCGCGTGGCCATGGAAATCCTCAGCCTGCACCTGCGCACCGACCGGCCGTACAGCGACTTTGCGATCCTGTACCGCGGCAACTACCAGGCCAAGTTGATCGAGCTGAAGTTGCAGCATCACCAGGTGCCCTATCGCCTGTCCGGCGGCAACAGCTTCTTCGGCCGCCAGGAAGTGAAAGACCTGATGGCCTATTTCCGGCTGATCGTGAACCCGGACGACGACAACGCCTTCCTGCGGGTGATCAACGTCCCGCGCCGGGAAATCGGCTCGACCACCCTGGAAAAACTCGGCAACTACGCCACCGAACGCAAGATCTCGATGTACGCCGCCACTGACGAAATCGGCCTGGGCGAACATCTGGACAGCCGCTTCACCGACCGCCTGGCGCGCTTCAAGCGCTTCATGGACAAGGTCCGCGAGCAGTGCGCCGGGGAAGATCCGATCGCGGCGCTGCGCAGCATGGTCATGGACATCGACTACGAGAACTGGCTGCGCACCAACAGTTCCAGCGACAAGGCCGCCGACTACCGCATGGGCAACGTCTGGTTCCTGATCGAGGCCTTGAAGAACACCCTGGAAAAAGACGAAGACGGCGAGATGACCGTCGAGGACGCCATCGGCAAACTCGTGCTGCGGGACATGCTCGAGCGTCAGCAGGAAGAGGAAGACGGTGCCGAAGGCGTGCAGATGATGACCCTTCACGCCTCCAAGGGCCTGGAGTTCCCCTACGTGTTCATCATGGGCATGGAAGAAGAAATCCTGCCGCACCGTTCCAGCATCGAGGCCGACACCATCGAAGAAGAACGGCGCCTGGCCTACGTGGGCATTACCCGGGCACGCCAGACGCTGGCGTTTACCTTTGCCGCCAAGCGCAAGCAATACGGTGAAGTGATCGACTGCGCGCCAAGCCGCTTTCTCGATGAACTGCCGCCGGACGACCTGGCCTGGGAAGGCAACGACGACACCCCGACCGAAGTGAAGGCCGTTCGCGGCAACAGCGCCTTGGCCGATATACGAGCCATGCTAAAGCGCTAGAATCGACTACTTTTTTCCGACTTCAGAGCCCTTAAGGCGTCATCAAAGGAGGCTTCATGGAAGCCCTGCACCAGAAAATCCGTGAGCAAGGCATCGTGCTTTCCGACCAGGTCCTGAAAGTCGACGCGTTCCTGAACCACCAGATCGATCCGCAGTTGATGAAACAGATCGGCGATGAATTCGCCGCGCTGTTCAAGGACTCGGGTATCACCAAGATCGTCACCATCGAAGCCTCGGGCATCGCCCCGGCCATCATGACCGGCCTGAACCTCGGCGTGCCGGTGATTTTCGCCCGCAAGCAACAATCCCTGACCCTGACGGAAAACCTGCTCTCGGCGACCGTGTATTCGTTCACCAAGAAGACCGAAAGCACCGTCGCCATCAGCCCCCGTCACCTGACCAGCAGCGACCGGGTGCTGATCATCGATGACTTCCTGGCCAACGGCAAAGCCTCCCAGGCGCTGATTTCCATCATCAAACAGGCCGGCGCCACCGTGGCCGGGCTGGGGATCGTGATCGAGAAGTCGTTCCAGGGTGGCCGCGCGGAACTGGATGCCCAGGGCTATCGCGTCGAGTCCCTGGCGCGGGTGAAATCGCTGGCGGGTGGGATAGTCACCTTTATCGAATAACCGCACAAATCCCCCCTGTGGGAGCGAGCCTGCTCGCGATGAGGCCTGCACATCCAACATAAGTGCTGGCAGGTAGTCCGTCATCGCGAGCAGGCTCGCTCCCACAATGTTTTGGGGCTGGCCGTTATTGCGCGGTGGCCTTGAGCCCCGCCAGCAGCAAACGCTGGAACAGATCTTCCTTCAACCCGTCGGTGCTCGCCAGTTGCATCCGCTCCAGATGTTCGGGATACAACGAGGGCTCCGGTGCATCCAGCGCGGCCTTGCCCAACTCGAGCATTTCGGTGAGCTTGAACTTGCTCTTGAGCCAGTTCAGCGCCCGCAAGAGGTCCCGCTCCACCTCGTCGAAATCAGCACCCAGCGGATACTCCGGAAACAGATTCGGATGCCGCGCCTGGATCGCCCGCAAACGCTGCGACGTGTTGTCGGCAAACCGCGGATCGAGGCGGAAATCCTTCGGTAACTTGCCCGCATTCTGCGCCTGCTCGATCAACCCGGGCTGGAAACGTGAATCGCTGATGTTCAGCAACGCTTCGATCACCGCGGCATCGGCCTTGCCCCGCAGGTCGGCGATGCCGTACTCGGTCACCACGATGTCCCGCAGGTGCCTGGGAATGGTGCAATGGCCGTACTCCCAGACAATGTTCGAGCTGATCTCGCCCCCGGCCTCCCGCCAACTGCGCAGGAGCAGAATGGACCGCGCACCTTCCAGCGCATGCCCCTGGGCGACGAAGTTGTACTGCCCGCCCACACCGCTGAGCACCCGTCCGTCTTCCAACTGATCGGCCACCCCGGCGCCCAGCAGCGTCATGGTGAACACCGTGTTGATAAAGCGGGCATCGAGACGCTGCAAACGCTTGAGGCGCTCCTGGCCATACAACTCGTTGATGTAGCTGATGCGGGTCATGTTGAATTCGAGCCGTCGGTCCTGGGGCAACTCGTGCAAGCGCTGGTAAAAACTGTGCGGGCCGAGGAAGAAGCCGCCATGGACACAGATGCCGTCGGGCTGGGCCGCCTCGTCGAGCGTACCCGCGTTGGCCTGCTCCTGGGTCGACTCATCGGGATAGACCTTACGCCGGATGATCCCGGCCTCCGCCAGCGCCAGTAACCCGTTGACGAACATTTCACTGCAACCGTACAACCCCTTGGCGAACGGCTCGAGTCCTCCCTCGCGCTCGATCAATTGGGCCCACTGGCTGAGGTTCAGGTCCGCCAGTAACGCCTGGTACCCGGCGTTATCGGCCTGACGCGCCAGCAGCGCCGCCGTCAATGCATCGCCCATGGAACCAATACCGATCTGCAGCGTGCCGCCGTCACGCACCAGGCTGCTGGCGTGCAGGCCAATGAAATGGTCCTGGAACCCCACCGGCATGTTCGGCGTGGAGAACAGCGTGTGGCTGTCCTTCTCGTCGATCAACAGGTCGAAACCGTCGATGCCGATTTCCGCGTCCCCCGGCATGTAGGGCAGGTCGCTATGGACCTGGCCGACCATGAGGATGGTTTCCCCCGCGGCCCGGCGCTTCTCGATCATCGGCAGCAGGTCGAGGGTGATGTCGGGGTTGCAACTCAGGCTCAGGCGATCCGGATACTGCGGATCGCTCGCCACCAGTTGCGCGATCAGGTTCAAGCCGGCGGCATTGATGTCCCGGGCGGCATGGCTGTAGTTGCTGCTGACGTAGTTCTGTTGGGCCGATGCGCTGTGCAGCAGGCTGCCGGGTTGCATGAAGAACTGCTCGACGCGGATGTTGGAAGGCAGGCTGTCCCGCTGCAGGTCGGCCAGGTAATCGAGTTCGGGATAGTCACCGAAGACGCGTTCGACGAAGGGCTCGAGAAAGCGCCTCTGCAAACCATCGCCCAGGTTCGGCCGGCCCAGACTCAGGGCCGTGTAGATGGTCAGTTGTCGTTCGGGCAATTGGGCGATGCGCCGGTACAGCGCGTTGGCGAACAGGTTGGGCTTGCCCAACCCCAGGGGCATGCCGAGGTGAATATGCGCCGGCAGGCGTTCCAGAACGTCATCCACCGCCTGCTCGATTGAACACAACTGCACCATCCTACCCTCCGGGTCATTCCGTGAATGTGGGTTGGACCGAGCTTGCCGGGTCTTGGTTGCGATGAACAGCCCTGCCGATCGTTCCCCAGACGCAAAAAAGCCGCTCGTAAGCGGCTCTTTCGACGGATGCTGGCTTTATTTCAGGCCGGACATCTTCTGGATGGCGCCTTTGAGTTCGTCATCCGAGCAATCGGCACAGGTGCCTTTAGGCGGCATGGAATTGATACCGGTAATGGCTTTCGCAAGGATGCCATCCAAACCGCCTTGATGGTCAGCGCGCTCTTTCCAGGCTGCTGTATCACCTATTTTTGGAGCGCCCAGCAGGCCGGTGCCATGGCAAGCGTTACAGTGTTTTGCAATCACGTCATCGGGTGTTTTCTTAGCACCGCCGCCCGCCGCAACAGCCACTTCCATGCCCTTGCATTCCTTCCCCGCCACGCAAACCTGGCCGACCGGCTCGAGGCGCTTGGCGATTTCGTCGTTGGTCGCCGCTTGGGCACTGACTGCCCAAAGGGCCAATACGGTTGCTGGTGCAGCCAGCATTTTCATAATTAGGTTCACGCGTACACCCTCATGGTGGCTAGTCACGCCTGCGGCCACGGTTGCAGGCGGGCGCAAGTATAGCGGTAAGCCTGTCACACTGAAACAACCCTAAAGTCGCAAGGGTCTTGTCCCGGCATGCCAGCCCGCTTGTTCGGCGCCTTGCCTCATGGGCCCGGCGCCTCCTTCCTTAGAAATTGGCCGGTGTGGCTGCGCTGATCAGTCGCGCCGGCGCGTCGAACGGATTACGGAAACGGTGTGGCTTGGTGCTTTCGAAATAGTAGCTGTCGCCCGCTTCAAGCACGAATGTCTCGGCACCGACCACCAGCTCCAAACGCCCTTCCACCAGAATCCCGGTTTCCTCGCCTTCATGGGTGAGCATCTCGTCACCGGTATCGGCGCCAGGCGGGTAGATTTCGTTCAGAAAGGCGATCGCCCGGCTCGGGTGTGCCCTGCCCACCAGCTTCATGGTCACGGCGCCGTCGGAGATATCGATCAGTTCGTTGGCTTTATAGACGATCTGGGTCGGCTTCTCCTGGAGGATTTCCTCGGAGAAAAATTCGACCATGGACATGGGGATGCCGCCAAGGACCTTGCGCAGCGAGCTGATCGAGGGGCTGACGCTGTTTTTCTCGATCATCGAAATGGTGCTGTTGGTGACGCCCGCACGCTTGGCGAGTTCACGCTGGGAAAGGCCTTTGAGTTTACGAATGGCTTGCAGTCGTTCACCGACGTCCAATGCTGGAACCTCCAGGGGATCAGGTTGTGTGGAAAGTGAGCGTTATCATGGCGACAGCGTTCAGTATTTACAACACCTTGACCCGAATCCTGTGCGGTGAAGCGACCTTCGGTCGATCCCGTTGTGCGTCAGCCCGCGGAATAGAGCCGTGGCACCCGCCGCAGGTTACAGAAAATCTGATAGGGAATAGTGCCGGCGGCCTTCGCCACATCGCTGGCAAGCACATGCTTGCCCCATAACTCCACGGTCGAACCAAGTCCGGCCTGGGGGATGTTCGTCAGGTCGACGCACAGCATGTCCATCGACACACGCCCGACCAATTGGCTGCGCTGGCCGTCCACCAGCACCGGCGTACCGCTCGGGGCCTGGCGCGGGTAGCCGTCGGCATAGCCCATGGCGACCACTCCAACCCGGGTCGGCTGCGTGGTCATGAAATGGGCGCCGTACCCCACCGGCTCGCCGGCGGGCAGTTCACGCACGCAGATGATCTTCGATTCCAGGGTCATTACCGGCTGCAGGCGCGCGGCGGTGGCGTTGGCTTCATCGAACGGCGTCGCGCCATACAGCATGATGCCCGGTCGGACCCAGTCGCTCGGCATCTGTGGCCAGCCCAATACCGCCGGGGAGTTGCGCAGACTGGTCTCGGCCACCAACCCCTGGCGGGCGGCTTCGAACACCTCCAGTTGCCGGGTACTGGAAGAGTCGTGCAGCTCATCGGCGCGGGCAAAGTGGCTCATCAACACGACTTTCGCGACTTTGCCACTGGCCAGCAGTCGACGATAGGCGCCTTGATAGTCCTGCGGATGCAGGCCAACCCGGTGCATCCCCGAGTCGAGCTTGAGCCAGATCGTGAGCGGCTTGCTCAACGGCGCCTTTTCAATTGCTTCGAGCTGCCACAACGAATGCACGACGCACCAGAAATCGTGCTCGACGATCAACGACAGCTCATCGGCTTCGAAAAAACCTTCCAGCAGCAACACCGGCGCACGAATACCGCCGGCTCGCAGCTCCAGGGCCTCTTCGATGCAAGCCACGGCAAACCCGTCCGCGGTGTCCTGCAACGCCTCGGCACAACGTACCGCGCCATGCCCGTAGGCATCGGCCTTGATCACCGCAAGGGCCTTGGCCCCCGTGACGTCGCGAGCCAATTGGTAATTGTGGCGCAGGGCTTGAAGATCGATAAGGGCACGGGCAGGACGCATGACGGCAGGCTTCTAGGCAGACATGAAAAAACCGGCGCCGGCTGATGGCGTGAACCACCAACAGCGCCGGGAGAGGGATCGTTTCGACAGCGTTAAGGCAGCGCGGCCACGACAGACAGCTCCACCAGGATTTCCGGCTCGCACAACCTGGCCTGTACGGTGGCACGGGCCGGCGCGACGCCCTTGGGCAGCCATTTGTCCCAGACCGCGTTCATGCCGGCAAAGTCGGCCTCGATGTCTTTCAGGTAGACGGTTACCGACAGCAGGCGGTTCTTGTCGGTCCCGGCCAGGTCCAGCAACCGCTCGATGCTGGCCAGGGTTTCGCGGGTCTGCTGCTCGATACCTGCGCTCATGTCGTCGCCGACTTGCCCGGCCAGGTAAACGGTGCCGTTGTGCACGACCACCTGGCTCATGCGGTCATTGGTGAGCTGGCGCTGGATTGACATGTTTTGCAGACTCCTGATGTTTGCTGCCATAACGGGAAATATCGAGACCTTCGGCGCTGATCTGCGGCTTTTTCTTCGCCATCAGGTCCGCCAGCAAGCGACCGGAACCGCAAGCCATGGTCCAGCCGAGGGTGCCATGGCCGGTGTTCAGGAACAGATTCTTGAACGGGGTGGCGCCGACGATCGGCGTGCCATCCGGCGTGGTCGGACGCAAACCGGTCCAGAAACCGGCCTGGGCCAGATCGCCGCCCTGAGGATAAAGGTCGTTGACGATCATCTCCAGGGTTTCACGGCGACGCGGATTGAGCGACAGGTCAAAACCGGCAATTTCCGCCATGCCGCCCACCCGGATGCGGTTATCGAAACGGGTGATCGCGACCTTGTAGGTTTCGTCGAGAATGGTCGAGGTCGGCGCCATGGCCGGGTTGGTGATCGGCACGGTCAGGGAATAGCCCTTGAGTGGATACACCGGGGCGCGAATGCCGAGGGGCTTGAGCAGTTGCGGCGAATAGCTGCCCAGGGCCAGGACGTAGCGGTCGGCGGTTTCCAGCTTGCCGTCGATCCAGACGCCGTTGATGCGGTCACCGGCCTGGTCCAGGCGCTGGATGTCCTGGCCGAAGCGGAACTCCACACCAAGCTTCACGGCCATCTCCGCCAGGCGCGTGGTAAACATCTGGCAATCGCCGGTCTGGTCGTTGGGCAGACGCAGCGCACCGGCCAGGATGTCGGTGACATTCGCCAGGGCCGGCTCGACCCGCGCAATACCTTCGCGGTCGAGCACTTCGAACGGGACACCGGACTCTTTCAGCACGGCGATGTCCTTGGCTGCGCCATCGAGCTGTGCCTGGGTACGGAACAACTGTGTAGTCCCCAGGCTACGGCCTTCGTAGGCAATACCGGTTTCGGCGCGCAGCTCGTCGAGGCAGTCGCGGCTGTACTCGGACAGGCGCACCATGCGTTCCTTGTTGATGGCGTAGCGGCTGGCGGTGCAGTTGCGCAGCATCTGGGCCATCCACAGGTACTGGTCGATGTCGGCGGTCGCCTTGATGGCCAGCGGTGCGTGGCGCTGCAGCAGCCACTTGATGGCCTTGAGCGGCACGCCCGGCGCGGCCCACGGCGAGGCATAACCCGGCGACACCTGGCCGGCGTTGGCGAAACTGGTTTCCATGGCAGGCGCCGGCTGACGGTCGACCACCACCACTTCGAACCCGGCACGGGCCAGATAGTAAGCACTGACGGTACCGATGACGCCGCTACCCAAGACCAGAACACGCATGTTGTCGCCCTCATCGCGGCGAGCCGCTGACGTTTGTTGTACAGAACTGTAATGGGCGCAGTGTAAGAAAGAATAGGCAGTGCTTTTCACTATATAACTGCCTATATTTGGCGAGAATTCTCGGCAAAAACCCTTTTCACGGAGGCGCATCCCCTGTGCGTACCAACACCCAGACCAAGCGCGAGCTGGACAAGATCGACCGCAACATCCTGCGTATCCTCCAGGCGGACGGGCGGATCTCCTTCACCGAACTGGGGGAAAAGGTCGGCCTCTCCACAACTCCGTGTACCGAGCGGGTACGGCGCCTGGAGCGCGAAGGGATCATCATGGGCTACAACGCCCGGCTCAATCCGCAGCACTTGAAGGGCAGCCTGCTGGTATTTGTCGAGATCAGCCTCGATTACAAGTCCGGCGACACCTTCGAAGAATTCCGACGTGCCGTGCTGAAATTGCCTCACGTGCTGGAATGTCACCTGGTGTCCGGGGATTTCGACTATCTGGTGAAGGCGCGGATTTCCGAGATGGCCTCGTACCGCAAACTGCTGGGCGACATCCTGCTCAAGCTGCCCCATGTGCGCGAATCCAAGAGCTATATCGTGATGGAAGAGGTGAAAGAGAGCCTGAATCTGCCGATTCCGGATTGATCGTTCCCGCGCGGAGCGTAGATCGTTCCCACGCTCTGCGTGGGAATGCAGCCAGGGACGCTCCGCGTCCCGGAACAGCCAAACGCGGAGCGTCCGATGAGGCATTCCCACGCAGAGCGTCACTAGTGTCCGGTAAAACCTTTTCATAGCTGAAGGCTACCCTGGGCAGCCTTCAGCTCTGTTCGTTCTTGCCTTCGATATCCGCGGTGTGTGTCGCTGAGCGGGCGCTCAAACAAGCTATGAGCCAGCCGGATAGTGAAGTTTGAAAGCGAGTCTGAGCAGGCCGAACGTTGTTGATACAGGAGCAGCAAAAGGTATGTGATCAGCGCGCTGTAGATTTGTAGACGCACCGCGTTTTCAGAGAATCCGAAGTACCGTTTGAGCTTGAGTTTTTGCTTGATCCACTTGAAGAACAACTCGATCTGCCAGCGCTGCTTGTACAGGTCGGCAATTTCTTCAGCTGAGCGTGAAAAATCATTAGTCACCAGGATCAGCGGCGTTTCGTGATCATCTCGACGAACCTGGACCCGACGTACGGTTTGGTCGTGATAGTGATTTAACCGTCGTGTATTCAGGTGTTTTTTGCCAAATCGCACGGCTTCGTCCGACTCTATGAAGTCGGCATTTTCCCCTCTGTTCAGATCCTCTACGTGATTCACATTGGCATTTTTTTTGAGTCGTGTGACGAAGAACGCCCCCACCTGATCAATCTGGTGCCACCAGTTGTAATCGCAGTATCCCTTGTCGAAAACGTACGTGATGCCTGCTTCAAGCGGCATGGTCAGGGCGTCACTCAGGTCATTGACGTTGGCGGCAGTGATGTTCACGTAAGTGGGTGCTGTTTGTCGTGGATCAATTGCCACATGCACCTTCAGGCCTTGTGTTATGCGGGTTTTCGTCGCAGCGGTCCAGTCGTCGAAGCCGGGACCGCGCAAGGTGATTGAGGTCGAGTCGATCAGCGTGACCATCGCTTCCAGGGACTTGCGCTGCTTGCGGCCAACGCCCTGCAGCAAGTGCTCGCAGGCCAGCCGAAAAGGCTCTGAACTGCGTTTGCTCAAGGCATCACAAAGCGTTGAGCGAACCATGCTGCGAGCGTTGAGATGATAATGGTGAGGTTCCAGCGATTGCGATGCTGTCGCCAAGGCGCGCAGGCTGCTGGCTTGTGTTATCTGACCAAAGATCAGCGTGACGAGCAGATCCCAAGAGCTGAATTGCTTGGCATAACGATCAGCGCCACAGCGTTTGACTGCATTTTTGAACAACTGATGAGGGAGTGCTTGGAGCATTTGTGAAAAGCGAGTGCTGCTGAACATAGCCGGAATCGAGTCTGAAAAAGCCGAGTATCGCTCAAAGGCAGGTACAGCAAGGGGGAGCAAGCTCCCCCTTCAGTTTTTACCGGACACTAGTGACGCAGAGCGTGGGAACGATCTCGCTAGACCAACACCTGCCGATTGGCAGCCATGTACTCATGAATCTGCTGCTCGACCCGCGGATGGATCAACTCCACCGGACGCCGCCCGTTGGGGCATGGCAAGGTTGCCGTGGTGCCGAACAAGCGGCAGATCAGCGGTCGCTCGTCATACACGGTGCAACCGTTCGGCCCCAGGTGCACGCAATCGAGTGCTTCCAGGGCGGCATCCTGCTCGGCGCGGCTCTTGCGCGGCAGCCGGGCCATCTCCTCCGGTGACGTGGTCACCGGCCCGCAGCAGTCATGGCAACCCGGGACGCACTCGAACGAGGGAATCTGCTGGCGCAGCGTGCGGATTTTTTGACTGTTGCAGCTCATCGAGGCGGTTACCTGGTCGGGACTGATCCGAATTCTGCCCGAAAAGCCTTGTACCAGACAGCGCCAACCGACCACTGTTGCCCGCGGAGGAATCCACGGCTTATGCTCTGTAAAATTTCTCAAACACAACAATCAGGATTACGCACATGAACGCCCGTGTTCAGCAACCTGTCCCGAGCCACGCGCACGCCGCCTCCTACTACGCCGCCAGCAGCCTGCCGCAACCGGACCATCCGCTGCTGCAAGGCGAGCTGCTGGCGGATGTCTGCGTGGTCGGCGGCGGGTTCTCGGGGCTGAACACGGCCATCGAACTGGCCGAGCGCGGCATGAGCGTCGTGTTGCTGGAGGCGCACAGGATCGGCTGGGGTGCCAGTGGACGTAACGGCGGCCAGTTGATCCGCGGCGTCGGTCATGGCCTGGATCAGTTCGCCCCGGCCATCGGTGCCGAGGGCGTCCGTCAGATGAAACTCATGGGCCTTGAGGCGGTGGAAATCGTCCGACAGCGGGTCGAGCGTTTTCAGATTGCCTGCGACCTCACCTGGGGCTATTGCGACCTCGCCAACAAACCCGCCGACCTGGAAGGCTTCGCCGAGGACGCCGAGGAACTGCGCAGCCTCGGCTATCGTCACCCGACCCGCCTGCTGCAAGCCCATGAGATGCACAGCGTGGTGGGCTCGGATCGGTATGTCGGCGGCCTGATCGACATGGGCTCCGGCCATCTGCATCCATTGAACCTGGCCCTGGGCGAAGCTGACGCAGCACAGCGACTGGGAGTCAGGCTGTTCGAGCAATCGGCGGTCACGCGGATCGACTACGGTCCTGAAGTGAAGGTGCACACCCCACACGGCTCGGTTCGCGCCAAGACCCTGGTACTGGGTTGCAATGCCTATCTCAACGGCCTCAACAAGGAATTGAGCGGCAAGGTGCTGCCGGCCGGCAGCTACATCATCGCCACTGAACCCTTGAGCCAGGCCCAAGCCCAGGCGTTGTTGCCACAGAACATGGCGGTCTGCGACCAGCGGGTGGCGCTGGACTACTACCGGCTTTCGGCGGATCGACGCTTGCTGTTCGGTGGGGCCTGTCATTATTCGGGCCGCGACCCGCAGGACATCGCCGCTTATATGCGTCCGAAAATGCTCAAGGTCTTCCCGCAGTTGGCAGAGGTGCAGATCGACTATCAATGGGGCGGGATGATCGGCATCGGCGCCAACCGCCTGCCGCAGATCGGCCGGCTCAAGGACCAGCCCAACGTGTACTTCGCCCAGGCCTACTCCGGCCATGGCGTGAACGCCACGCACCTGGCTGGCAAGCTGCTGGCCGAAGCCATCAGCGGACAGCAAGGCGGCGGGTTCGATCTGTTCGCCCGGGTTCCGCACATCACCTTCCCCGGTGGCAAACACTTGCGCTCGCCGCTGCTGGCGTTGGGGATGTTGTGGCACAGGTTGAAAGAGCTGGTCTGATCCCTCTGTAGGAGCTGCCGAAGGCTGCGATCTTTTGATTTTGATCTTTCGCCTTGAGCCTCAATGGGCAGGGGAAAGATCGCAGCCTCGTTGCACTCGACAGCTCCTACGGTCCAGCGCAAACATGCGCCCTCGCCACAGGGTTTCTTCATCAGCTGCGCCAGAACGGCTTGAGGCCCTCCTCCCGCGCTTGTTGCCGACTCATCCCGATATCACGCAACTGTTCGGGTGTCAGCTCCAACAGGACTTTGCGTGTATGCAGACGATGCCAGAACAGGTCCCAGCGACTCAGGCAGGTCGGGGCATTTCGAAACCTTGCGCCTCGAAGCTCTTTCTCCTGCCCTGCCTCCAGTTCCTGACTGTGTAACGTCAGCCGCACATCGCTCAAGCCGTTCATTTTTCACCGCTCCTGTTTACTTGGGTAGCCAGAGGTTTCATGATGCGCGGACGGCTAAAATCGATACAGATTCAACATCTGTATTTTATTTGCATACAGATAAGGTCTTTTTGCCACTGAATGCTGTTTTTACCAGCCATCTGTATTGGTTACCTGCTGTCCAACCCATCGAGAGCACGCCATGACCCTCTACGTGAACCTCGCCGAATTGCTCGGCACCCGCATCGAACAGGGTTTCTATCGCCCCGGCGACCGGCTGCCGTCGGTGCGGGCATTGAGTACGGAGCATGGCGTCAGCCTGAGTACGGTGCAGCAGGCCTATCGCGTGCTGGAGGACAGCGGATTGGCGATGCCGAAGCCAAAATCCGGCTATTTCGTCCCGGTCAGCCGCGAACTGCCGGACCTGCCGGCAATAGGCCGTCCAGCCCAGCGGCCAGTGGATATTTCACAATGGGACCAGGTGCTGGAGCTGATACGCGCCGTACCGCGCAAGGATGTGGTGCAACTGGGGCGAGGCATGCCGGACATCCACTCGCCGACCATGAAACCGCTGCTGCGCAGCCTGGCGCAGATCAGCCGTCGGCAGGACATGCCCGGTCTGTATTACGACAACATCTATGGCAACCTCGCGTTACGCGAACAGATTGCCCGCCTGCTGCTGGATTCGGGTTGTCAGTTGGGGGCCAACGACCTGATTGTCACCACCGGCTGCCACGAAGCGCTGTCGGTCAGCATTCGCGCCACCTGCGAACAAGGCGACATCGTCGCGGTGGACTCACCCAGCTTCCATGGCGCCATGCAAACCCTCAAGGGCCTGGGCATGAAGGCCATGGAAATCCCCACCGACCCGCTCACCGGCATCAGCCTGGAGGCGTTGGAACTGGCCTTGGAGCAATGGCCGATCAAGGCCATACAGTTGACGCCCAGCTGCAACAATCCGCTGGGCTACATCATGCCGGAAGCAAACAAACGCGCATTGTTGAACCTGGCACAGCGCTTCGACGTGGCGATCATCGAAGACGATGTGTATGGGGAATTGGCCTACACCTACCCACGACCCCGCACGATCAAATCCTTCGACGAAGACGGCCGCGTCCTGCTCTGCAGCTCTTTCTCCAAGACACTGGCGCCGGGCCTGCGCGTGGGTTGGGTCGCACCGGGCCGGTATCTGGAGCGGGTGCTGCACATGAAGTACATCAGCACCGGCTCCACCGCGCCGCAACCGCAGATCGCCATCGCCGAATTCCTCAAGAATGGGCATTTCGAACCCCATTTGCGGCGGATGCGCACACAATACCAGCGCAATCGTGACGTGATGATCGACTGGGTCAGCCGCTACTTCCCGTCAGGCACCCGCGCCAGTCGCCCCCGGGGAAGCTTCATGCTGTGGGTCGAACTGCCCGAAGGTTTCGATACGCTGAAGCTCAACCGGGTCCTGCATGACCAAGGTGTGCAGGTCGCGGTCGGCAGCATTTTTTCGGCGTCAGGCAAGTACCGCAACTGCCTGCGGATGAACTACGCTGCCAAGCCAACGGCACAGATCGAGGAGGCCGTGCGTAAGGTAGGGGCCGCCGCCATCGCGCTGTTGAACGAAACCCAGGGCGACGGCGTCTGAATTCTAGGCAGGGAAGCAGTATCCGACAGCCAATCAACGCCAACCAGCGGAACGATCCTACGTGAGATCCAAACCGGTCCTGCCTGCGCTACTGCTTGTCGCCTCACTGCTGGGAGGCTGTGCCAGCGTTGATATTACCCGCGAGCCTTCCCAGGCACTGCCGGCTTCCGAATCCTCGTTCGGACGCTCGGTCCAGGCCCAGGTTGCACCGCATGAAGGACGCTCAGGGTTTCGCCTGCTCTCCGACAGCACCGATGCCTTTACTGCCCGGGCCGAACTGATTCGTAACGCGCAAAGCAGCCTGGATCTGCAGTACTACATCGTTCACGACGGCATCAGCACACGGATGCTGGTGGATGAGCTGCTCAAGGCCGCCGACCGGGGTGTGCGCGTGCGGATCCTGCTGGACGACACCACCAGCGATGGCCAGGAACAGATCATTTCGACCCTCGGCGCCCACCCGCAGATCCAGATCCGCCTGTTCAACCCGTTGCACCTGGGGCGTGCCACAGGTGTGACCCGCAGCCTCGGCCGCCTGTTCAACCTGTCGCTGCAACACCGGCGGATGCACAACAAGCTATGGCTGGCGGACAACAGCATGGCCATCGTCGGTGGGCGCAACCTGGGGGATGAATACTTCGATGCCGAACCCCACCTGAACTTCACGGACATCGACCTGCTCGGCGTCGGCCCGGTGGCCGAGCAACTGGGGCACAGCTTCGACCAGTATTGGAACAGCGCCCTGAGCAAGCCGATTGAACAATTCCTCTCCCATCGGCCCACCGCCAAGGACTTGGCCAACAGCCGCCTGCGCCTGCAAAAGTCCCTGGAACAGACGCAAAAGGAGAACCATGCGCTGTACCAGCAGTTGACCACCTACCGGACCCAACCGCGCCTGGATATCTGGCGCAACGAGTTGGTCTGGGCCTGGAACCAGGCGCTGTGGGATGCGCCCAGCAAGGTGCTGTCCAAGGACGAGCCGGATCCGCAACTGTTGCTGACCACGCAACTGGGCCCTGAACTGGCGAGTGTCAGCAAAGAACTGATCATGATTTCGGCTTACTTCGTGCCTGGCCAGCCCGGGTTGGTGTACCTGACCAGCCGCGCCGATGCCGGCGTGGCCGTAAGCCTGCTGACCAACGCCCTGGAAGCCACCGACGTGCCGGCGGTGCACGGCGGTTATGCGCCTTATCGCAAGGCGCTGCTGGAGCACGGCGTGCGTCTGTTCGAACTGCGGCGCCAGCCCGGGGACACGGGAGGCAGCAGTCCTCACCTGTTCTACAGCAAGTCCTACGGCGAATCGGACTCGAGCCTGCACAGCAAGGCGATCATTTTTGACCGGCAGAAATCGTTCATCGGCTCGTTCAATTTCGATCCGCGCTCAGTGTTGTGGAACACCGAGGTCGGCGTATTGGTGGACAGCCCTGAACTCGCTGGGCAGGTCCGTGACCTGGCCTTGCAGGGCATGGCACCGGCCCTGAGTTATCAGGCGCGACTGGAAGATGGAAAGCTGGTCTGGACCACCGAAGACAATGGCCAGCTTCATGACCTGGACCGCGAGCCAGGCAGTTGGTGGCGCCGGTTCAATGCCTGGTTTGCGACGACTGTGGGGTTGGAGCGGATGTTGTAGCCCTGCCCCGCCCCTGTGGCGAGGGGATTTAGCGAAACGTCGCACCGCCCCGCTGGGCTGCGTAGCAGCCCTAATGAAGCTGATTGCATTAACCTGACACCCCGCAGTAACTGGTTTTTGGGGCTGCTGCGCAGCCCAGCGGGGATAAATCCCCTCGCCACAGGAATCCTCTTTGCCACAAAAATTTGGTGTTTCAAGCCGGCTGAGAGGCTCCAAACGCACCTTGGCGCAGCAACAGAATCACCAGCCCGAACGCCCCCGCCGCCATGAACAACGGCAGCGCATGCCCGCTGATCCATTGGCTGCCTGCACCCGCCGCAAGGGGGCCGATCAAGCAACCGATCCCCCACAGCTGGGCAATGTGGGCGTTGGCCCGCACCAGCGCATCGTCGCGGTAGCGCTCACCGATCAGGATCAGCGACAAGGTGAACAAGCCACCCGCGCTGGCACCGAACAGCACCCACAGCGGCCAGATCAATACAGTATCGATCAGCAACGGGACCGCCAGGCTCGACAAGGTCAGCGCCACCGCGCAGCCCGTGAGCAAGGTTCGGCGAGACAAGTGATCGGCCAGGGCGCCGATGGGCAGTTGCAGCAAGGCATCCCCGACCACCACGGTACTGACCATCGCCAGCGCAATGTCGGCACTGAAGCCTTGGCGCAGGCAATAAACCGGCAGCAACGTCAGGATCATCGCCTCGAAAGCCGCAAACAACGAGACAGCCCAGGCAATCGCTGGCAAGCCTCGGCAAAACGCCCACAAATCGCCAAACGTGACGCTACTGGCTTCGCTGGTAGGCGCACCGCTGCGACCGAGCAACAGCAACGGCGCCACCAGCAGCAGACCAACGCCGACCCAGAATCCGTAGTCGTGAACAGTTCCCAGGGCACCGAGCAGCAGCGGGCCGGACAACTGGCTCAAGGCATAACTGGCGCCATACAGCGCCACCAGCCGCCCGCGCCACTGCTCGACCACCAGTTGATTGATCCAGCTCTCACCGAGGATGAACACCAGGGTCAGGACCACCCCGATCACCAGCCGCAGCACCAGCCAGACCGGATAACTGGGCAACAGCGCCAGCAACCCGATGGACAACGCTCCGCCCCACAGGCACAGGCGCATCAAGGTCGCCGTCCCAAACCGCGCCGCCAGCCGGCTCGACACCTTGGCCCCGAGCAACACCCCGACGGCCGGCATGGCCGCCATCACGCCAATGGCGAACGAACCATAACCCCAACCCTCCAGGCGCAGCGACACCAGCGGCATGCTCACGCCCAAGGCCAGGCCGACGCTCAGGACAGACGCCAACACGGCGAAATAAGTCGCCCAACGCATTTCCATGCTCCTGTGGTAGTCATCGGCTCCCGGCATCACTCAAAACAATGCGGGAGCGAGCCTGCTCGCGAAGCGGCGCAACATTCAACAAAGCTGTCGACTGTCATACCGCTATCGCGAGCAGGCTCGCTCCCACATTAGGGATCAGTGCTGCACAGTTACAGCTTGATCCAGGTCGACTTCAGCTCAGTGTATTTGTCGAAGGCATGCAGCGACTTGTCGCGGCCGTTACCCGACTGCTTGAAGCCACCGAACGGCGCAGTCATGTCGCCGCCGTCGTACTGGTTCACCCACACGCTGCCGGCGCGCAGGGCCTTGGCGGTCAGGTGGGCCTTGGAGATGTCCCGGGTCCATACCGCCGCTGCCAGGCCATACGGCGTGTCGTTGGCAATCTGGACAGCTTCTTCGGCGGTATCGAAAGCGATCACCGACAAGACCGGACCGAAAATCTCTTCCTGGGCAATTTTCATGGCGTTGCTCACGCCGTCGAAAATCGTCGGCTCGACATACGTACCACCGGTTTCCTCAAGGATCCGCTTGCCGCCGGCCACCAGTTTGGCACCGCCGCTGTGACCGGCTTCGATGTAGGACAGTACGGTGTTCATCTGCTGGGTGTCGACCAAGGCACCGACGTTCGTCGCCGGGTCCAGCGGGTTACCCGGCTTCCAGCCCTTGAGGGCTTCGATCACCAGCGGCAGGAAGGTGTCCTTGATGGAGCGCTCCACCAGCAAACGCGAACCGGCGGTGCAGACTTCGCCCTGGTTGAAGGCAATGGCGCTGGCCGCGGCTTCAGCGGCAGCCTGCAGGTCCGGGGCGTCGGCGAACACGATGTTCGGGCTCTTGCCGCCGGCTTCCAGCCAGATGCGCTTCATGTTGGACTCACCGGAGTAGATCATCAGTTGCTTGGCGATCTTGGTGGAACCGGTGAACACCAGTGTGTCGACATCCATGTGCAGGGCCAGGGCCTTGCCGACGGTATGACCATAGCCTGGCAGCACGTTGAGCACGCCTTTCGGAATCCCGGCTTCGACGGCCAGTGCGGCGATGCGGATGGCGGTCAGCGGAGATTTTTCCGACGGTTTGAGGACCACCGAGTTACCGGTGGACAGTGCCGGACCGAGCTTCCAGCAGGCCATCATCAGTGGAAAGTTCCACGGCACGATGGCGCCGACCACGCCCACCGGCTCACGGGTGACCAAGCCCAACTGGTCATGCGGGGTCGCGGCCACTTCGTCGTAGAGCTTGTCAATGGCTTCGCCGCTCCAGCTCAACGCTTGCGCCGCGCCGGGCACATCGATGTTCAGGGAATCGCTGATCGGTTTGCCCATGTCCAGGGTTTCGAGCAGGGCCAGCTCTTCGACATGCTGCTTGAGCAGGCCGGCGAAACGAATCATGATGGCTTTGCGTTTGCTCGGCGCCAGGCGCGACCAGACGCCGGAATTGAACACCGCACGGGCGTTTTCGACGGCACGCTGGGCGTCGGCAACGTCGCAACTGGCGACTTTGCCCAGCAGACGGCCGTCGACCGGGCTGAGGCAATCGAAGGTTTCGCCGGACACCGCATCGGTGTATTCGCCGTTGATGAAGGCGCGGCCTTCAATGGTCAGGTCGCGAGCGCGTTGTTCCCAGTCGGCACGAGTCAGGGTGGTCATGCGAGTGTCCTCCTCTTATTTGGGTATGAGCGTCGCATGGCGCGCAGCGCTCAGGAATTCTGCCCGGCCCGCCTGTTTGCAGCGCACATTTTCGGCACGGGGCACCCGCCACCCTAAACCAGCCGCACCTCAAGTTTCAATATATTTGACATAAGTCCGGAAAACCGCCTTGCGATGTTCGTTTTAATAAACATAGACTCGAGACTTCAAAGCAATCACCGGGGACTACGGACATGAGCATCCAGGACATCGTCGACTTCAGCCAGGCCAGCACCGTCGCCGATCGCTATCGCCCAGACCCGGCCAAGGTACTCAAGGGTGATCCCGAGCAAGCCGTGTTCAACCACTACAACAGTCCCTGCGGGCAAATGAACGCCGGCGTCTGGGAAGGCGCGGTCGGCCAGTGGACGGTCAACTACACCGAGCATGAGTACTGCGAAATCGTCCAGGGCGTGTCCGTGCTGCGGGACAACGATGGCAACGCCAAGACGCTGCGCGCTGGCGACCGCTTCGTGATTCCGGCGGGCTTCAAGGGCACCTGGGAAGTGCTGGAACCGTGCCGCAAGATCTATGTGGTGTTTGAGCAGAAGGCTTGAGTTTTTTGGTGTCGGGTCTGGCCTCATCGCGAGCAGGCTCGCTCCCACAAAGGGCCGGACATCACACAGATCCCATGTGGGAGCGAGCCTGCTCGCGATGAGGCCCTGAAAGCCAGCCACAAAAAAAGGCCCGTATCTCGCGATACGGGCCTTTTTCGTAAAGAGGGAAAAATCAATTACTTGATTTTGCCTTCCTTGTAGATCACGTGCTTGCGAACAACCGGATCATATTTCTTGATCTCGATTTTGTCCGGGGTAGTACGCTTGTTCTTGTCGGTAGTGTAGAAGTGACCAGTACCGGCGCTCGAGATCAAACGAATCAATTCACGCATGATTAGCTCCCTTAAACCTTGCCATCGCGACGAAGTTCGGCCAGCACGACACTGATGCCACGCTTGTCGATGATACGCATGCCTTTGGCAGATACGCGCAGACGTACAAAACGTTTCTCTTCTTCAACCCAGAAGCGGTGATGCTGCAGGTTCGGCAGGAAACGACGACGGGTTTTGTTGTTTGCGTGGGAAATGTTATTCCCAGTCACCGGACCCTTACCGGTAACTTGACAGACTCTAGACATGCCTCAGCCCTCTAAAACCACATGCCCAACCCGGCATGGGTTGGCCGCTTAATCTCTCAGTCATTTGGCGCCAGGCGCCGCGTTTCTTTAAGGGTCTTACCGGCTACACCTACAGTGAAGGAACCGGGCCCCTAGAAAAGAGCGCTGCTTTATACCAGAAAGACCTCGGTGCAACAACAGCCTGTGTGATTTGTCTTTGCTGGGAGCCAACGCCCAATCGTGCCGAACGGCTGGGGCAAAGGCCGCCAATGCCCGTGACCGCTCGTCGCGGCATCCAGCTTTTTTTCAGCGCCGACGGTTTTATCCCCTCAATGCGCTGGCGCAGCGTGCCGGAAAAAACAAAAAGGGGATAGTCATTTGGCAGCGAGCCCACTAGGGTAGGCCTTTTCCAGACTGCACTCGCAGATGGGCCTTCGACCTGACAAGGAAACCGATCATGCGCCTCGCTGCCCTATCACTGCTGCTCGCCCCCCTGCTGATCAGCCCGTTGGCCCAGGCTGCCGCCCTGAGCGTCTGCACCGAGGCCAGTCCGGAGGGGTTCGATGTCGTCCAGTACAACTCGCTGACGACCACCAACGCCTCTGCCGATGTCCTGATGAACCGACTGGTGGATTTCGACACCGCCAGCGGCAAGGTGGTCCCCAGCCTGGCCGAGCACTGGGACGTCTCGCCCGATGGGCTGACCTACGTGTTCAAGCTGAATCCAAAGGTCAGGTTCCACCAGACCGAATACTTCACGCCGCACCGTGACCTGAGCGCCGAAGACGTGAAGTTCAGCTTCGAGCGCATGCTGGACCCTGCCAACCCCTGGCATAAAGTCGCCCAGAGCGGCTTCCCCCATGCCCAATCCATGCAACTGCCGGCGCTGATCAAGAAAATCGACGCCCTGGACCCGCTGACCGTGCGCTTTACCCTCGATCACGCGGACTCAACCTTCCTGGCCACCCTGAGCATGGGCTTCGCCTCGATCTATTCGGCTGAATACGCCGATCAGTTGATGAAGGCCGGCACCCCGGAAAAACTCAACAACCAGCCCATCGGCACCGGTCCGTTCATCTTCAACCGGTTCCAGAAAGACGCCTCGATTCGCTACAAGGCCAACAATGATTACTTCGCTGGCAAACCCCAGGTCGACCCGCTGATCTTCGCCATTACGCCGGATGCAAACGTGCGCCTGCAGAAACTACGGCGCAACGAATGCCAGATCGCCCTGTCGCCCAAGCCTTTGGACGTGCAGGCCGCCCGGCAGGAACCGACCCTGAAGGTTGAGCAGACCGATGCCTTCATGACCGCGTTCGTGGCGATCAACAGCCAGCACCCACCGCTGGACAAACCCGAGGTGCGCCAAGCCATCAACCTCGCCTTCGACAAGGCCAGCTACCTCAAGACCGTCTTCGAGGGCACCGCCGAAGCGGCCAACGGCCCCTACCCGCCGAACACCTGGAGCTACGCCAAAAACCTGCCCGGCTACGCCCACGACCCGGCCAAGGCCCGCGAGCTGCTGGCCAAGGCCGGCTTGAAAGAGGGTTTCCAGACCACCATCTGGACCCGCCCGTCCGGCAGCCTGCTGAACCCCAACCCCAGCCTCGGCGCGCAACTGCTGCAATCCGACCTGGCGGAAATCGGCATCCAGGCCGAGATCCGGGTGATCGAATGGGGAGAACTGATCCGTCGCGCCAAGGCCGGCGAGCACGACCTGCTGTTCATGGGCTGGGCCGGCGACAACGGCGACCCGGACAACTTCCTCACGCCGCAGTTTTCCTGCGCGGCGGTCAAGTCCGGCACCAACTTCGCCCGTTACTGCAACCAGGACCTGGACAAACTGATCGGCGCCGGCAAGACCACCGGCGAACAGGGTGTGCGCACCAAGCTCTATGAGCAGGCCCAGGCACAGATCCAGCAACAGGCCCTGTGGTTACCGCTGGCGCACCCGACCGCGTTCGCCCTGGTTCGCAAGGACCTGCAGGGTTATGCGGTGAGTCCGTTTGGACGCCAGGATTATTCGAAGGTCAGCCTCAAGTAACGCCGCGCACCTTGTGGGAGCGAGCCTGCTCGCGATTGCGGAGTGTCAGAACAGACAATGTCACTGACGAACCGCTATCGCGAGCAGGCTCGCTCCCACAAAGGGTTTTCTGAGCACCAGATTTCGCTCACATCCACCCATACTCCGCCATCGACAGCGGCTCCCCATCGCCCACAATGAAGTGATCGAGCACCCGCACGTCAATCAGTTCCAACGCCTCTCGAAGTCGTTCGGTGAGCACACGGTCGGCGTGGCTGGGTTCGGTGTTGCCGGAGGGATGGTTGTGGCACAGGATCAGCGCGGCGGCGTTGTGGGCCAGGGCGCGCTTGACCACTTGCCGGGGATAGACACTGGCACTGTCGATCGAACCACGAAACAGCGCCTCATACGCCAGCACCCGATGCCGGGAATCCAGGAACAAGCAGCCGAACACTTCGTGGGGCTCATGCCGCAACATGGCCTTGAGGTAGTCGCGCACAACCAGCGGGTTCTCCAGCACCGACTCTCGTCGCAAGTCCTGCGCCAGGTGTCGACGGCCCATCTCCAGGACTGCCTGCAACTGCGCAAACTTCGCCGGACCCAGGCCCAGTTGCGCGCTGAAGGTACGCAGGTCGGCCTCCAGCAAAACGCGCAGACAGCCGAATTGATGCAGCAGGTGACGAGCCAGGTCTACCGCGCTCTTTCCGGAAACACCGGTTCGTAAAAAAATCGCCAACAGCTCGGCATCCGAAAGACTCGCCGAACCCAGTTCCAACAGCTTCTCCCGCGGGCGCTCGGCCGCCGGCCAATCACGAATACTCATAGGACCTCCTGGTCTGTGGCGCACCGCTGTTCCATAGCGGTCGCTGTGATATCGTAGCCCATCTTTTTTGCAGGCGATTTGCACCCTGGCAGGCTGTTGCCGAAGGGTTCGCACTGCACTGACCACTGAAATCGAAAGGCAGGCCTATGCAGCGGCTGTATCGGAAACGCATCGTTCTGGGCGTCGGCGGCGGCATTGCTGCCTACAAGAGCGCCGAGCTGGTTCGCCGACTCATCGACCAGGGCGCGGAAGTGCGGGTCGTCATGACCCGTGGCGGCAGTGAATTCATCACCCCGCTGACCATGCAGGCCCTGTCCGGGCACCCGGTTCACCTGGATCTGCTCGACCCCGCGGCCGAAGCCGCCATGGGCCATATCGAATTGGCCAAGTGGGCCGACCTGGTGCTGATCGCCCCGGCCACGGCCGACCTGATCGCCCGCCTGGCCCAAGGCATCGCCAATGATCTGTTGACCACCCTGGTGCTCGCCACCGACGCCGTGGTCGCTGTCGCACCGGCCATGAACCAGGCCATGTGGCGCGATCCGGCCACCCAGGCCAACCTGCAACTGCTCGAAAGCCGCGACCTGAAAGTCTTTGGCCCGGCCTCCGGCAGCCAGGCCTGCGGCGATGTCGGCATGGGCCGCATGCTCGAAGCCACGGACCTGGCCCAATGCGCCGCCGACTGCTTCCAGCGCCAGGCCCTGACCGGCAAGCATGTGCTGATTACCGCCGGCCCGACCCAGGAAAACATCGACCCGGTGCGCTACATCACCAACCACAGCTCCGGGAAAATGGGCTTCGCCCTGGCCGAAGCCGCAGTGGAAGCCGGCGCCCGGGTGACGCTGATCACCGGCCCCGTGCACCTGCCGACGCCGGATCGGGTCACCCGTATCGATGTAGTCAGCGCCCGGGACATGCTCGCGGCCTGCGAAGCGGCCATTCCCTGCGACCTGTTCATCGCCTCGGCGGCGGTGGCGGACTACCGTCCCGAAGTCGTTGCCCCGCAAAAATTGAAGAAAGACCCTACGAGCAGCGACGGCCTGTTACTACAAATGGTCCGCAACCCGGACATCCTGGCCACCATCGCCACCCGTCCCGACCGTCCGTTCAGTGTCGGCTTCGCCGCCGAAACCGAGCACCTGCTCGATTATGCCGCGCGCAAGCTCAAGGATAAGAACCTGGACCTGATCGTCGCCAACGACGTCGCCAACCCGAGCATCGGCTTCAACAGCGAAGAAAACGCCTGCAGCGTGATCGACCGCCAGTTGCACGCCACCCTTTTCGCCCAGACCAGCAAAGGCAAGATTGCCCGCCAGCTAATCACTTTTATCGCCGAACGGCTGAACCAGGTTTAATTGACATGCACGCGCTACAAGCCAAGATCCTCGACCCTCGCATCGGCAACGAATTCCCGCTGCCGCAATACGCCACACCGGGTTCCGCCGGCCTCGACCTGCGGGCCATGCTCAAGCAGGACACCGTCCTGGAGCCGGGCCAGACCCTGCTGATCCCTACCGGCCTGTCGGTGTACATCGGTGATCCGGGCCTGGCCGCACTGATCCTGCCGCGCTCGGGCCTGGGCCATAAGCACGGCATCGTGCTGGGCAACCTGGTGGGGCTGATCGACTCCGACTACCAGGGCGAATTGATGGTGTCGTGCTGGAACCGTGGTCAAACGGCGTTCAACATCGCGGTGGGCGAACGCATCGCCCAACTGGTGCTGGTACCGGTGGTCCAGGCCCATTTCGAACTGGTCCAGGAGTTCGACGAGAGCCAGCGCGGCGCGGGCGGCTTCGGGCACTCCGGCAGCCACTGATCCTGTTGGTCAGCGCCGGGCGCCCTGCCCGGCCGCTTTATTAAGCTTCTGTTTCAGGACGAAAAATGCGCAATGGCTTTCTGCTAGGTTTCCCATCCGGAATCAAGGTATTAGGCGACCGAGGGCGGGATAACGCTGTCTCATGGCACTTTCCCACCACGAACTCTCTGTCAAAAACGCCGTCATACCCTTCAGCTTGAGCCTGCCGACGCTGACCGTCGGCCTGTCCAGTCACTTTCCTGATAGAGCACCCCGCCCATGAACACCCCAGCCGCAATCGCCCCGATCTTTCCTGACAGCATCTTCCGCGCCTACGACATCCGTGGCGTGGTACCGGAAACCCTCACCGCCGAAACCGCTTACTGGATCGGCCGCGCCATTGGCTCTCAGAGCCTGGCCCAGGGCGAGCCGAACGTGTCCGTCGGCCGCGATGGCCGCTTGTCCGGCCCTGAACTGGTCGAACAACTGATCAAGGGCGTTGCCGACAGCGGCTGCCACGTCAGCGACGTCGGCCTGGTCCCGACCCCGGCGCTGTACTACGCCGCCAACGTACTGGCCGGCAAATCCGGCGTGATGCTCACCGGCAGCCACAATCCGTCGAACTACAACGGCTTCAAGATCGTCATCGCCGGCGACACCCTCGCCAACGAACAGATCCAGGCCCTGCACACCCGCCTCAAGACCAACGACCTGAGCAGCGGCAAGGGCAGCATCACCAAAGTCGAGATCCTCGAGCGCTACAGCGACGAAATCGTCAAGGACGTGAAGCTTGCCCGTCGCCTGAAAGTGGTGGTCGATTGCGGCAACGGCGCGGCCGGCGTGATCGCCCCGCAACTGATCGAAGCCCTGAACTGCGAGGTCATCCCGCTGTTCTGCGAGGTGGACGGCAACTTCCCCAACCACCACCCGGACCCGGGCAAGCTGGAAAACCTTGAAGACCTGATCGCCAAGGTCAAGGAAACCAACGCCGACCTGGGCCTGGCCTTCGACGGCGACGGCGACCGCGTGGGCGTGGTGACCAATACCGGCAGCGTAGTGTTCCCCGACCGCCTGCTGATGCTGTTCGCCAAGGACGTCGTGGCCCGCAACCCCGACGCGGAGATCATTTTCGACGTCAAGTGCACCCGTCGCCTGGTGCCGCTGATCAAGGAATACGGCGGTCGTGCGCTGATGTGGAAAACCGGTCACTCGTTGATCAAGAAAAAAATGAAGCAAAGCGGCGCCCTGCTGGCCGGCGAAATGAGCGGCCACATCTTCTTCAAGGAGCGCTGGTTCGGTTTTGACGACGGCATCTACAGCGCCGCGCGCCTGCTGGAGATCCTCAGCAAGGAAAAATCCAGCGCCGAAGAACTGTTCGCGACCTTCCCGAACGATATTTCTACGCCGGAAATCAATATCCATGTGACCGAAGAGAGCAAATTCAGCATCATTGATGCACTGCACGACGCTCAATGGGGCGAAGGGGCCGAACTGACCACCATCGACGGTGTGCGGGTCGACTATCCCCAAGGCTGGGGCCTGGTTCGCGCGTCCAACACCACACCGGTGCTGGTCCTGCGTTTCGAGGCCGACAACGAAGCCGAGCTGCAGCGCATCAAGGATGTGTTCCACACCCAACTCAAACGTGTTGCACCCGATCTTCAACTACCGTTTTGATTTTTTGAAGCGCCACTGGAGCCCTGAATGACCCTCGAACGCGAAGCCGCCACCAACACCGCCAAGGTCCTGTCCGAAGCGTTGCCTTATATCCGACGCTACGTCGGCAAGACCCTGGTGATCAAATATGGCGGCAACGCGATGGAAAGCGAGGAGCTGAAGACCGGCTTCGCCCGCGACATCGTGCTGATGAAGGCCGTGGGCATCAACCCGGTGGTGGTGCATGGCGGTGGCCCGCAGATCGGTGACCTGCTCAAGCGCCTGGCGATCGAAAGCCACTTCATCGATGGCATGCGCGTCACCGACGCGCAGACCATGGACGTGGTGGAAATGGTCCTCGGCGGCCAGGTCAACAAGGACATCGTCAACCTGATCAACCGCCATGGCGGCAGCGCCATCGGCCTGACCGGCAAGGACGCCGAGCTGATCCGGGCGAAGAAACTCACCGTCACCCGCCAGACGCCGGAAATGACCCAACCGGAAATCATCGACATCGGCCAGGTGGGCGAAGTGGTCGGCATCAACACCGACCTGCTGAACCTGCTGGTCAAGGGCGACTTTATCCCGGTGATCGCGCCTATTGGCGTGGGTGCCAACGGCGAGTCGTACAACATCAACGCCGACCTGGTGGCCGGCAAGGTCGCCGAAGCACTGAAAGCTGAAAAGCTGATGCTGCTGACCAACATCGCCGGCCTGATGGACAAGTCGGGCAAGGTCCTGACCGGCCTGTCGACTCAACAGGTCGACGATCTGATCGCCGACGGCACTATTTACGGCGGCATGCTGCCGAAGATCCGTTGCGCATTGGAAGCGGTACAGGGCGGCGTCGGCAGTTCGCTGATCATCGATGGCCGGGTGCCGAATGCGATCCTGTTGGAGATCTTCACCGATACCGGTGTGGGTACGTTGATCAGCAATCGTAAGCGCAACTGACATCAGCCTCGAAAACCCGCTCGGATTTCAGTAAAAGCGGGGCTTCAGCAAACGCTGAAATAGCTATATCTGGTGAAATCGCTAGACGATTTTCACTAATATGGCTATTTTCAGCATTCGTTGAAAGGGGCAGATTTGATGAAAGAGCTCGAAATACGTTCAAGAGAGGCGCTTAGCAGCCTTCTTGGCACAGTGCCTCTCATTGAAATTAGAAACCTGAAAACCGCGCTGCAGACACAAGCGTGGAATCCTGATTTCATTGTGGAGATAGAGGTATCAGGCAAATCACGTTTCCTAATCTGTACGATAAAAGCAAATGGACAGCCCAGATTTGTAACTACGGCCGTACTTCAGCTTCGTGACTACGTGATTGGCAAGGAGATCAATGCCACACCTATCGTAATAGCCCCCTATCTTTCGCCCGTTACCAGGCAAGCATGTCGGGAAAAGGGTGTTGGGTATTTGGATCTGCTGGGCAATGCGTGGCTCTCATTCGATGGCGTATTCATTGACCGTCAAGTTGCCGACAAGCCCTCCTCGGAACACAGGGAGCTGAAGTCTCTTTTCAAACCAAAATCAGCGCAAATTCTTCGCACGATGTTGCGAGAGCCGAACCGTGCATGGCGAGTTTCCGAACTCTCTTACGTAGCTGGGGTAAGTCTGGGTCTGGTCAGCAATATCCGAACAGCTCTGCTTGATCGGGAATGGGGACAAACGACAGGCGACGGATTCGTTCTACGCGATCCCCCAGCCCTTTTGGACGCCTGGGTCCAGGTTTACGAGCCCCCATTAGGGGAACGTAAGAAGTTCTACACCACCTTGCACGGTAGTGCCTTGGAGAAAGCAGCGCGAAGCGCTGTCAGTGAAAATAGCAATGGGCGTGCGCTCTTCGCCTCATTTTCCGCTGCGCAATGGCTCGCCCCCTATGCCCGGGTGAGCAGCCACCATTTCTATGCGGACAGCGAAGGGCTGGAAAAGCTGATCAAGGCACTAGAGCTTATTCCCGCATCCAAGGGCGAAAATGTGGTGATCACAATCCCCAAGGACGAAGGACTTCTACTGGACGCCGTCGAGGCCGCCCCCGGCGTCATATGCACCAGCCCCGCCCAAACTTATTTGGACCTATCCGTTGCCGGGGAGCGCGCGCAAGAAGCAGCCGAGCATTTACGCCAGGAAAAACTGACATGGTCTTAGTCGTGCCGCAAGAGCCTCAATCCGCCTTGGATTATGAAGACAGGACGACGAATGCTGTAAAGGCGGTACTCGTCGAAATGGGCCAGATTCTGGGTAGTTTCAAGGGTAAATTCACTGTCATCGGCGGCGCGGTGCCTTGGCTGCTTCTGGCAAATGACGACATGCAGCATGTCGGCACGCTCGATGTCGACTTGAGTCTTGATGCACAGGCGCTTGGCGATGGAGAGTACGCGACACTGGTCGAAGCCTTGATGGGAAACGGGTATGAGCAGCGAGGAGAGTTACGGCGATTCCAGCTTGTTCGTCAGGTTCCTGTAGTCGACGGGGGTGCTCCAATAGACGTAATCGTGGACTTTCTGATGCCACGCGACGCCGAGATTATTCAGAATAAGCCACCTATTCTCAGTGACTTTGCTGTGCAGCGCGCTGACGGTGCCGACCTGGCAACGCGGTTCTACCAAATGGTCGCGATTGAAGGTCCTATGCCAACGGGCGGTACCAACCGCGTCGAGGTTGCCGTGTGCTCAATCCCCGCCTTACTCGCGATGAAGGGATATGCGCTTAACGGACGGCATAAGCAAAAAGACGCTTACGACATCTACTATTGCGTTCGAAATTATCCTGGTGGCATAGCAGCACTCGCTGAGGAGTGTCGGCCAGTCATCGAGACTGGTAGCGGCGAACAAGGCTTCCTGTACATTTGCCAAAAATTCGATGGAGTCGACGGCTACGGCCCAACTTCCGTAAGACGCTTCGTCGAGGACAGTCAGATCCTTGAAAATCGAACCTCGGAGCAGTGGCAAATGGATGCTTTTGGGCAAGTGGATGCGTTACTGCGCGCCCTTCGTCTACGAGCTTGAAGCTCCACTTGAAAATTCAGGGCCCTGTGGGTAGAGCCCTGGATTTTTTCAGACGCCGAACTGCGCCCGATAAGCCTCGACCGCCGGCAAATGCTGCTTGAGCTGCGGGTCGTCGGCCAAAAACTCCAGAACCTGGGTCAGCGAAACGATGCTGATGACCGGAATGCCGAAGTCGCGCTCCACTTCCTGGATCGCCGACAGTTCGCCGTTGCCACGTTCCTGGCGGTTCAGGGCGATCAGCACGCCGGCGGCCTTGGCGCCGTCCTGGGAAGCGATGATCTGCATCACTTCGCGGATGGCGGTGCCGGCGGTGATCACGTCGTCGATGATCAACACGTCACCGGTCAGCGGCGCGCCCACCAGGCTGCCGCCTTCACCGTGGGCCTTGGCTTCCTTGCGGTTGAAGCACCAGGGCAGGTCGCGGTCGTGGTGTTCGGCCAGGGCGACGGCGGTGGTGGCGGCCAGCGGGATGCCTTTGTAGGCCGGCCCGAACAGCACGTCGAACGGGATGCCGCTCTCGACGATGGCCGCCGCATAGAAACGACCCAACTGGGCCAGGGCGGAACCGCTGTTGAACAGGCCGGCATTGAAGAAGTACGGGCTCGTGCGCCCGGACTTGAGGGTGAACTCACCGAAGCGCAAAACCCCGCGATCGATGGCAAAGCGAATGAAATCGCGCTGATACGCCTGCATGAAAAAAAGCCTCAAATACCGCGGATTTAGCTAAATAGGTACACGGCGTGTATCATACACGCACGTGATTTTTGGGGCCATTTATGCGGATCATCAGTGTGAACGTCAATGGTATTCAGGCTGCAGTGGAGCGAGGTTTGCTCAGTTGGCTGCAAGCACAGAATGCCGACGTCATCTGCCTGCAGGACACCCGCGCCTCCGCCTTTGAACTGGACGATGCAGCCTTCCAACTGGATGGTTACTTCCTTTATGCCTGCGATGCCGAAGTCCCCGCCCAGGGTGGCGTGGCTTTGTACTCGCGGCTGCAACCGAAGGCTGTCATCAACGGTCTCGGTTTCGAGACGGCGGACCGCTACGGGCGCTACCTGCAAGCCGATTTCGACAAGGTCAGCATCGCGACCTTACTGCTCCCATCGGGGCAGAACGGCGATGAAGATTTGAATCAGAAATTCAAGTTGATGGACGACTTCGCCCGTTACCTGGATAAGCAGCGGCGCAAACGTCGCGAGTACATCTATTGTGGCTCGCTGTACGTGGCGCAACAGAAGCTGGACATCAAGAACTGGCGCGACAGCCAGCAATCCCCGGGTTTCCTGGCGCCTGAACGGGCCTGGATGGACGAGATCATCGGCAACATGGGCTATGTCGACGCCCTGCGCGAAGTCAGCCGCGAAGGCGACCAGTACAGCTGGTGGCCGGACAACGAACAGGCCGAGATGCTCAACCTCGGCTGGCGTTTCGACTACCAGTTGCTGACGCCCGGCCTGCGCCGTTTCGTGCGCAGCGCCCGCCTGCCGCGCCAGCCTCGGTTTTCGCAGCACGCGCCGCTGATCGTGGACTACGACTGGACGCTGACGATTTAAACGCTGTTTCGCAGCCACAAAAAAACCGACAGCACTGTCGGTTTTTTTGTGGGCAATAAATTTCCTCTGTGGGAGCGAGCCTGCTCGCGATGCGATTGATCATCCAACATCAACGTTGACTGACCCACCGCCATCGCGAGCAGGCTCGCTCCCACAAGGGCTACGCATTGATCGTTATTTGATCAACCGCCAGGTAAACGGGTACCGATACGGCTGCCCTTCATTGGCCTTGATCCCACCGATGATGGTCAGCACCAGCGCGCCGATGGCGATCAGCCCGAACAGGAAGAAGCCGATCACCACGATCATCAACAGGAAGCTGATGAGCGAGGCGATCGCCACGGTGATCTGGAAGTTCAGCGCTTCCTTGCCCTGGGCATCGATGAACGGATCGGACTCGCGCTTGATCTGCCAGAGCACCAGCGGCCCGATCAGCGTACCGAACGGAATCACCAGGCCCGACAGGGCGGACAAGTGGCAGAACATCGCCCATTGACGCGCCTCCCTGTCCGGCTGGGGCAGTAGCACTTGCTCATCACTCATGACGCTCTCCTTGTCTGAAGCGTGAAACGATCAGTCGGCCAGGGCGGCCTTTTGCAGTTCGAAAATTTCGCTCATGCCTTTCTTCGCCAGTTCCAGCATAGCGTTCAGCTCTTCAGGCTGGAATGGCGCGCCCTCGGCAGTGCCCTGGACTTCGATGAAGCCGCCAGCGCTGGTCATCACCACGTTCAGGTCGGTCTCGGCAGCGGAGTCTTCCAGGTAATCCAGGTCCAGCACCGGCTCGCCCTGGTACATGCCCACGGACACCGCGCCGATCATCTGCTTGAGCGGGTCGCCGCCCTTGAGGCCGCCGCGCTTCTTGATCACTTTCAGGGCGTCGACCAATGCAACCATGGCACCGGTGATGGATGCGGTGCGGGTACCGCCATCGGCCTGGATCACGTCGCAATCGACATACAGCGTCACGTCGCCGAGCTTGGACATGTCCAGGGCGGCGCGCAGCGAACGGCCGATCAGCCGCTGGATTTCCAGGGTGCGACCACCTTGCTTGCCACGGCTGGCCTCGCGCTGGTTCCGCTCACCGGTAGCGCGCGGCAGCATGCCGTACTCGGCCGTCAACCAGCCCTGGCCCTGCCCTTTGAGGAACCGTGGCACGCCGTTTTCGACGCTGACGGTGCAGATGACCTTGGTATCACCGAATTCGACCAGTACGGATCCCTCGGCGTGTTTGGTGTAGTTGCGGGTAATGCGGATCGAGCGGAGCTGATCGGCAGCGCGACCACTTGGACGTTTCATAGGGAACACCTGTACAGAGGACGGAAAACTGCCGGCATTATAAAGCCGTGAATCGCCAGAGGGCATTCTAAAAAACCGGCGCGACGAGCGAAGCCGCTCAAAGGCCCGCCCGACGGGCTGCAGCGCTTTGTCACAGGCTCGGTTTGGGGGCATGCGCCTCACTGCGCTACAATCCTGCGCCTTTGCTGCCCGTCGGCTTTTATCCACAGATTCCAGGCACCACGACCCCCAGTCGTGCCCGGCCTGCATTGCGAGGAACCTCCCATGGTGCACAGCATGACCGCCTTCGCCCGCGTCGAAAAGGCCGGCGCCCAAGGCACGCTGAGCTGGGAACTGCGCTCGGTCAACAGCCGTTACCTGGAGCCGCACCTGCGCCTGCCCGAGTCCTTCCGCGACCTCGAAGGCGGCGTGCGCGAAGCCCTGCGCCAGGGCCTGTCCCGGGGCAAGCTGGAATGCACCCTGCGCTTCACCGAGGAAAGCACCGGCAAGCCATTGCAGGTGGACCGCGAGCGCGCCGCGCAACTGGTGGCCGCGGCCGAAACCGTTGCCAGCCTGATCAAGCAGCCCGCCGCCCTGAACCCGCTGGAAGTGCTGGCCTGGCCCGGTGTGCTGGTGGGCGATGCCAGCGATCCGCAAGCCCTGAACGCCGAGGCGCTGGCCCTGTTCAACCAGGGGCTCAAGGAACTCAAGGCCGGCCGTGAGCGCGAAGGCGCGGAACTGGCCCGGCTGATCAACGAGCGCCTCACCTCCATCGAAGAAGACGTGACGACCCTGCGCGAACTGGTTCCGCAGATGCTCGCCACCCAACGCCAGAAAGTCCTCGATCGCTTCGCCGACATGAAGGCCGAGCTGGATCCGCAGCGCCTGGAACAGGAAATGGTCATGCTCGCGCAGAAAAGCGACGTGGCCGAAGAACTGGATCGCCTGAGCACCCACATCATCGAAGTCCGCCGGGTGCTCAAGTCCGGTGGTGCGGCCGGTCGCCGCCTCGACTTCCTGATGCAGGAGCTCAACCGCGAAGCCAATACACTGGGCTCCAAAGCCTTCGACCCGCGCAGCACCCAGGCTGCGGTCAACCTCAAGGTGTTGATCGAGCAGATGCGCGAACAAGTGCAGAACATTGAGTAAGGCTAACCCGACATGACCCACAGCACCGGCACTCTCTACATCATTTCCGCGCCCTCGGGCGCCGGCAAGACCAGCCTGGTCAAGGCCCTGATCGACGCCGAGCCGCAGATCCGCGTCTCGGTTTCCCACACCACCCGCGCCATGCGCCCAGGTGAAGTGAACGGCGTGAACTACCACTTCGTTGATCGCGAAGAGTTCGTGAAGATGGCCGAGCACGGCGACTTCCTGGAGCGCGCCGAAGTCTTCGGCAATCTCTACGGCACCTCGCAGAGCTACTTGCAGCAGACCCTGGACGAAGGCCACGACCTGATCCTGGAAATCGACTGGCAAGGCGCCGAACAGGTGCGCAAGCTGATGCCCCAGGCCCGTTCGATCTTCATCCTGCCACCGAGCCAGCAGGCCTTGCGCCAGCGCCTGACCAACCGTGGCCAGGACAGCGACGAGATCATCGAAGGCCGGATGCGTGAAGCGGTCAGCGAAATGAGCCACTACGTGGACTACGATTACCTGATCATCAACGATGACTTCGCCCACGCACTGGACGACCTGAAGGCGGTTTTCCGCGCCAATCAGCTGCAACAGAAACGCCAGCAGCAACGTTTCGGTAAATTATTGGCCGAACTGCTGGGCTGATCAGCCCTTCCCAAAACCGCTGCAACGGCTTTACATTGGCACTTGCAGCGCGCCGAGGGGTTTGGTCAAAAAATCAGCGCTTCCCTAAACGCTGGTGTTTTTTTAAACTGTCGAGTCCGCTCGCCCAACCGGGCAGCGCGCATATTGCATTCGCTCCGAGGAATACCATGGCCCGCGTAACCGTTGAAGACTGCCTAGAACACGTGGAAAACCGCTTTGAGCTGGTCATGCTCTCTACCAAGCGTGCCCGTCAACTGGCCACCGGCGGCAAAGAGCCATTGGTCCAGTGGGAAAACGACAAGCCTACCGTGGTAGCGCTGCGTGAAATCGCCGAAGGCCTGATGAGCTACGAGTTCATCGCCAACGCTGAAATCGTCGAAGACGAACCGCTGTTCGCAGCGTTCGAGGACGAGTCCAACGAGGCGGTCTAAATCTATGCCTGGTCGACGTAGCACGGCGCGGGGTCACAGCAGACGGCAGGAGACATCATCATGCCGAGCATAGACGCCCTCGCCGATCGCTTATCGGCCTACCTCGGCACGGACCAGGTCAATCTGGTCCGCCGAGCCTACTTCTACGCCGAACAAGCCCACGACGGCCAACGCCGCCGCAGCGGCGAGGCGTACGTCACGCACCCGCTCGCGGTGGCGGGCATCCTTGCCGACATGCACATGGACCATCAGAGCCTGATGGCGGCCATGCTCCATGACGTGATCGAAGACACCGGCATCGCCAAGGAAGCGCTACAGGCGCAGTTCGGCGAAACCGTGGCCGAACTGGTCGACGGGGTCAGCAAACTGACCCAGATGAACTTCGAGACCAAGGCCGAGGCCCAGGCCGAGAACTTCCAGAAAATGGCCATGGCCATGGCACGCGACATCCGCGTGATCCTGGTCAAGCTCGCCGACCGCCTGCACAACATGCGCACCCTGGAAGTGCTGTCCGGTGAAAAACGCCGACGCATCGCCAAGGAAACCCTGGAAATCTATGCGCCCATCGCCAACCGCCTGGGCATGCATGCGATCCGCATCGAGTTCGAAGACCTCGGTTTCAAGGCCATGCACCCGATGCGTTCGGCGCGCATCAACCAGGCCGTCAAGCGCGCCCGGGGCAACCGCAAGGAAATCGTCAACAAGATCGAAGAGTCGTTGAGCCACTGCCTGGCCATTGACGGCATCGAAGGCGAAGTCAGCGGGCGGCAGAAACACCTCTACGGCATCTACAAGAAAATGCGCGGCAAGCGTCGGGCCTTCAACGAGATCATGGACGTCTACGCGTTCCGGATCATCGTCGACAAGGTCGATACCTGCTACCGCGTACTAGGTGCTGTGCATAATTTGTACAAACCGTTGCCGGGGCGTTTCAAGGACTACATCGCGATTCCCAAGGCCAACGGCTACCAATCGCTGCACACCACGCTGTTCGGCATGCACGGCGTACCGATCGAAATCCAGATCCGTACCCGTGAAATGGAAGAAATGGCCAACAACGGCATTGCCGCCCATTGGCTGTACAAATCCAGCGGTGACGAGCAACCCAAGAGCACCCATGCCCGGGCCCGGCAGTGGGTCAAGGGCGTGCTGGAAATGCAGCAGCGGGCCGGCAACTCCCTGGAATTCATCGAAAGCGTCAAGATCGACCTGTTCCCGGACGAGGTCTACGTCTTCACGCCCAAGGGCCGGATCATGGAGCTGCCCAAAGGCTCCACGGCGGTGGACTTCGCCTATGCGGTGCACACCGATGTCGGCAACAGCTGCATCGCCTGCCGGATCAACCGTCGCCTGGCGCCGTTGTCCGAACCGCTGCAAAGCGGCTCCACGGTGGAAATCGTCAGCGCCCCCGGTGCGCGGCCGAACCCGGCGTGGCTCAACTTCGTGGTCACCGGCAAGGCCCGTACCCACATCCGCCACGCCCTGAAGCTGCAACGCCGCTCCGAATCCATCAGCCTCGGCGAACGCCTGCTGAACAAAGTGCTGAACGGCTTCGACAGCTCGCTGGAAAAGGTCCCGACCGAACGCGTGCAGGTGATGCTCCAGGAATACCGCCTCGAACTGGTCGAAGACCTGCTCGAAGACATCGGCCTGGGCAATCGCATGGCCTATGTCGTCGCCCGCCGCCTGCTCGGCGAAGGCGAACAACTGCCAAGCCCCGAAGGCCCGCTGGCGATCCGCGGCACCGAAGGCCTGGTACTCAGCTACGCCAAATGCTGCACGCCGATCCCGGGCGACCCGATTGTCGGCCACCTGTCCGCCGGCAAGGGGATGGTGGTGCACCTGGACAACTGCCGCAACATCAGCGAAATCCGCCACAACCCGGAAAAATGCATCCAGCTCTCCTGGGCCAAGGATGTCACCGGCGAATTCAACGTCGAGCTGCGGGTCGAGCTGGAACACCAGCGTGGCCTGATCGCCCTGCTGGCCAGCAGCGTCAACGCCGCCGACGGCAACATCGAGAAAATCAGCATGGACGAGCGCGACGGCCGCATCAGCGTCGTCCAACTGGTGGTCAGCGTGCACGACCGCGTGCACCTGGCCCGCGTGATCAAGAAACTGCGCGCACTGACCGGCGTTATCCGCATCACCCGCATGCGCGCATAACCCCAATAGCCCAGCCATTACAAGGAGTCATACATGACCAAAACCGTAATCACCAGCGACAAGGCCCCGGCCGCCATCGGTACTTATTCCCAGGCGATCAAAGCGGGCAACACCGTGTACATGTCGGGCCAGATCCCCCTGGACCCGAAAACCATGGAGCTGGTGGAAGGCTTCGAAGCCCAGACCGTGCAGGTCTTCGAAAACCTCAAGGCCGTGGCCGAAGCCGCCGGCGGTTCGTTCAAGGACATCGTCAAGCTGAACATCTTCCTCACCGACCTGAGCCATTTCGCCAAGGTCAACGAGATCATGGGCAAGTACTTCGACCAGCCCTACCCTGCCCGCGCCGCCATCGGCGTGGCCGCCCTGCCAAAGGGCGCGCAGGTTGAGATGGATGCCATCCTGGTCATCGAGTAACAAGGCCGGCGCAGCGTCCCCCCGCTGCGCCGTTTTCGTTTTGAAAGGATTCCACCATGCGCAAAGCGCTTGCTCTCCCGCTGCTCGCCCTCCTCCTGGCTGGCTGCGCCAGCGACCCTGCCGACCGTGACATCAGCGGCACCTGGATCAACCAGGCCGCCATCGACGCTGCCGCCAAGGGTGGCCCCCTGCGCGAAGCGCTGCAGGCCTACGGCCCCAACCTGGAATGGAACGTCAACACCCGGGCCGGCCAGGCGCGCTACACCAACGGCTTTGAAAACGTCGACGGCAAGTTGCTGGCTGAAGAAGACGGCACGTGGAAAGTCGACATCTACGGCAGCGCCGCCAGCGAACTCAAGCGCGACGGCGACCAACTGAGCCAAGCCGCCACCGAAAACGAGCCGCAACAGCTCTTCGACCGCGCACAAGTCCAGGTCCCGGAAGGCGCCCCCATCGGCGCGAGTTTCGAACGAGCGCTGTACGCCGCTTACCTGGATGGCACTTGGAATATCGTCAACGGCCCCGGCCAGGGCGCTACCGTCCAGTTCCAACCTGACGGCCAGGTCACCGGCCTGCCGGGTGCAGACCGTTACGCCCTATGCCTGGCAGGCGACTGCGCCACCATGAGCAACGGCAACGACACCATCTGGCTGCAACAGAGAGGCCATGGGAATACCTGGATCTTTGCTCGGGATGGGAAGCGAATGGAGATATTCCAGACGGTGAATGCGTCGTTGGCGGATGAGATTCCGTCGTATACGGCGGGGCCTCGGCAATGGGTGTTGGAAAAGCAGTAGCCGCCCCTCCGAACTAGCCCGTCCGCTTCAGCGACGGGCGCCACACTATCACCGCGAGTAGCAGCTCAATTACCACTTAGCTTAGGTGTATGGTCAATTTTAGCTGTGCAGCTAAACAAGCATTTTCTGCTAAAGTAAATCGAAAGCAGCTGTCTTAGCTGGATAGCTAAATAATCTCACGAAGCTAAAATGCCCCATGACAACGATTTCTCCTCGGATGAGTCATTCGGAGTACGAAGGCGAGATGCTCGGCTTGCTCATCTCCGGGCTTTCCAGCGCACTCGACGGCGTTGCCGAGGTAACGCTGGAAACAAGTAAGTTAATTACCGTCAGCGCTTCGGATCCAGGGCGCGCAGATGCCTTACTCAACGTAAAGGGAAAAGGAGAGCCCGCTCTGCTGGTGGTGGAGGTTCTACGTAATGCATACCCTCGAGACATCCGGAGCGCGATGTGGGTCTTGGACGAGGTTCAGCACTCCCAGAATCGTGAACTCATTAAGATGGTTGCCGCAGAAACCCTAAGCCCAGGCGCAAAGCAAATGCTCAAGGATCACGGCTTTGGCTACTTCGAGAAGAGTGGCAGCCTTTATCTTCGTACGAAACGATGGTTCATCAATATCGAGCGCCCTTCAAAACCCCCATCAAAATCCAACACGATCTCGCTTTTTACTGACGCTCGTGAAGGCGTGGTTCATGCACTCCTCATGCACACTCGCCAATGGATGACAGGTGGTGAGCTTGCTGAGTTAGCACAAACCTCCGCCTATACCTGTTCAGTGGTGCTCCAGGAACTTGAGCGAAGAGAGTGGTGCGATTCGACAGGGGGCGGGCGAACCAAGCGGCGACGACTTGTGAAGCCAGGTAAGTTGCTCGATGCATGGGCGGAGCATTGGGCTCAGCGAGAGGAGCAAATAACGAAGGGATATCTTTTCGTCGAGCACCCTAAGCATCTGCTGAGGGAGGTGACCGACCGGGTTCAAGAGGCGGGTCTTGCTTCCAAGTGCATTGTGTCCGGGGCTGCGGCAGGAAATGCCTTCGCTCCGCTGCTTACCAGTACCGACGCGGTCGACTTGGTCATTCCACCGGGCTGGACGCAAACCTTCATGGAGGCACTGAAGATGAAGCCAGTGGCCAAAGGAGCAAATGTGTCGCTCATTCAACGCGAAGCACCGGCGCTGCTGTTTAGCCAACCATTCAATAATTACTCCTGCAACTTCGCGAGCCCCTACATCCTCTACCTCGACCTGCTTGATGGCCGAGGACGGAACAAGGAACTGGCGGAATACGTTAGGGAAAAACTGGAGCAGACATGGCCGATATAAAACCGAGGAGCGCCAGTGGATATAGCTCGGATGTCACTCAAGCATGCGAACAGACTTTGCTTACGATGCTGTCCGCCTTCGGGAATCTAAAGGATACCCTACGTCTGGTGGGTGGCTTGGTCCCTCGCTACTTAACGCCGGAGGCGCATCCGGAAGTTCCGGCACATGCAGGCACGTCAGATGTTGATGTGGTCCTCAACCTGGAGGTGCTAGCCAGTGGTGATGAATACGCGACTCTGGCAGAGCAGCTTAAGGCCCGCGGCTTCGAGCGCACTCCCAATAGAGATGGAAGACCTGCCTCTTGGAGATGGCGTCGTAAGGTGGATGATCACCTAATAGTGGTAGTCGAGTTGCTTAGGGATGCTGGTGACCTTCAGCCAGGGAGGGCAGTCAGTATTAATGGTGAAGAGGTTTCGGCAATGTGCATTAAGCACGCTGGAATAACCGCGGACTGGTTCTGTGAGAAGACCGTCACGGCCCACCTGCTGGATGGTAAAGGGGTTTCTACTGAGCAGATTCGCTTCGCCGATGTTCCGGCCTTCGTCATTCTCAAAGCACTGGCAATGAATCAGAGGCAGGAGCCCAAAGATGCCGCAGATCTCATTCATGTGATCCGTTACGCCGGCACGTTGGAGGAGGTTGCCGAGTTGTTCGCGGCGCGCATTCAATCGGGGAAGCATCAAAATGCAATGCTCGACGGATTGACGGCCCTAAAACTTCGCTTCTGCGATGACGAATACGCCCAAGGATTTGAGAAGGTCGGTCCCGTAGCCTACGCGCAATTTCTGGGAGCTGACGGTGACGAGGAGTTAATAGGGTACCAGCTGTACGCAGCCAGTCTTGTTGAAGGTCTGCTCAAACTGATCCACGAGAAAACGACCTTCACCCTCCCTTGATGGGGGACGATCAAACCGCCATACCGCGAGTAGAGTATGGTCTAGATCTGCGGGCAACAGCCGATTTCGGCCGACTCTGTTGAAAAAATCGGTTCTTCCAGACTGTCGGCAAACTGACCGCTGAAAATGCCTTTCTTGCGAAGAAAAAAGCCCAGGACCACCGAGCAGGTTCTAAAGATTGCTGCGAGCTGTACTGAGCTGTTGATCATTTTGGTCAAGGTTGGCAGCCCGTCAATCCCGAATAACTGGAAATAACCAGAAATCATCGGAAACCAGAGATGGCCGAACGGATTCGAACCAAAGCCCAGAAGTCCAAAAAAAGATATAGACGCGGATTATGCAAACCCGACGCAATGCGTCGGGTTTTTATTTAGAAGCTAGCCTCTACCGCGGTTCAACGTTATCCAGCGCCCGGTTCGCCAGCAACGAGCTCAGTTCGATCAATTGCTGAACACCAAGAGCAACGTGGCGGCGCGAGCCGTCCAATTCGAATGCCAAGTCGCTGACCATGGCATCAGCCGAGGCCAGAGTTTCACTGAGATTGGCGAGCAGGCATTCGTTGTCGACGTCTTCTATAACGGTGAATAGCTGGCCCGCTTGAGTGTCAGCTTTAGGCTTCGTCTGTTTGGGCAACAGGTAGAAATCCAAGGCACGTTTGGCGGCGGCGTCGATTGCTTCGGCGTTGATGCCGGCGGCATTGGGGGAAGTGGAATCTGCTTCTGGAGGATTCGGAGTTATCTTGAACATTAACTAGGTCCTAGGTGAAGCCGCTACCCTCTGGCTACTAAACGTAAGGGCGGCAGCTGTACGCAGGTTAGTAGACCGGGGACCTAGCAATCCGGCGCGCCCGAGGGCGCCCTGCGCACAGCTACCATCAAATACAGGCATGGAAATACCTGACTGATAGAAGCCATTGCGCCTCACTAGATAACACGGGCTACTAAACCCGACCACTGATGGGCAGTGGCAGGAAAACGATAAAGCCCGGGAACAAGGCGCACAAGCGGGCGGATTCTGGCGTAGTTGTAGGCAAAGGCGCAAGGATGTGTGGGGTGGCGGAAGCACGACGGTCAGTATTTGAGCCGTGCCCGGATTTCCTGGGCCTTGCGGCCGCCTTAAATCCCTTGTGGGAGCGAGCCTGCTCGCGAATGCGGTGGGTCAGCCTGCCTCAGTGCTGAATGTGCCGACGCCTTCGCGAGCAGGCTCGCTTGTATGGTAGGACTTGAAGGGAGGAGGAGGGACAAGGTTCGCTTCTGATTGTTAGCCGCAGTACAGACCGTGGGAGATTTTACCCCTCCTCCTTTCACACCCAAGCGCCGATAAAGAATGCATCTGGCCTAGACCGACGATAGGAACAAGCCTGCGCCTCTGGGTGAACCCTTCAAGTGTTCAAACCTTAGCCCGGAGAGTTTTCAATGGCAATGCCGGTTCCCCTCGTCAAGCCGATTGTAGGTGTGGATGTCGCCAAGGATGAGTTGGTGATGTATCACGCCGAAACCGATCAGCTTGAGATAGTCCCCAATAACAAAACTGCGATTAAGAAGTGGCTCAAGGCCTTGTCCATGCAGGTGGATATTGCCATCGAAGCCACCAATATCTATCACCTGGAGTTCGCCGATCTGGCTCACAAGGCCGGCTGCGTGATCTACATGGTCGGTGGCTATGAGCTCAGTCACTACCGCAAAGGCGTGAACGTGCGCGCCAAAACCGATGCACTGGATGCTCGCCTGTTGGCCCGTTACCTGAAGAACGAAGGCCAGGAACTGCATCCCTGGAACCCGCCATCGCCCTTGTATCGCCGGCTCGTAAGCCTTTTCCGGCGCCGTGCGGCTGTGGTCCAGGCCCGTGTCAGTCTGAGCCAAAGCTGGGCGAACGAGCCGTTACTCAAAGCCGCGTTCAAACGCCAGATAGGCGCGATGCAACGGCTGGAAACCCTGGTCGAAAAAAAGATCCAGGATGAGCTGAAGGACGCAGGCTTGCTGGGTCAGCTCAAGCGCTGCATGAAAGTTGAAGGCATTGGCCTGTTGACCGGCGCCCGGTTGCTCACCTCGTTTCAGCGGGGGGATTTCAAAAATGCCGATGCCTTCATCGCTTTTCTGGGGCTGGACCTGCGCATATCGCAATCAGGGCGAAAACAGGGTCGCCGCTGCTTGACCAAACGAGGTGATCCAGAAGCTCGCCGACTGCTGCACAACGCAGCGATGTCGGCAAGGCGCACGGAGCGATGGAAGGGGTTCTATGAGGCGTTGCTGGCACGGGGACTAAGTACAACTCAGGCCATGGTGGCGCTGTCGCGCAAGCTTGCCCGCGTAGTATTCGCTCTGCTGCAGAATCAGAGCGAATACCTGCCAGAAAGGCATTTGAAGGCTAGTCATGCACCATAGAATCTCCCACAGAGGGGAGTGCTGTTGGGGAAATTGCGCTTCGAGACGGCAGCCCAATCAACTCATTAACCACTGAGGAAGGCCCTCACCGTTACAAGCAACTGAATGCAATACCCTACCCGTAAGAATTTGTAACTTCTCGAGAACCCACCCAATAGTTAACGGAAAGTTACCTCACACTTCAAAGTACCTTTTGATGAACTCTTTTACAGAATAATCCTACATCCCCTATTTTTTATTTTTGGCATTCTTCGCACCGAATCGCAGCCCGCCGTTGAATGGACTGCGGCTCGAAGCATTCGGCTATGCAATACGAAACTTCCTACATGTAATGCTGAAAATACGCATTGAAGTTCCTGGTTATTTGCTGATTGCCGAAAGTTTTCAATAACCGTACCACCCCAAAAGGCCATGGATTGACCTACGCAAACAAACTGTCCGCCCATTACCTGGATATCGCCAAGACACCTGTTTCCAAGGACAGCTTCGCAGGCGTGGACGTGCGTTTTTCAAATGAATTCGAAGCGTTGGAAAGCGAGCTGGGGAAAGCCCAATCCATCCATGCGTGTGGCCAAGTCGATTGGCTGAAGATCCTTGAACAAAGTGAAGCCCTGTTGCGTACCCAGTCGAAAGACCTGCGAGTGGCGGCCTGGCTGATATGGGCGTTGTACCAGCGTGAATCGTTCCAGGGTTTATTGGCCGGTCTCCGCCTCCTGCACTACTTGTGTAAACACCATTGGCCCGAGATCCATCCCGCCAAGGCAAGAACCCGTGCAGCCAGTATCAGTTGGTTGTTACCGCGCCTGGAGCAGGCGCTGGGGGAAGAGGTTGCAATCAAAGAGCAATTGCCGCTTTTCCGGGATCTGCTGGCACAACTGGAAGGCCTTGAGGCCGTGTGCACCACTCACCTCGGGAATGACGCCCCCCTGATACTGCCGCTGAGCCGCCGGCTCGACACTGTGATCCGGCGCGTTACCGAGCATTCGTCAGAACCCGCCGCCATCGAGACGGTGGTGGCTCAGGTGAAGCAAGCCGCCAGCCAACTGCTCAACCCCAGCGCTCATATCGAAACCGAAAAAGAAGCCCACAAGGCGCTGCGCGTCCAGCAGGAAGGTGCTCGTTCGCTGTGCGCCTGGTGGCTCAAGCAGAAAGCTACCGACGTTCGCGCCCTGCGCCTGAATCGCGTCTTGCCCTGGCTGGCCATCGACGCGGTACCTGAGCGCAACGCCGAACAGGTCACGCTGTTGCGCGGGCTGCCGCCGGACAAGCTCAAGGGCTATCAGGACAGCCTCCAACGGGGCAGCTATGCGGATTTGCTGGTGGAGATCGAGGCCAGCCTGGCGAAAGCGCCGTTCTGGCTCGACGGCCAGAGGCTCGCCTGGGAATGCCTGCAAGGCCTGGGCGCTGAGCCGGCCATGCGTGAGCTGGAGGTCCATTTCGCGTTGTTCATCCAGCGCCTGCCGGGCGTGATCGAACTGCGCTGGCATGACGGCGTGCCGTTCGCCGATCCCGCCACCCGGGCGTGGATCGCGGCTCAGGTCATGCCCCATCTGCAATACCCCAGCGCCTCGCCCGCCGTCGATGTTGCCGACAAACAGGCGCCATGGGAGCTGGCTCTGGAAGAGGCTCAGGCGATTGTGCTCAGGGAGGGGCTCAAACCGGCCGTGCAGTTTCTCCGACAGGGCATGCAGGCCGCCAACGGTGCTCGCGAGCGGTTTCTCTGGCGGTTCGCAATGGCCCGGCTGTGCTTTTCGGCCAAGAAATACGAACTCGCCAAGGTCCAGCTCGAAGCGCTCGATCAAAGGCTGCAAAGCCCGGAGCTGAATGCGTGGGAGCCCGAACTGGCGTTGCAGGTATTGCACCTGCTGCACCACTGCTGCGAGTTGCTGCCGCAGAACCATCCCGTGCGCGAGCGCAAGGAAGAGACATTCCGCAGGTTGTGTCACCTCGACCTGGAACGGGTCATTGAATAGGCCTCCGGGTCCCATCGCAAGGAGAAAAAAACATGGCCAAAGAAGGCTCGGTCGCCCCCAAGGAACGCATCAACGTCACCTTCAAGCCAGCCACTGGCGGCGCCCAGGAAGAAATCGAACTGCCGCTCAAGCTGCTGGCAATCGGTGACTACACCCACCGCAAGGACGATCGCAAGATCGAGGACCGCAAGCCGATCAGCGTCGACAAGATGACCTTCGACGAAGTCCTGGCCAAGCAAGAGCTGAGCCTGGCCCTGAGCGTACCGAACCGTCTTCAGGAAGAGAGCGATGCCGGCGAGCTGGCCGTTCAACTGCGCTTGAACTCGATGAAGGACTTCACCCCCGCCCACCTGGTGGAACAACTGCCGGAGCTCAAGAAGCTGATGGCGCTACGAGACGCCCTGGTGGCGCTCAAAGGGCCGTTGGGTAACACGCCGGCGTTTCGCAAGGCCATCGAAGACGCACTGACCGACGATGACTCCCGTGGTCGCGTACTGGACGAGCTGGGCCTGAACGCCCCGACCACAGACGCTTGACCCTGACAGACAAGGAAGCCGATACATGAGCACCCATGCAGCACTGCAACAGCGCCAGGACCAGGACCATGGCGAATACAGCATTCTCGAAACCATCATCGCCCAGACCCGCCTGACGCCGGACGATGAAGCCTATGACATTGCCAAGCGCGGCGTGTCGGCTTTCATCGAGGAATTGCTCAAACCACAGAACAGCGGCGAGCCGGTCAAGAAAGCCATGGTCGACCGCATGATCGCCGAGATCGATGCCAAGCTCAGCCGCCAGATGGACGAGATCCTCCATCATCCGGAGTTCCAGGCTCTGGAGTCGGCATGGCGCGGTCTGCAGCTATTGGTTGACCGCACCAACTTCCGCGAAAACATCAAGATCGAGATGCTCAACGTCTCCAAGAGCGACTTGCTGGATGACTTCGAGGATTCGCCGGAGGTCATGCAATCGGGCCTATACAAACACATCTACACCGCCGAATACGGTCAGTTCGGCGGCCAGCCCGTAGGGGCGATCATTGCCAACTACTTCATGTCCCCAAGCTCGCCGGACGTGAAACTCATGCAATACGTTGCCAGTGTGGCCTGCATGGCCCATGCGCCGTTCATCGCCGCGGCCGGCCCGAAGTTCTTCGGCCTGGAAAGCTTCACGGGCCTGCCGGACCTCAAGGACCTGAAAGACCACTTCGAAGGCCCGCAATTCGCCAAGTGGCAGAGCTTCCGTCAGTCGCAAGACGCTCGCTACGTCGGCCTGACCGTCCCGCGTTTCCTGCTGCGTCCCCCGTACGATCCGGAAGAGAACCCGGTGAAGTCGTTCGTGTACAAGGAAACCGTTGCCAACAGCCACGAGCATTACCTGTGGGGTAACACGGCGTATGCGTTCGGCACGCGGCTGACCGACAGCTTCGCCAGGTTCCGCTGGTGCCCGAACATCGTCGGCCCGCAAAGCGGCGGTACGGTTGAAGACCTGCCGTTGCATCACTTCGAAAGCATGGGCGAAATCGAAACCAAGATTCCGACCGAAGTATTGGTTTCCGATCGTCGCGAATACGAGCTGGCCGAAGAGGGATTCATTTCCCTGACCATGCGCAAAGGCAGCGACAACGCCGCGTTCTTCTCCGCCAGCTCCGTACAGAAGCCAAAGTTCTTCGGCATCAGCGCCGAGGACAAGGAAGCCGAGCTGAACTACAAGCTGGGTACCCAGCTGCCGTACATGATGATCGTCAATCGCCTGGCTCATTACTTGAAAGTCTTGCAGCGCGAGCAATTGGGCTCATGGAAGGAGCGCACGGACCTGGAGCGCGAGCTCAATAACTGGATCCGCCAATACGTTGCCGACCAGGAGAACCCAAGCGCCGAAGTCCGTGGCCGGCGGCCCCTGCGGGCGGCCAGGATCGTCGTCAGCGATGTTGAAGGCGAGCCCGGCTGGTACCGGGTCAGTCTCAATGTTCGTCCTCACTTCAAGTACATGGGGGCCGATTTCACCTTGTCGCTGGTCGGCAAGCTGGACAAGGCATAAGCGCCGCCCATGACTTACGGCAGTCTTTTCGAACGCCTGAACGGTGACACCGAGGAACGTGCGGGGCTGAGCCGCGAGGCCAGCGTCATGGCCTCCGTGGCGGCTCATCTGACCAGGATGCTGGGCACCCGTGCGGGTAGCGCGCAGACGTCATCCGACTATGGATTGCCGGACCTCAACGATATGCGCCTGAGCCTGCATGACGCACGGAGCCAGGCCAGCAGCGCGATCAGGACGTTCATCGAGACCCATGAGCCACGGCTCGGCAACGTCCGTGTCACCTCGATACCGAATGACGCCAATCCGCTTTGCCTGTTCTTCAGCGTTGATGCCTTGCTCGATGCGCAGGGCCTGAAGCGGCGGATGAACCTGTCCGTTTGCCTGGACGGCAACGGTCAAGTCAAGGTCAGCCAAGGATAGCCACCCATGTCATTCAACCACTACTACCAGAGCGAACTGACCGCGCTTCGCCAGTTGGGTCGGCGTTTTGCCGAACGCAACCCGGCGCTGGCGCCGTTCCTGGGCCAGGCCGGGCGGGACCCGGATGTGGAGCGTCTACTCGAAGGGTTCGCGTTCCTGACCGGGCGCTTGCGCCAGAAGCTCGATGATGAATTGCCAGAACTGAGCCATTCGCTGATGCAGCTATTGTGGCCAAACTACATGCGGCCGCTGCCGGCCTTCAGCATTTTGCAGTTCGATCCACTTGGGCGGTCCGGCCCCGCGCTGCGGGTGGAACGCGATACACCGGTCGAGAGCAAGCCTGTCCAGGGGGTGCGATGCCGTTTTCGTACGTGCTACCCGACCGAGGTACTGCCGCTGGCTCTGACCGGCTTGAATTATTCGGTAAAGGGCGACGGTTCGCTGCTGAACCTGCGCCTGGAGATGCTCGGTGATGGTCACCTGGGTGAGGTGCAGTTGAGCCGCTTGCGCCTACACTTTGCCGGTGAGCGCTACATCAGCCAGATGCTCTATCTCAGTCTCTTGCGCAACCTTGAAGGGATCGAGCTGATCCCGCTGGACGGCGCCGGCCAACCCGTCAGCGCGCCGAACGGTACGCCAATGACCTTCAGCATCCCCGCCGACCGTGTCCAACCGGTGGGGTTTGCCGAAGAGGAAGCGCTGGTTCCCTATCCACTGAATACCTTTCGCGGCTATCGCTACCTTCAGGAGTATTTCGCCTTTCAGGACAAGTTCCTGTTCGTCGACGTCGCGGGCCTGGACCTGCTCGATGCACTGCCACAAGGCATCCTGGAACAGATGCGCGGCCTGGACCTACGCTTCGATATCGGCAAGAACGGTATCCAGCGGCTGCGTCCGACTCTGGATAACGTGAAGCTTTACTGCACCCCCATCGTCAACCTGTTCAAGCATGACGCAGAGCCGATCCGGCTGGATGGCAAGCAGGACGAGTACCTGCTGCTGCCGGCCAGTTACGACCGCGAGCACTGCGGCGTGTACTCGGTGCACAGCGTGACCGGCTGGAACCCCGGCGGCCTGGGGTATCGAACCTATGTACCGTTCGAATCCTTCGAACACGACCCAGGTTTCGATGTGCAGAGCCGTCCCTACTACAGCGTTCGGCAACGTTCATCGCTGCTGTACGACGGCCTGGATACCTGCCTGGGCTTTGGCATCCGCGACATCCAGCAGCATGAAACCCTGTCGATCGAACTGACGTGCACCAACCAGAACCTGCCGCGCCAACTCAAGCTGGGTGACATCGACCAGCCCGGTGAAAAAAGCCCTCAGTCGCTGGGTTTCCGCAATATCAGCCCGGTCACGTCCAGCTTCGCGCCGCCGCTCAATGAGGATTTCCTCTGGAAGCTGATCAGCAACATGTCACTCAACTACCTGTCGCTGGCAGACGTGAACGCCCTCAAGGTGATTCTCGAAACCTACGACTTTCCCCGTTATTACGACGAGCAGGCAGAACGAACCAGCAAGTGCCTGTTGGACGGACTCAAGTCCATCAGGCACCGGCCTGTCGACCGGTTGCACCGGGGCCTGCCGGTTCGCGGCTTGCAAACCGAACTGACCATCGACCCACAGGGCTATCTCGGTGAGGGGGACCTGTTCGTTTTCGCCTCGGTCCTCAACGAGTTCTTTGCGCTTTATGCCAGCCTCAATTCGTATCACGAACTGCGGGTGAACAGCACACAGGGAGAGGTGTACCAATGGACACCCCGCATGGGCCAGCAACCCCTTCTATAAGCGCACTGACGCGGGGAATACGCGAATACTCGCTGTTCCAGGCCGTGCTGCTGGTCATTGACCGGCTGCGCGAGGCCCACCCGCTTCTGAGCGACGAGCACCTGTACGAGCAACTGGAGTTCCAGGCCAACCCAAGCCTGGGGTTCGCGGCCAGTGACATCGATCGCGTGGAGTTTTTCCAGGAACATGGGCAACTGCGGGCGCGCCTGCGTCTGAATCTGCTCGGTTTGGTCGGCGCAGGCTCGCCGCTGCCGGCGTTCTATGGCGAACAGGCCTTGGGAGAGGACGGGAACGGCAACCCGACTCGTCATTTTCTCGACCTGTTCCACCATCGTCTTCAACGATTGATGCTGCCGATCTGGCGCAAATACCGCTACAGCGCAAGCTTCCGGACCGGTGCCCGGGACCCGTTCTCCGAACAACTATTCTCCCTGGTTGGCCTGGGTGGCGAAGCCATCCGCCAGGCCACTCAACTGAACTGGAAGCGCCTGCTGCCCTACCTCGGCCTGCTGAGTCTTCGCGCTCATTCGGCGGCGCTGATCGAAGCGGTGTTGCGCTATTACTTCAAGCACGCCGAGCTGAATCTCGAACAGTGCATCGAGCGCCGCGTGAACATCATCGATGAGCAACGCAATCGCCTGGGGCTCGCCAACAGCCTGTTGAATGAAGACCTGGTGCTGGGCGAACAGGTGCGCGACCGCAGCGGCAAGTTCCGCATCCATATCCGCAACCTGGACTGGCAACGTTTCCACGAATTTCTGCCGATCGGCGTCGGTTACCGGCCGCTGTGCGCGCTGGTGCGATTCACCCTGCGCGATCCCCTCGAATATGACCTCCGCCTGGTCCTGCGTCGGCAGGAAATACGCGCATTGCGCATTGGCGAACAGAACACCTGCCACCTGGGATGGACCAGTTGGCTGGGCCACGAACGCGCCGACGGCGTAGTGATCCTGGGCAGTAAAATTCATTAGGGATGGATGACATGATCAACGTAGACCTCCAGCAACTCATCCAGGCGCTGGATGCCGAGACCAGGAACGACCTGGAGCGCTCGGCCGAGCAGTGCGTGGCCCGTGGCGCCGACAAGGTCCTGGTGGAAGACCTGCTGCTGGGCCTGCTGGAACGCCCGGACAGCCTGCTCGCCCGCGCCTTGCAGGATGCCCGCATCAGCCCAGGCGAATTGATCGCGACCTTGCAACCACGCCCTGGGCACAGCGTCTCGTGTAACCCGTCATTTGCCCCGGAGCTGGTGCGATGGCTGCAAGACGCCTTGGGTGTGGCCAGTCTGGAATTGGGTGAGAGCCTGGTCGGCCAAGCCGCCCTGATCCTGGCGTTGCTGCGTCACCCGGCTCACCACGCCGGCACGTCTTATCAAGCGCTGCTTGCCGAGCTCAACATCGGCCGGTTGAAGGATTATGCCTTGGCGCAACAGGCCCAACCGAGCGCCGATTCATCCGTCGCCGAGGAAAATGCCCTGCTGGAGCGCTTTACCCACAACCTGACCCAACAGGCCCGCGACGGCCAACTCGATCCCGTGCTTTGCCGGGACGCTGAAATCAGGCAGATGATCGACATCCTGACCCGTCGCCGCAAAAACAATCCGATTGCCGTGGGTGAAGCAGGGGTAGGCAAGACCGCCATCGTCGAAGGACTGGCCTTGCGCATCGTTGCGAAGGAAGTACCACCGGCACTTGAAGACGTGGAACTGCGTTCGCTGGACATGGGACTGCTGCAAGCCGGAGCCAGTATCAAAGGCGAATTCGAGCGCCGTCTCAAAGGCGTGATCGATGAGGTCAAGGCCTCACCCAAATCCATCATCCTGTTCATCGACGAAGCCCACACCCTGATCGGCGCGGGCGGCAATGCCGGTGGCTCCGACGCGGCCAACCTGCTCAAACCGGCCTTGGCCAGGGGCGAACTGCGGACCATCGCCGCCACCACGTGGAGCGAGTACAAAAAATACTTCGAAAAAGACCCGGCCCTGGCCCGTCGCTTCCAGCCGGTGCAGTTGCACGAGCCGACCGTCGAGGAAGCGGTCACTATCCTGCGCGGCCTCGCCCCGGTCTACGAGAGCAGCCACGGCATCTACCTGCGCGATGATGCGGTGGTCGCGGCCGCACAGCTGTCGGCCCGCTACCTGACTGGCCGTCAACTGCCGGACAAAGCTGTTGACGTGCTCGACACCGCCTGCGCACGGGTGCGTATCAGCCTGGCCGCGGCCCCGCAAAGCCTCGAGCGGTTGCGCGGCATACTGGCTGAAGGTGAACGCCAGCGCCAGGCGCTGCGCCGCGATGCCCAGGCCGGTCTGCCGATTGATTTCCCGGCGCTGGAAGCACTGGAAGCGCGTCTGGAGGCCATCGAGAAAGAGCGTCAGACGCTGGAAGTCGACTGGAGCGAGCAACGCATCCTGGCCGAACGCCTGTTATCGCTGCGCCAGCAACTGGCCGAAGCGCGGGAAACAGCAGCGGATCAAGCGCTGGACATCGAGATCCTGCAGTCGGCGCTATGCGAAACCCATGATGCGCTATTGGCCGCGCAAGCCCGGGAGCGCCTGGTCAGCTTCGAAGTCTGTCCAAGGCTGGTGGCCGAAGTCATCAATGCCTGGACCGGCGTACCGCTGGCACAACTGGCGCGTGAACACAGCGCAAGCGTTGCCGGTTTCGCCACAGATTTACGCGCCCGTATCCGCGGCCAGGAACAAGCCGTGCTGGCCCTGGACCGTGCAATGCGCGCGGCCGCCGCCGGCCTGAACAGACCCGACGCGCCGGTGGGGGTGTTCCTGCTGGTGGGACCGAGCGGCGTCGGCAAGACCGAAACGGCGCGGGCCCTGGCCGACCTGCTGTATGGCGGCGAGCGTTTTGTCACCGTGATCAACATGGCTGAGTTCCAGGACAAACACACCGTTTCCCGGCTGATCGGCGCACCACCCGGTTATGTCGGCTTTGGCGAGGGCGGCATGCTTACCGAAGCCGTGCGGCATAAACCCTATTCAGTGGTGCTGCTCGATGAGGTGGAAAAGGCCGATCCGGACGTACTGAACCTGTTCTACCAGATCTTCGACAAAGGCTTGGCCAATGATGGCGAAGGGCGAGAAATCGATTTTCGCAACACGCTGATTCTGATGACCTCGAACCTGGGCAGCGAGCGCATCAGCGAACTGTGCGAAAACGGCGCACGACCGAGTGCCGAACATCTCGAGGAAAGCCTTCGCCCGATACTCAGCCGGCATTTCCAGCCGGCGCTGCTGGCACGCATGTGCGTGGTGCCGTACTACCCGGTCAGCGGCCCGGTGCTGCGGGAGCTGGTGGAAATCAAACTCGGCCGCTTGAGCGAGCGGCTGCAAGCTCGTCGGTTGAGCTTCAGTTACTGCGAACACCTGGTGGAGCACCTGGCCGGACACTGCACTCGCAGCGACAGTGGCGCGCGCATGATCGACCGTCTGCTCGACCTGCACCTGATGCCCCAGGTAGCCGATCGCCTGCTCGCGGCCATGGCCAGCGGCGAGGCATTGCGACAGGTGCACGCCACCCTGGATGGCAACGCCGGCATCGTCTGTGAGTTCAGCTGAGATGGACGCGATGTTCGAGCAGGTGCCGCAACCGCTGGCCTATGCCGAGGCTCTGCTGGCTCAATTCTCCAGCCTGTCAGGCGCAGCGGATGTCGCTACGTTGCTGGGGAATTTTATCCAGGGTGCCGCCCACCTCAGCGGTTGCGAGCTGACACAGTTGTACTTGCTGGATGCCACCCACGCCCATCTGGAAATGCACAGCGAATGCCTGGAAGGCCAACTGTGCTTCCGTGACCGGACCCGGCTGCCTTCCGATTACAGCGGCGAGCAACTGCTGCAATTCGCCCTGTGCCAGAACCGTGTGGTCAGCCTCGACGCGTTGAACTCAAGCCTTCACGAAACCGGCTTCCTGCCGAACCGGCCGACGCCCTGGCAGTCGCTGCTTTGCGTGCCACTCATCAATCCACGCAACACCGTCGAAGGGCTGTTGCTATGCGCCACCGGCAAGCACTTCGACCTGCATGGGTTTGCCAAGTCCCTGAGCCGACTTGGGGCCTTCGCGCTCAGTCAGAAACATCTGTTGCAGCGCCTGCACCGTCCTGCCGGTGCCCCCTCCCCCGTCGCCACAACCGTGCCTGGCACCAACGGCTACGGCCTGATTGGCAAAAGCCCGGCGATGCGCCAGACCTGCCTGTTGATCAGCAAAGTCCTGCATAGCCCCTACACCGTCCTGCTACGTGGCGAGACGGGCACCGGTAAGGAAGTGGTGGCCCGGGCCATTCACGATTGTGGTCCGCGTCGCACCAGGGCGTTCATCGTGCAGAACTGTGCAGCGGTCCCCGAGAACCTGCTGGAAAGCGAGCTGTTCGGCTATCGCAAGGGCGCGTTCACCGGGGCCGACCGGGATCGTCTCGGGCTGTTCGATGCGGCCGAGGGAGGCACGCTGCTGCTCGATGAGATCGGCGACATGCCATTGTCCCTCCAGGCCAAGCTGCTGCGGGTGTTGCAGGAGGGGGAAATCCGTCCGCTGGGGTCCAGCAAAACCCACAGGATCGACGTTCGCATCATCGCCGCGACCCACCGTGACCTGAGACAACGGGTGGAGGAAGGTCAGTTTCGCGAAGACCTGTATTACCGACTCGCCCAGTTCCCGATCCAGTTACCGGCGTTGCGCCAGCGTGAAGGCGACATCCTCGAACTGGCGCGGCACTTCGCCGACAAGGCCTGCACTTTCTTGCGACGCGATCCGCTGGGTTGGTCCGACGCCGCCCTCGATCATTTGGCCGCCTATAGCTTCCCGGGGAACGTGCGCGAACTCAAGGCCATCGTGGAAAGGGCCGTGTTGCTGTGCGAGGGCGACGAGCTACTGGTCGAACATTTTGCCTTGCACGTCGACACGGCCCTCGCCCGTCATCCCATGAACCTGCGTGAACGACTGGGGCAAATCGAACGCGGCCTGCTGATCGATTGCCTGCGCAAGAACGCCGGCAACCAGACGCTGGCCGCCCGCGAACTCGGCTTGCCACGTCGCACCCTGCTCTATCGCCTCGGGCGCCTGAAGATTCAACCGAGGGACTTCGATGACCCACCCCCATCGCTGGTTCCTGGCGCCCGGCCCTTTCAAACCTGGAGACCTTCCGATGCCTGATTTTTCCTGGCAAGCCGTCCTGCTGGCGGTCGTCGTGTCATTCGGCCTCGGCGGCTGCAACGGCAATTACACATTCAATGACAGCGCTTATCGCCCCCTGGGTGATCCCGAGGCGGTCAATCGCGGCAAGTAACCGCAAGGAGTATCGATGGAGCTTGTGCTTGAAATGCTGAACGCCAGACAGTTCATTCCGACGCCACTGTGCCGCAAGACATTCGGACCGGCTGGCGGCGTGATCGGCCGGGGCGACAGCTGTGATTGGTCCATTCCCGACCGCCAGCGCCTGCTGTCCAAACACCACGCGCAGATCAGCGCGCGCGAAGGGGCATTTTTCCTGACCGACACCAGCGGCAACGGCGTGAGCCATCGCGCAAGTGGTGCGCGCCTGCCCAAGGGCGAGCCGGTGCGTATCCAGGACGGGGATGTCTTCCTCATGGGCGATTTCGAAATCCTGGCGCGGCTGGTTACCGGCCCATCGAGCAGCACCGCACCGGCAGGCCGCCCACTGTCAGTCGAAAGCCTGATTCCGGACGATGCCTTTCTCGATCTCGACCCACTGAAGGCGCTGGAGCAACAACCCGGTGGGTTTTCGGAAATAGACGAACTGATCAGCCCCGCTGCCGCACCAACGGACGCCTTCAAGTGTGCCGACTACGCGCCCATCGACATGGAAAACCTGCTGCTGCCGGAACTGGTCGATGTCCCGGTCGAATCCGATCAGGCGCCGATCTCACCGACCATCGTGCCCCTTCCTCCACACGAAGACTTCTGGGAACGTTTCGGCTCAGCGCTGGGCATGGACCTTGGAAACCTGGACAACGCGACCCGCGAAGCCCTGGCGTTGAGTACCGTGAGATTGCTCAGGCAAAGCCTCCAGGGACTGCAGCAAAGCCTGCATACCCGGTCAGAGTTGAAGCGCGAACTGCGTCTGGCGCAGACGCTTATCCAGGATGAACAGAAGAACCCGCTGAAGTTCGCCGACGACGCCCAGCATGCCGTGCAGATGCTGTTGCAACCGGACAACCCGGCCCAGTTGTCGGCCGACCAGGCCATTACCCGGGCCTTCCGCGATTTGCAAGCCCATCACGTGGCCTTGCTCACCGCGTGCCGCGCCACATTGCGCGCGACGCTGGAACACTTCTCCCCCCAACGACTGATGTTCCGACTGGAACGGGAGCACAAGCCGCTGATCAGGACGAGTGGCGGCTGCTGGAGGGCTTATGGCCGTTATCACCAGGCCTTGTGCCAGGACGACGACTGGATAGAACGACTGCTGGCCCGTGACTTCGCCCAGGCTTACGAAGAACAGGTTCGCCTGGTTTCCACCCTGCACACCGACCACCATGGATGACGCACATGTCTCGTTGCACGCTGCTGTTCCTCACGACGCTGCTGTTGGCCGGTTGCGCCACGCTGTCGCCCTTTTCGACGATGACCAAGCTCAACCTCACGCTGGCGGCCAGCGATCAACTCAACCCGGACCTCAACGGACGGCCCTCGCCCGTGGTGGTGCGGCTGTTTGAGCTCAGGCATCCGGTGGCTTTCGAGCATGCGGACTTCTTCAGCCTCTATGAACGCGCCAGGGAAACGCTGTCGCCGGATCTGCTTTCCAGCGAAGAACTGGAGCTGCGTCCGGGTGAAACCGTAGAGCTGAAGCTCGCCGTCGCCGGGGGTGGTCGTTACGTCGGCGTCGTCGCGGCCTACCGTGACCTGCCACAAGCCCGCTGGCGCTACACCCTGCCAGTCACCGTGGCACAAATCACCGAGGCGAGCCTCGTCCTCGAACAGGACGGGATTACCAACGCCATGCAAAGACCTGCCGAGGCCGATGCCCGATGAACCACGATAAAGTCATCTGGCAGGAAGGCATGCTGCTGCGCCCACAGCACTTACAGCACAACGACCGCTACTTCGATCACCAGCTGAAGTTCCGCACGCGCTGCCTGGCCCGATACGCCTGGGGATTCCTGGGGCTGGAAATCGATTCCCAGTTTCTCAACATGGGCCAGTTGGTGGTCAGCCAGGCCTCGGGGGTTTTACCGGACGGCAGCCTGTTCGAGTTGAACGGCAACGCCGAATCCCTGGTCCTGGAAGTCCCGCCCAATACCAGCAACACGCCAATCTACCTGGCTTTGCCGCTGGTGACCGGCAATCGCGTCGAGTCCCGCCGTCCGGAGCAGTCTGACGTACTGGCGCGCTACATCACCTACGACATGCAGGTGGCCGACTCCAATGCCGCGGACGCGCTCAGCAGCCCGGTCAGCTGTGGCCGCCCGGACCTGCGCCTGCTGCTGGGCGAGCAGCAGAGTGACCAGGCATTCGTGAAACTCAAGCTCTGCGAGGTGCTCGATACCACGTCCGATGGCGTGATCCGGCTCGATCCGGACTTTATCCCGACCTTTATCCAGGCTGGTTCATCCGCTTATCTGCGCTCGTGCCTCAAGGAAGTCATCGGCATGCTCGGGCACCGGGGAGACAGTCTCGCTGAACGGATTCGCTCCAACGGCAAGGCCGGAGGCACCCAGGTCGGCGACTTCATGATGCTGCAGTTGATCAACCGCAACGAACTGCTGTTGCGGCATGACCTGGACCTGGAGCAGGTACACCCCGAACGGCTCTACCGCACCTTGCTGACCCTGCTGGGCGAATTGGCGACGTTCTCCGGCGAGAGCAAACGCCCACCGTTCACCAACCACTATCGACACAGTGACCAGGGTGGCTGCTTTCGAAGCTTGATGCAGGGCATTCGCCAGATGCTCTCCATGGTGCTGGAACAGCACGCGATTGAACTGCCGTTGCAGGCGCGCCAATACGGCATCATCGTCTCGCCGGTCCACGACCTTTCACTGCTGGGCTCGGCTTCGTTCGTGCTCGCGGCGAGCGCCCATTGCGACGGCGAAGAGTTGCGCCAGCGCTTGCCCTCGCAGCTCAAGATCGCTCCGGTGGAGCGCATCCGCCAATTGGTCAATCTGCACCTGCCCGGCATCCGGATCAGGCCCTTGCCCGTGGCGCCGCGGCAGATTGCATTCCACGCCAACAAAACCTATTTCATCCTCGAGCCCAACCCCGAAGACCTGGCCCAACTGAATCGCTCCGCAGGCTTTGCTTTCCACGTTTCCGGAGACTTCTCCGAGCTTGAACTGAACTTCTGGGCCATCAGGAACTGACCAAAATGGACAAGGAAAATCCTCAGGACGAAACCACCGTCCTGCTCGACCATCATGGTCAACGCCCGGCTTCGCAACCATTGACCGACGCCGCCGCGCCGCCGCGTATCGAGCAGTTGCAGGAGCGCATGATCTACGCCGCGCACCAGCCACCCACGCGAACCTCGACAGCCGGCCTCAACCCGCTGGTGGCGGCGGCATCCGGGTTGTTGTCGCAATTGGTCAGGCTCAAACACGGTCGCGACCGTGAGGACCTGCGGACTCTCAAGCACGAGCTGACCCGCGATCTGGAACAGTTCGAAGCCCGTGCCACACAGAGCGGTGTCGAGAGCAGCCAGTTGACCGCTGCCCGTTACGTGCTCTGCACCGTGCTCGACGAAGCGGTGGTCACAACGTCGTGGGGCAACGGGAGCGGTTGGTCGCAAATGAGCCTGCTCAGTACCTTCCATAACGAAACCTTCGGCGGCGAAAAGGTCTTCCAGTTACTGGATCGCTTGTCGAAGAACCCCACCCGGCACCTGCCGATGCTCGAGTTGCTGTACCTGTGCCTGTCCCTCGGCTTCGAGGGCAAGTACCGGGTCCAGATGCGCGGAGCGCTGGAACTCGAAGGCGTGCGCGACAGCCTCTACCGGCTGATCCGTCAGGTACGTGGCGAGATTCCCGGTGAGCTGTCACCCCATTGCGAAGGCCTCGAAGGGGTACGTCGCCGCCCGGTACGCAGCGTTCCGGCCTGGACCGTGGCGCTCTTCACCCTGGTGTGCCTGGGGATGATGTATTCGAGCTTTGCCTGGGTACTGGCCGAGCACCGCAAGACTGTCCTGCACCCTTATCAATCACCAGAACCGGTCACCGCTCAGCCGCTGCCGTAAAACAGGGATGTGTCATGAAATTGCTTTTCGGGAAAGTAGGCGCCTGGGTGCGTCCGGCCTGGGTCTGGACGTTGCTGCTGGTGCTTTGCGTAACGCTGCTGGTGTGGTTCCTCGGGCCGCTGCTGGCGGTCAATGACAACAAATTCTGGGCCAGTCCGACGGCACGTTTGCTGACCATCAGTGCGCTGCTGCTGGGGTGGGGTCTGGGGATGGTGTTCATCAACGGACGCACCGTCGCCAGCGCGGCGCCCCAGGCAACCGACCCCGACCGGCAGCGCCTCCTCCGCCAGGCCAGCATGGATGAGGAGCGACGCGAACTGCACTCGCGCTTCAAGCAAGCGCTGCGCACACCCGGCATTTCACCTGTGCATGCCGGCCACAACCTCAGCCTGCACAACGATTTGCCGTGGTACTTGCTGATCGGCCCGCCAGCCTGCGGCAAGACCCGCCTGCTCGACTGCTCGGGCATCGAGTTCTTCGTCGACAGGCCCGGGCTCAAGCCAATGGACGACGCGTCGGGCACCCGATATTGCGACTGGTACTTTTCCGAGCAGGCAGTGTTGCTCGATACCGCGGGCCGCTATCTGACCCAGAGGGACGCCGAGGTCGATGGCAATGCCTGGAACACCTTGCTCGAACGGCTGCGCAAGCGCCGCCGCAATCAGCCCCTGAGCGGTGTGCTGGTCAGCGTGCCGGTCGAGATATTGCGTCGGGGGAGCGAGGATGAAGTCATCACCCTGGCCTGCCAGATCCGTGGTCGCTTGCAGGAGATGCAACGGCAACTTCACGTGGATGTACCGATTTACCTGGTGCTTAGCCAGGCAGACAACGTGCCGGGCTTCAATGAATTCTTCGATTCGCTGACCCGTGAGGACAGCGATCAGGTGCTGGGCGCGACGTTCAGCCGGAACCAGCGAGGCTCCGACGTGACCGTGCTGCGGGACGAACTCGAGGCGCTGCTCCATCGGCTCAACAGCCAGGTGATCCTGCGCATGCATGAGGAGCGCGACCTCCAGCGCCGCAGTCACATCCTCGACTTTCCTCATCAGTTGGGACAGATCGGCGCCCACCTGTGCCTGCTGGTCGAAAAAGCGTTCACCGGCAGCGTCTGTCCGCTGCGGGGGTTCTACCTGACCAGCGCCTCGCCTGGCGGCCGCCCACGCTTCATCCAATCACTCCTCAGTCGGGTCATTTTTCCCGAAGCCGATCTGGCCGGCCTCGATCAGCGCGAGCGCAGCCGTATCCATTGGGGCCAGCGTGGCCTGTACCTGGGGGCGCTGTCGGCCCTCGGTCTGTTCGGGCTGTTGTGGGCGAACGGGTTTTCGACCAACCACGAACGCCTGGAACAGCTACGTACCTTGGCGCAACGGTGGGAGCAACAGCGCTCCGTCCTGCAAGCGGAGGATGATTGGCCGGCCCTGAGCGCATCCCTCGATACCCGTTTCGCAGCCACACGGATTTTCCCACCTGCCGGGGAGGCGCCACTGCATGAGCGCGTTGGCCTGTACCAGGGCGAATTGAGCAAACCGGTCGTCACCGACGCCTACCGGCGTGAACTGCAAGAGCAACTGCTGCCCCGGATCACGCAGATGCTTGAAGGGCATATCCGAGACAACCTGGATAACCGCGAACAGCTGTTCAACAGCCTGCGCGCGTACCTGATGCTGAACCTGAACGAGCGACGCGATACCCCGTGGCTCAAGGATCGGGTTGCCCGCGATTGGTCTTTGCATTACGCCGGCAACACGGCGCTACAGGACGGCTTGAACAGTCACCTCGAGCGCTTGCTGGAGCAACCGTTCACCCAGCGGCTCGATGGGTCGCTGGTGGCCGAGGCTCGGGAAGCCCTGCGCAGCGAATCCATGGTCACCGTGGTTTACCGCATGCTGCGAGAGCAGGCCGGACACTTGCCACAGTACCGCCTCAGCCAGCACCTGGGGCCGCAAGGGCCGCTGCTGATCGGCATCGACCATCCGATTCCTGGTTTCTACACCCGCCGGGGGTACGAGCATTACTTCTCGGTTCAGGGCATGGCGCTGGTCACCGAACTGCTGCGGGACAATTGGGTATTGGGCGAAGGCACAACCCTCAGCGGCGGGGACTTGCGACGCCTGATAACCGAACTCGAACAGCTGTACTTTCGCGACTACGCCGACCAGTGGAGCGAAGCGATCGGCCAGGTAGCCTTGCAATCGCTCGATGGCACAGGCGCAGGGGCCGAACAACTGGCGGGGCTGACGTCGGCTCATTCGCCGATCCTGCAGATGCTGGTACAGGTGCGCGAGAACACCCGGCTCCAGACCGCTGCCGAACGCATCGACGAGGCGACGTCCATCGTCGGTAACGGTGTCGCTGCACAGTTGGCCGCCACCACCCAGAAAATCTCCGGCAGCCTCGCCGAGAAACTGCCGGACACCGCGCAGAAATCCCTGCAGCGGCGCTTCGAACCCTTGCACCGTCTGCTCGACCCTGACAACGGCCCCTCTGCCGACCTGACCCAAGCCTTGCGGGTCCTCGATGAAGTGCAGTTGCAACTGGCGAGCCTGGCCCGCGCCGGCACGCCGGAGCAGGCTGCGTTTGAATTGGCCAGGAGCCGCATGGGCGGCAAGCGTGATGCCCTGAGCAACCTGCGTGATGCGTCCACGCGTCTGCCCCGACCGATCAGCGCATGGTTCAACAGCCTGGCCGAAGACAGCTGGCGCCTGGTGCTCAACGATTCATACCGTTTTCTGAACCAGCGTTATCAGAGTGAGCTGTACGGTTTCTATGGCAAGGCCATTAACAAGCGGTATCCGTTCAGCGCTCACAGCGCCAGTGACGTCGCGATCAACGACTTCCGGGAGTTCTTCAAGGATGAGGGTATAGTCGATCGCTTCTTCGAGCGTTACCTGCAACCTTTCGTCAGCGGCTCGGCGGGGCACTATCGTCTTCGCGGCATCGACGGCCAGAGCTTGCCGATGTCACGAGCCTTTCTTGATCAGCTGTCGGCGGCGCACACCATCCGCCGGAGTTTTTTTGCCGAAAACCCGGCCGAGCCGCAGGTGCAGTTCAAACTTGAGCCGTACACGCTCGACCCGGCGGTGAGCCGTTCCGAATTCCGCTTCGGCGACAAGGCGCTCGAATACCGTCATGGCCCGATCCTGCCCGTGGCGTTTACCTGGCCGAGCGACGCTCAAGACGGTCGGGCCGCTCTGGTATTGGAAAAATGGGTCGGGCGCGGCGTGGGCATCGAGAAAAACACAGGGCCGTGGTCGCTGTTTCGCCTGTTCGACCTGATGGAAACCGAATACTTGACCGGGCGTGACGTGCGGGTGCTCAAGGCAGACCTGGGCGGCCTGCGGGCCAACTTCCTGTTGATGAGCCAGCGCACGCCGAATCCTTTCGACATGAGCGTTCTGCGCACCTTCCGAATGCCGGTGCAGCTCTGATGCCGGGCGCAGGTACCTGGCGCAGCGCCGGGCGTACGGACACTGGCAAACTCCGGCCACGAAACGAGGATGCCTTTCTCGACTGCCCGCAACAGGGGCTGTGGGCGGTAGCCGACGGGATGGGTGGATACGCCGGGGGCGATGTCGCCAGTCAGTTGATTGTTGCCAACCTGGCGGCGCTGCCGCCGCACCCGGACCTTAAGGAGCGCTCCAGGGCAGTGCGCCAATGCCTGCGCTGGACCAATCGACGGCTCAGCCAGGAACTGACCCTCACCGCCGAACAGCATCCCGCCATCATAGGCAGCACCGTGGTGGCGTTGCTGTTGGAAGGCGACCGCGGCACCTGCATCTGGGCAGGCGACAGCCGTTGCTACCTGTGGCGTGGTCGGCGCCTGTATCAATTATCCAAGGACCACTCGTTGCAACAGCAACTGATCAGCAAGCAACACCTGAGCATCGACGAGGCCGGTGCCCATCCTGCGGCCAAGGCCTTGACCCGTGCGGTGGGTGCCGCGCCAGAGCTGACGCTGGAAGTGCTGGAGCTGGACGTTCATCCCGGTGATAGGTTTTTGTTGTGCAGTGACGGCTTGTATCAGGACCTCAGCGGCCAGGCCCTGGGTCATGGGCTGGGTCTGGCTTCACCGCGCATGACGCTGGAATATCTGTTTGAACGAGTACTGCACGGTGCGGCGCGGGATAACCTGACGGCCGTGGTGATTGGCCAGTGAACGACCCGCAAGCCACACCGCCCCCTCAGCCCACGTATGTCGCGTTCGCTGGCGCTCCGTCTGCCTTGCTGGCTGGCCAACGGAGCATCGGTGAAATGCCTGACGTGCTCGCGGGGCGCTATCACCTTGAACACTTGCTCGGCGCTGGCGGCATGGGGGTTGTGTATCGCGCACGGGACCTGCTGCAAGAGCAATACAGCGATCCCGATCCGTACATCGCGCTGAAAATGCTCAATGAGGACGTTGACGAGTCCCCCGACGCCAGCGCCCTGCTCTACAGCGAATTCACCCTGACCCGGCGATTGCATCATCCGAACCTGTTGCGTCCCTACACCTTCGAAGTGGATGCGGCCCAGCGGCGGGCTTTCATCACCATGGAGCTGATGCGCGGCCTGACCCTGGACCAACTGCTCTGCGAACGACCCCTTGGATTGCCCTGGCATGAATGGCACGCGATTGCCGTGCCCCTGCTCGATGCTTTGGCCTACATCCATCGCCGGGGCGTTCTGCACGGCGATGTGAAACCAAGCAACGTGATGCTGAGCGAAGACGGCGTGCGTCTGTTCGATTTCGGCTTGGGCCTGGCAACGGCGGGTCCCTTGAAAGACCTGCCCAACCTGAATCGCCATCGCCTCAACGCCTGGACCCCAGGCTATGCCGCGCCTGAACTACTGGACGGCGCACCGCTGTCGGCGGGAGCCGATGTCTATGGCGTGGCTTGCGTGCTGTATGAGCTGGCGAGTGGTAAACACCCGTTCCGTCGCGTGCCTTCAACCCAGGCTCGCGATGACAGACTGGAACGCAAGCTCAAGGCCCCGCCCCACCTGCCCAGGCGTTGCTGGCCGGCACTACGAACGGCCCTGGCGCCGGATCCGGGGCGACGCAATATCGGCGCGGCTCAGTTGCGTGATGCCCTGGGGGGTGTTTCGTCCTGGTGGTGAAGGGTTCAGACAGGGAACCTGCAGAAGCAATTCCTATCAGCCTCCCCCACAAGGGGCCACCAACTTTTTGAGTATGCCTTGCCAGGAATTGGCGAGGCGGCAATTTGCCATCTACGCTCCGACTGGGCATGCAGGACCTCCTGAACCCCCTTCGCATTCTTAGGGAAGAGATCATGATGAACGTAACTTGGCCATCCGCGGTTGTGGTTGTTTGTTTACTGACAGGATGTGCGCCGTACCAGAAGTCTCGGGTTCTTGAGGCCGACGAGCGGTTGCTGACCTACTCCACTCGGGTGGATACAAGTGGCAAGAAAACCGAAGTGCTGTGCCCCGAGCCCAGCCCGGATGCGCTCAAGACGTTGGCGGGTTCGTTATCCCTGGAGAAAGAGGACGTGGCTGCACTGGCGGCAGCGTTCCAGGAGTCGGGGGCAAGTATCGGCCTACGAACCCATTCGATTCAGCTGCTGAGGGATCAGCTCTACAGTATTTGCCAAGCCTACGGTAACTCCGGCATTACACCGAGTGCCTACCGGATGATGCTCACCCGGAATCAGCGCAACACTGTCGCTCTAATGGCGATTGAACAGCTTACAGGGGTTGTCCGTAGCCCAAGCGTAACCCTGAGCGGCTCAGCGACAGCAGACAGAGCGGGCGCTGTGCTTGAGCTGACCACCCAGTTGAATGCGGCAAATGCGAAGTACAAGGGTATGGATCCCGCGACGGATGAAGCCAAGCAGTTGAAAGCGTCGATTGATTCCATTGAGGCTGCGCTGAAGGAGGCAAGAAAGTCGCTGGTCACGGCCTCGGGATCAAGCGCATCTACATTGGCAAGCACGAGCGAGATCAATAAGGACGTAATGACCGTGGTGGCAGCCAGTGTCGAGAAAATTGCCGGCTCGGTTATCGGTGTAGATGACCAGTTTTATCTGTGCCTTGACCTGTATGAAAGTATTGGCGAAGCCAGGGTCCCGGCCGTACTGAGGGAAAGGTGCTCTGCTGTTTTTGCCAGAGACTTGAGCGTGAAAAGCTTAGGTCGATCAGATCAACAAGGGCAGCCAGGTCAACCCGGTGCTGGGGGCGTTGTGGATACGACGCCACCTCCTACTCTTGGAGATAACTCCAGAGTCGCTCGTACAGTAACCTTGCCATCGGGTGCACAGCTGTTTATCTACGACGATAAGAGTATGGCGGTGATGAGAAAGCTGGAGCCCGGTGAGTCATCCGAGAAGGCGATGGCGGCCGACTCCAAAGGTTTGCAAAAAGCGATTGAGGAACTTCGCCGAGGGGCGATGTAGTTTTCGCGCGACGCGAGCCGAGAGCGCAATGCAATAGCCGGCCCGATTGAGTATCGGCTTTGATGCCGTCGACGTAGGGGAAGGCAGGAACTGCTTCTGATGGTGATGAGCTGGGTCGCGGCTGCCACAGATCCTCTTGTGGGAGCGAGCCTGCTCGCGATAGCGATCTGTCAGTCGACATCCATGTTGACTGTTCCGGCCTCATCGCGAGCAGGCTCGCTCCCACAGGGGGTCTGTGTTTGGCTCACTGGCCTTTCAGCAACGTCCTTCCAGGATCGCCGCATAGCCTTCGCGAAAGCTCGGGTAGCGCGGGGTCCAGCCCAGGGCCTTGGCGCGGGCGTTGCTGCAGCGTTTGCTGCCGGCGCGGCGCACGCTGGCGTCTTCGGCCCAGTCGGTGACGCCCATGTATTCGCGCAACCAGCCCACCACCTCGGCCAGTGCAGCAGGGGCGTTGTCGACGCCGATGTAGCAGTCGTCGAGGGTTTTGCCCTGACGATCCGCTTCCAGCAGAAAGGCCAACAACCCGGCGGCGTCGTCGGCGTGGATGCGGTTGGCGTACAGCGGCGGGTCGACCACCACGCGATAGCCCTGGCGCACCTGGCTCAATAGCCATTCGCGGCCCGGGCCGTAGATGCCCGTCAGGCGCACGCGGCTGGCCGGGATGCCGCTGTCGAGGGCCACTTGCTCGGCTTCGAGCATCAGCCGACCGGAAAAGCCATCGGCTTCGGTGGGCGATGTTTCATCGATCCACTCCCCTGCCTTCTGCCCGTAAACGCTGCTGCTGGACACAAACAGCAACCGCTTGGGCTGCTGGCCATGCTGCTTCAGCCAGCCCAACACATGCTGTAACCCTTCTATGTACGCCGCACGATAACCCGCTTCGTCGTGCTCGGTGGCAGCGGCGCTGTACACCAGGTAGTCCAGTGGCCCGGTCGGCCAGGCGGCTGGGCATTGCGCGCTGAACAAATCCCCCGCCACCCCGATAACGCCCGCCGGCAGGCTCGAAACCGAGCGCCGCATGCCATAAACCTGCCATTGCGCCGCCAGCAACTGGCTGGCGAGACGGCCGCCGATATCACCGCAACCGGCGATCAAAACAGAAGGCGCGGACATCAGGATCTCCTCTGGTAAAGCCGCAGACTAGCGCGCCAAAGAGACGCGCGGCTAGGAATGCAGGAAAAAAAGATACTCTATTACTTTTGTTAACAAGAATTACTTGCAATAATGCACCCCACTTTTGTTCTCGGCCTCACGAGGTCTGGAAGAACATCGACTTCTTTTTCTCTCAGGTCCGGCCAGCATGAAACGCTCCCTATCCTCCGCTTCGCCAACCAACCGATCTCGCGCCTGGGGTGCCGTGGCAGCGCTGTTGTGCAGCCTGTTGCTGGCACCTGCCGCCGCGTTCGCCGATGCACAGACACCGGCCACGGCCCCAGCTACCGCGCCGGCCGCCACCCAGGCCCCGGCCGAGGCCGTCGCCCCCGTTGTAACACCCGTGGCCGGCGAACCGGCCCAAGCCGTGGCAGCCGATGCCCCTGAGGTGCTCGAGGCCGACAACTCCCTGGGCATGGCCCACGACCTGTCCCCATGGGGCATGTACCAGAACGCCGACATCATCGTGAAACTGGTGATGATCGGCCTGGCCATCGCGTCGATCATCACCTGGACCATCTGGATCGCCAAGGGCTTCGAGCTGATGGGCGCCAAGCGTCGCTTGCGCGGTGAAATCGCGGCTCTGAAAAAAGCCACCACTCTCAAGGAAGCCAGCGCCACGGCAGCGACGGAAGGCACCCTCGCCAACCTGCTGGTGCACGACGCGCTCGAAGAGATGCGCCTGTCGGCCAACAGCCGCGAGAAGGAAGGCATCAAGGAACGCGTGAGCTTCCGCCTCGAACGCCTGGTGGCCGCCTGCGGTCGCAACATGAGCAGCGGCACCGGCGTACTCGCCACCATCGGGTCGACGGCGCCGTTCGTGGGCCTGTTCGGCACCGTGTGGGGCATCATGAACAGCTTCATCGGCATCGCCAAGACCCAGACCACCAACCTTGCCGTTGTCGCCCCTGGCATCGCCGAAGCCCTGTTGGCAACCGCCCTCGGGCTGGTGGCGGCCATTCCTGCCGTGGTCATCTACAACGTGTTCGCCCGCTCCATCGCCGGCTACAAGGCCCAGGTGTCCGACGCTTCGGCCGAAGTGCTGCTGCTGGTCAGCCGCGACCTCGACCACCAGCCGACCGAGCGCAGCTCGCAACCGCACATGGTGAAGGTGGGGTAATCGGCCATGGGCCTGCATTTGAAGGAAGGCGCAGACGACGATCTGGCCGAGAACCACGAAATCAACGTCACGCCGTTCATCGACGTGATGCTGGTGCTGTTGATCATCTTCATGGTGGCCGCCCCGCTGGCGACCGTGGACATCAAGGTTGACCTGCCGGCGTCGACGGCCAAGCCATCGCCGCGCCCGGAGAAACCGGTGTTCCTCAGCGTCAAGGCCGACCAGCGCCTGTTCCTGGGCGAAGACGAGGTCAAAGCCGAAACCCTCGGTGCCACCCTCGACGCCAAAACCCAGGGCAAAAAGGACACGACGATCTTCTTCCAGGCCGATAAGGGCGTGGACTACGGCGACCTGATGAGTGTGATGGATGCCCTGCGCGGCGCCGGCTACTTGAAGGTCGGCCTGGTCGGACTCGAGACGGCGCCGAAGAAATGATCAACACGCGCCAAAAGCTGACGCGTTACGGCGCTAGTCTGGCGGTGGTGCTGGGCGTGCACGCGCTCGCCATTGCGCTGGCGCTGAACTGGACATCGCGCCCGCCCCTGGAATTGCCGCCCCAGGCCATGATGGTCGAGCTGGCGCCGCTTCCGGCCCCACCGCCGCCGGCACCGCCGAAAGTCGTCACGCCGCCACGACCGCCGGAGCCGGTTGAAGAGCTGCCGTTGCCGAAACTCGCCGAAGCGCCGAAGCCGGAGATCTCCGTGCCCAAGCCGGTCAAGCCCAAGCCGAAGCCTCAACCGCCCAAGCCCAAGCCCGTGGAAGAGAAAAAGCCCGAGCCGCCGAAGGAAGAGCCGTCGGAGCAGAAGCCGAGCGACACCCAGCCAACCCAGGCCCCGAGCGAAAAATCCGCGCAACCGGCCCCTGGCCCGTCGCCGGCGCAAATGGCGGCCAAGGCCAACTGGCAAGGCACGCTGCTGGCGCACCTGGCCAAGCACAAGAAGTATCCCCTCAGGGCCCGGCAGATGAACAAGGAAGGCACCAACCGCCTGCGCTTCGTGGTGGATGCCCAAGGTAACGTGCTGTCGTACAAACTGGTGGACAGCGCCGGTACGGAGTCCCTGGACCAGGCCACCCTGGACATGATCCGCGACGCCCAGCCACTGCCCAAGCCGCCGGCCGACATGCTGACCAACGGCTCCGTCGAAATCGTGGCGCCGTTTGTGTACTCCATCGAGAAACGCCGACGCTGATTCCTGTGGCGAGGGAGCCTTGATCGTTCCCACGCTCCGCGTGGGAATGCCTCAAGGGACGCTCCGCGTTCCAGCTCTGACGCGCCGCAAGCAGGTGTGACGCAGAGCGTCACGGGCTGCGTTCCCACGCGGAAGCGTCACTAGTGTCCGGTAAAAACTGAAGGGGGAGCTTGCTCCCCCTTGCTGTACCTGCCTTTGAGCGATACTCGGCTTTTTCAGACTCGATTCCGGCTATGTTCAGCAGCACTCGCTTTTCACAAATGCTCCAAGCACTCCCTCATCAGTTGTTCAAAAATGCAGTCAAACGCTGTGGCGCTGATCGTTATGCCAAGCAATTCAGCTCTTGGGATCTGCTCGTCACGCTGATCTTTGGTCAGATAACACAAGCCAGCAGCCTGCGCGCCTTGGCGACAGCATCGCAATCGCTGGAACCTCACCATTATCATCTCAACGCTCGCAGCATGGTTCGCTCAACGCTTTGTGATGCCTTGAGCAAACGCAGTTCAGAGCCTTTTCGGCTGGCCTGCGAGCACTTGCTGCAGGGCGTTGGCCGCAAGCAGCGCAAGTCCCTGGAAGCGATGGTCACGCTGATCGACTCGACCTCAATCACCTTGCGCGGTCCCGGCTTCGACGACTGGACCGCTGCGACGAAAACCCGCATAACACAAGGCCTGAAGGTGCATGTGGCAATTGATCCACGACAAACAGCACCCACTTACGTGAACATCACTGCCGCCAACGTCAATGACCTGAGTGACGCCCTGACCATGCCGCTTGAAGCAGGCATCACGTACGTTTTCGACAAGGGATACTGCGATTACAACTGGTGGCACCAGATTGATCAGGTGGGGGCGTTCTTCGTCACACGACTCAAAAAAAATGCCAATGTGAATCACGTAGAGGATCTGAACAGAGGGGAAAATGCCGACTTCATAGAGTCGGACGAAGCCGTGCGATTTGGCAAAAAACACCTGAATACACGACGGTTAAATCACTATCACGACCAAACCGTACGTCGGGTCCAGGTTCGTCGAGATGATCACGAAACGCCGCTGATCCTGGTGACTAATGATTTTTCACGCTCAGCTGAAGAAATTGCCGACCTGTACAAGCAGCGCTGGCAGATCGAGTTGTTCTTCAAGTGGATCAAGCAAAAACTCAAGCTCAAACGGTACTTCGGATTCTCTGAAAACGCGGTGCGTCTACAAATCTACAGCGCGCTGATCACATACCTTTTGCTGCTCCTGTATCAACAACGCTCGGCCTGCTCAGACTCACTTTCAAACTTCACTATCCGGCTGGCTCATAGCTTGTTTGAGCGCCCGCTCAGCGACACACACCGCGGATATCGAAGGCAAGAACGAACAGAGCTGAAGGCTGCCCAGGGTAGCCTTCAGCTATGAAAAGGTTTTACCGGACACTAGTGACGCGGAAGCGTGGGAACGATCAACAACGACAGGCATTGGACAGTGTCACACCCCTCCCCCAGTCTGATAACGTGCGTCTATCGATTGCAGCCGGTATGCTTGGCTCGCAACTTCACGGACGCTCGCCATGACCCTCACAGAATTACGCTACATCGTGACCCTCGCCCAAGAGCAGCACTTCGGCCATGCGGCTGAGCGTTGCCATGTCAGCCAGCCGACGCTGTCGGTGGGTGTGAAAAAGCTGGAAGACGAACTCGGTGTGCTGATTTTCGAGCGCAGCAAGAGCGCCGTGCGCCTGACGCCGGTGGGTGAAGGCATCGTTGCCCAGGCGCAGAAAGTGCTTGAGCAGGCCCAGGGCATCCGCGAGTTGGCCCAGGCCGGCAAGAACCAGCTGACCGCTCCGCTGAAGGTCGGCGCCATCTACACCGTCGGCCCGTACCTGTTCCCGCACCTGATCCCACAACTGCATCGGGTTGCTCCGCAGATGCCGTTGTACATCGAAGAAAACTTCACCCACGTGCTGCGGGACAAACTGCGCAACGGCGAGCTGGACGCGATCATCATCGCCCTGCCCTTCAACGAAGCCGACGTGCTGACCCTGCCGCTCTACGACGAGCCGTTCTACGTGTTGATGCCGGCCCAGCACCCCTGGACCCAGAAAAAGTCCATCGACGCCGGCCTGCTCAACGACAAGAGCTTGCTGTTGCTTGGCGAAGGCCACTGCTTCCGCGACCAGGTGCTCGAAGCCTGCCCGACCCTGACCAAGGGCGGCGAAGGCGCCAAGCACACCACGGTGGAATCCAGTTCCCTGGAGACCATCCGCCACATGGTCGCATCGGGCCTGGGCATTTCGATCCTGCCGCTGTCGGCGGTGGACAGCCATCACTACGCCCCAGGCGTGATCGAAGTCCGTCCGCTGTCGGCGCCCGTGCCGTTCCGCACCGTTGCCATCGCCTGGCGCGCCAGCTTCCCGCGACCCAAGGCCATCGAGATTCTCGCTGACTCGATCCGCCTGTGCTCCGTGGCCAAGCCGCCCGCCGCCAAGTAAGCCGCTGCCATGACTGAGCTGTCCAACGTACCGGTCACGACACTCAAGGGTGTCGGTGAAGCCATGGCCGAGAAACTGGCCAAGGTCGGTCTGGAAAACCTCCAGGACGTGCTGTTTCACCTGCCGCTGCGGTACCAGGACCGCACCCGCGTGGTACCCATCGGCCATTTGCGGCCGGGCCAGGATGCGGTGATCGAAGGCACCGTCAGCGGCGCCGATGTGGTCATGGGCCGCCGTCGCAGCCTGGTGGTGCGCCTGCAGGACGGCACCGGCGGGCTCAGCCTGCGCTTCTATCACTTCAGCAATGCACAGAAAGAAGGCCTCAAGCGCGGCACCCGCGTGCGCTGCTACGGCGAGGCGCGGCCCGGCGCGTCGGGGCTGGAGATCTATCACCCGGAATACCGCGCCATCACCGGCGACGAACCACCGCCGGTGGCCGAAACCCTGACCCCGGTCTACCCGCTTACCGAAGGCCTGACCCAACAACGCCTGCGCCAGCTCTGCCAGCAGACCCTGACCCTGCTGGGCCCCAGCAGCCTGCCCGACTGGCTGCCCAAGGAGTTGGCCCGGGATTATCAACTGGCGCCGCTGGCCGATGCGATCCGTTACCTGCACCATCCGCCGGCCGACGCCGATGTCGAAGAACTGGCCCTCGGTCATCACTGGGCCCAGCACCGGCTGGCCTTCGAAGAACTGCTGACCCATCAACTGTCGCAACAGCGCCTGCGCGAAAGCCTGCGCTCGCTGCGCGCCCCGGCCATGCCCAAGGCTCGGGACTTGCCAGCGCGCTACCTGGCCAACCTGGGTTTCACGCCCACCGGCGCCCAACAGCGGGTCGGCAACGAAATCGCCTACGACCTGAGCCAGCCCGAGCCGATGCTGCGGCTGATCCAGGGCGACGTGGGCGCCGGCAAGACCGTGGTCGCCGCCCTCGCCGCGCTCCAGGCCCTGGAGGCCGGTTATCAGGTGGCGCTGATGGCGCCCACCGAGATCCTCGCCGAGCAGCACTTCATCACCTTCCAGCGCTGGCTCGAACCCTTGGGCATCGAAGTCGCCTGGCTGGCCGGCAAGCTCAAGGGCAAGAACCGCACCGCCGCCCTGGCGCAGATCGCCGAAGGCGCGCCGATGGTGGTAGGCACCCATGCGTTGTTCCAGGACGAAGTGCAGTTCAAGAACCTGGCCCTGGTGATCATCGACGAACAGCACCGCTTCGGCGTGCAACAGCGCCTGGCCCTGCGCCAGAAAGGCGTAGGCGGGCGGATGTGCCCGCATCAGTTGATCATGACCGCCACGCCGATTCCGCGAACCCTGGCCATGAGCGCCTACGCCGACCTCGACACCTCGATCCTCGACGAACTACCCCCCGGGCGCACCCCGGTCAACACCGTGCTGGTCACCGACACGCGGCGGGTCGAGGTAATCGAGCGGGTGCGCAGCGCTTGTGCCGAGGGGCGACAGGCCTACTGGGTCTGTACGTTGATCGAGGAATCCGAAGAGCTGACCTGCCAGGCCGCCGAAACCACATACGAAGACCTCACTGCCGCCCTGGGCGAGTTGAAAGTCGGGTTGATCCACGGACGCATGAAACCCGCCGAAAAAGCCGCTGTCATGGCCGAATTCAAGGCCGGCGCCCTGCAATTGCTGGTCGCCACCACGGTCATCGAAGTCGGTGTGGACGTGCCCAACGCCAGCCTGATGATCATCGAAAACCCCGAGCGCCTGGGCCTCGCGCAGTTGCACCAACTGCGCGGCCGGGTCGGTCGGGGCAGCGCCGCCAGCCATTGCGTGCTGCTGTACCACCCGCCGCTGTCGCAGATCGGCCGTCAGCGCCTGGGCATCATGCGAGAAACCAACGACGGGTTCGTCATCGCCGAAAAAGACCTCGAATTGCGCGGCCCGGGTGAAATGCTCGGCACGCGCCAGACCGGTCTGCTTCAATTCAAGGTAGCCGACCTGATGCGCGACGCCGATCTGCTCCCTGCGGTACGCGACGCCGCCCAGGCTCTGCTGGAACGCTGGCCCGATCACGTCAGCCCGCTGCTGGACCGCTGGCTGCGCCATGGGCAGCAATACGGCCAAGTGTGAGCACGCTCTCAGTTTCCGGGCGCACCTGCCTCGGCAAGCTGGTTATACTGCTGCACTTGTAGGAAAACGGATACAGACCATGACTGAAGCTGCCCTCGCCCCCGAAATTCCGCACGCTCCGTCAGTTATTCGGCAGTTGCTCGAGAAATCAGGCATCGGCTTTGACGAAGTGATCGAGCGACCGAGCCTGAACCCCGCCCGCAAGGTGCAGGCAGTTCTGCTGCACGACGCCGTCGGCGCGCTCATGGTGCTGTTTCCACAAAGCCAGCTCCTGGACCTCAACCGCCTGGCCGAACTCACCGGTCGCAAGCTCACGGCGGTGCCGACCGAACGTCTGGAGCGCATGCTCGGCAAACACAGCCTGAGCCTGCTGCCCGGCCTGCCGGCGCTGACCAGCTCACCTTGCCTGTATGAAGAAGGCCTGCTGCGCGAACCGAAGCTGCTGATCAGTTCAGGCGAGCCGGGGGTGTTGCTGGAAGTCACCAGCGAGGCCTTCAAGACCATGCTCACCAAGGCCAGCGCCGCGACGTTCGGCGAACCCGTGAACAATATCACCCCCAACCTGGACCGCCCGCACGACGACCGCGCGGAAATCACCCAGGCCGTGCAAGCCTTCACCGCACGACGGATCCAGCAACGGCTTGAAGAAACCATCGAGATTCCGCCACTGGCGGAAACCGCGCAAAAAATCATCAAGCTGCGGGTCGACCCCGACGCCACCATCGATGACATCACCGGTGTCGTCGAAACCGACCCGGCCCTGGCCGCGCAGGTGGTCAGCTGGGCCGCCTCGCCGTACTACGCCTCGCCGGGCAAGATCCGGTCGGTGGAAGACGCCATCGTCCGGGTGCTGGGCTTCGACCTGGTGATCAACCTGGCGCTGGGCCTGGCCCTGGGCAAGACCCTGAGCCTGCCCAAGGACCACCCGCAACACGCCACGCCGTACTGGCAGCAGTCGATCTACACGGCCGCCGTCATCGAAGGCCTGACCCGCGCCATGCCCCGCGCCCAGCGCCCGGAAGGTGGCCTGACGTACCTGTCCGGCCTGCTGCACAATTTCGGCTACTTGCTGCTGGCCCACGTGTTCCCACCGCACTTCTCGTTGATCTGCCGCCACCTGGAGGTCAACCCGCATCTGTGCCACAGCTACGTGGAACAGCACCTGCTGGGCATCAGCCGCGAACAGATCGGCGCCTGGCTGATGCGCTACTGGGACATGCCCGACGAACTGGCCACCGCCCTGCGCTTCCAGCACGACCCGCACTACGACGGCGAATACGCCGCCTATCCGAACCTGGTCTGCCTGGCCGTGCGCCTGCTACGGGCCCGCAGCGTCGGCTCCGGCCCGGATGAGGAAATCCCCGATGCGCTGCTCGAACGTGTGGGCTTGACGCGGGAGAAGGCTAACGACGTGGTGAGCAAAGTGCTGGAGGCTGAGGTGTTGTTGCGGGAGTTGGCTTCGCAGTTTCATGGCTGAGCACTGCGCCTGAGCCAACCTGACGGCCGCCGGTGATGAGCTTTTTGTGGCGAGGGAGCTTGCTCCCGCTCGGCTGCGCAGCAGCCGCAAAACCGCCGGGGGCGACTGCGCCACCCAGCGGGAGCAAGCTCCCTCGCCACGAAGACGCGCCTGTCTTTATCCTCCCGGCTCAAGCCAGGTATCGGATGATCCAGCTTCCACCGATCATGGGCGAACCTGGGTGGTCCAGCCAGGCAAAACCGCCAACGACGATGCGTCCATCCGGCATCAGCGCCATATCCTCAACAGTCTCATGCTGTCCGTCTTCGTCAAAAAGCACAAAACCACCGCCACCGAAGGTGGGGTCCAGCGAACCATCAGCGCGCAAACGGGCCGTCAACGCCGACGCCCCTGCTTCAACCACCCCCCTGCCGGTAGTGCCGGCGACAAGGATGGAACCGTCTGCCTGCCATACGCAGCGATGCCAGTCATGCCCCTGGGGCACCAGCCTGGAGAACAATGGCTGCCCGCTATTGAACGAAAAATCGAAGAACCCACCGCTGGTTAATACGAACATCAACCCATGGCGGCGTTGCTCGCGCCAGATATCCCCAGCAACAACAATCGCACCGTCGCTTTCTCTTAGCGCCATCGCATTCGCATAAGTGAAATTGGCATCCGGAACGGTCACAACGCCGACGCCGCCGTTGAAACTGCTGTCGAGACGTCCCGCTGCATCTAAACGCAGTACATAGACACCTCTGGAAGCCGGGGTGTTTTGGACATATTCCCCGGAAACCAACACCTTGCCATCTGCTTGAATGACAACATTTCTGACACTGGTAGGGTCACGGGGAATACCTGGGAGTTCGATCACCACGAATCCATTTCCGTTGAACGTGTCGTCAGTGGAGCCATCCGGGTTAAGACGAAACACTGCCCATTGTCCTTGTGACGGGCCGGGGCCGGTCTCTACCCAACTGGGCAGAACGATCTTTCCATCCGGCTGCACAACTACAGCGACGCCGTTGTTGCCCGAAGATCGCGCACCCCCTGTGGAAATCGCCGGCCCATTGGCCATCTCTCCACCCGTTGGCTCATTACGATACGGAAGCAAGCGCACCCCGCCCTCGCCAAAGAGCGTATTCAGACGCCCATCCTGCAAGTACCGCAATACACATGCGCCGCTATGATCGATCGATGAAAACTGACTGATCACCAGCCATCCACCATCGCTCAGGCCGCAGAGTTGGTAGACGTCCAAATCCGCCCCTTGCAGGGAGAATTCCACCAGGCCTGTCCCGGCTCCGCCAAACTCCATATCGATCGAGCCATCCTCATTCACCTTCCCCAGGCCGATAGCGGCGGTTGCTCTCCGTAGCTGCATGGCGATCAGCAGTTTGTTTTCGGCCAGCGGCAAGATGGCTTTCGTGTAATACCCGGTGAATTCGGCGGTCGGCAGCGTCAGCACGCCACCTTTGGCAAAGGTCGGGTCCAAGGTACCCGCGCTTATAGGAATGGATTGAGCCATGATTTTTGCTCCATCAAGGTATCAAGCTTGATGAAGCGCCTAAACGAGCCCCCCTGCACCTGTAGGAATTAACAGGCAGACAGTCATTGGAAGCCAGATTTCTGGCTTATCAAGCCACAGCGCTCAAGCCGTGGGCTTGGCCTTTTTCGGCTTCAGATACCGCATCAACCCCTGGAACCAGATCACCAGCGCCGGGTTGCCCTTGATCTGGATCGACTTGTCCTGAATCCCGTTCATGAATGCCAGTTGCTTGTTCTTGGCCTGCATCGTGGCGAAGCCGTAGGCGGCGTCCTTGAAGGCGATGGCGAAAGCCGGGGTGGGGTAAGTGCCGGAGTGGCTGGTGATGCGCTGATTTTTCACGGTGAAATGCCGGGCGACTTTGCCATCCAGGGTTTGCAGCTGGAATACCAGTTCCTTGTCGCCCAATTGTTGCTGGAACGCCGGATTGGTCCGGCTGGCCTTGCTCATCAATAACCCCAGCATCCACAGCAGAAAACGAAATTTCATGGGCACAGCCTCTTCAGAAAGATGAACGGCTGGCAGTTTAGCGATTCTTCGGCACAACGCCATCATCGAATCACGTTAGAGAGAGATGGATAGCTTTTCATGAAAAATGACTACCAAGTCACGGAAAAGCGCCGAAAAATCTCTCTTTCGACCCGTCATGGCCAAGGCGCTTGGCAGAACGCGTAGCCAGCCTGAGCAAGGGACTTGCTCCCTCGCCACGAACCGGCCCGGCTCCCGGGGCCGGAACGTTGAACAGATCGAAAGTGGGCGTCCGGCTCATTGAACAAAAATGCAGACCGGCACCGTACAAGCCCCTTTCTGGCCCGTCACGGTGATGTATTTGATGGGGGTAGGCCTGTTATCCGGGAGCAGGATATTGATAGGAACCTCAGGATTACTTTCGCTGTTATAACTCTGCGTAGGCTCGATCTTCTGAGACAGACCTTTCTGGCTGACCACGATGGCAATGTTACTTCTATTCCAGACCTGCGCCGTGGTGTTGGCCACAGCGGCCGTATCCGAAGCCGGAATGGCCGCTTTAGGCACCGCGTCCTGGGTGGCGGGCTCGGGGGTTGGAACTATGGCAGTCGCCGTCTCGGCGTTCGTGGGCTGCATGGAAAACGCAAGGAACAAGGCTGCGACGTGGATCGAATGCTTGATGTCCATTTTTCCTGGTCTCCTTGATGAGATGCCAATGTGCGAAACCCGTCCTATCCTGCAAATACGGTTCTTTTGACGCATGGCTGTTGTCGTCAGGCAAGGCACCGAGGCGAGCGGTAACGCAACATAACGGTAACGGGCAACAATGGGTTATGACTGAAGCCCGTGGTTACATCATTCAACAATCTATACAGATGGGTGTCACCTGTAGTAACTGACAGGTCGCCAACTCTGGATTTTCGCGAAAGATGTCTGCCAAGTCATAAACAAGAAATCAAAAGATCGCAGCCTCCGGCAGCTCCTACATCGATTTCTGTAGGAGCTGCCGGAGGCTGCGATCTTTTGATCCCTTGCCCCTGCCAAACCTTCGGACATTTCCTTCAAAACGCAGGGCTGTTCATGAACTAGGCAAGGCTCTGGTGCGTCGCTAACCTTTGTTCGTCATCGCAAAAAACGGTGACACGGACGTGCAAGTCCGTCTCAGGGCGCATTCGTTTATGGCTATTCGTCGAGCATTTTTCTATGCTCGCAGGCTGTTATGGCGGCTGCGCGTGGGAGACCTTCGGGTCTGCCGGGTACCTGAGACCGGTCTTGCACACCTACGCACAGCTGCCACCCCTTTCGAGTGCAAACGAAGGGTGCCGGCTCCACCTCTCAGGATATTCACTATGTTCAAAGTAACTCCGAATCCGCCGAACTCGGCAAAGTCCCGCGTCGAAGCCCTCGAAACAAAAAAACACGAGGACGCCGCCACCCGCGCCCTTGACTACTACCTCAACCCCCAACCCTCCCCGCCTGAAGCCGACAAGCACCAGCTCTTCATCGTCGCCCCCCACATCGACACTGAAACCCTGCTGGCCAATGCCTCTGAGGACCTGCTGTCCATCAGCACCATTGCCGCCGACCTGGCCGAAGACGTCGACGACTCACGCCGCTGCGTAGCCCTGGCGATCAGTCGCATGGCGGATGGGGTTCAATTGTTGGTTGAGCGGGCGCTGGATCGTTTGGAGGCGCAGGAGGCCGTGGCGCTGGGAGGCAAGGGGTAAGTCAGCCGGCCTTGATGCAAGCCGGGCGGCCGCCATCGCGAGCAGGCTCGCTCCCACAGGGATTGGGGTACATCCGAAAGATCCAGGACGGCTGTAAGGCCGCCATCGCGAGCAGGCTCGCTCCCACAGGGATTGGGGTACATCCGAAAGAGCCAGGCCGGCTGTAAGGCCGCCTTCGCGGGCAAGCCCGCTCCCATAGTGGATTGGCGTACACCCGAAAGAAACAGACCGGCTGTAAGGCCGCCTCGCGAGCTTTTGCTCTTGGGGCCCCGTTAACCACGATGGCCGAACGCAGGTATTGCGTAGTGGACATCCCGGCATGGATGCCGGGATAGCCGCGCTGGGCCATGGATGGCCCTTCGCGGCGGGCCCACGGAGCAATGCCGGAGTGAGGGCACACCGAGCCTAGGCGAGGTGCCGAGTGGTGGGGCAAGACCTTTTGGTTACTTTTGGCTGGGCCGGCATTCCGGGCGTTTGCCAAAAGTGACTCGGCGTAAGGCCGAAACCATAAGTGGCCGTTACCGCGGCAATGGATATGTACTCAGTCCCTAACAGATAGGCCGGCTGTCAGGCCGCCATCGCGAGCAAGCTCGCTCCCACAGAGATTGGGGTTGGCGCGGATACTTCAGTGAGCACAAAACAACTGTGGGAGCGAGCCTGCTCGCGATGGCGGGGTGTCAGTCGGCAGAGATACCAACTGAACCACCGCTATCGCGAGCAGGCTCGCTCCCACAGGGTTTATGCAGTGATCAGATAATCAGCAACAACCACTCAATCAAACATTCGGGCAAGGCACCGGTGCCCAGTCGCCCAGGTCCGGGTTCTTGCACATGCTGTTGACCTGAGTGGTGCCGGCGCTGGCGACCTGCTTGCTTTCATCCTGCTTGGCCTTGGCGGTCTGCAGGGTTTTCTCGGTGGTGACCGCTTCTTTCGGCACGGTTGGCAGCACAGGTTTTTTCGCCGGTTTCACGGCTTTCTTGGTCTTGGTCGTCGGCGCCACAACCGGCGTGGTGTCGGCGGTTGCCACGGTGACCACGTCAGTGCGCTGCACACCCACTTGCTGCAGGTCTTTCTCGTAGGCCTGGGTGTAGTTGTTCAGGTCTTCGGAGGCTTTGCCGTTGACCGCGACGATCAGGTCGTTGGACTCCTTCAGGCCCGCAACGATTTCCGCCAGGCGCTTGCGGCCCTCGGTGTCGTTGACGGTCTTGGCCTTGCGATCGGCGACCAGTTTGCTGAACGCACTCTGGTAGCACTGCTGCGACGCCTTGGCGTAGGCGGTGCTGCGGTCGATGTCGCCCACACGCTTGTTGACGTCAGCGGCGTAGGAGGCGATGCGCTGGTTGTCATCGGCGATCTGCTTCTGGCGCTCGTTGTAGTAACCCACTGCGCCGCCCGCGAGGGCACCGCCTGCGGCGCCGATGGCGGCGTTGCGGCCACGGCTATCGGAGTCGCCGGACAGGGCACCCAGCAAGGCACCGCCCACCGCACCAACGGCTGCGCCGGTGATGACCGACTGGGTCATGTTGCCTTCGGTGGAGCGCAGGTGTTGCACCGGCTCGTAGCAGTTAGGGTAGTACTCGACCTTGGTGCTCGACGCGACCTTGGACGTCGGCGACGTCGCGCAACCGGTCAGTACGGTGCTGAAGCCGACAGCGACCATCAGCAAGTGACGCTTGGAAACCGAAGCAGAAGGTTTACGGGAGAAAAGCATAGTTGTGTTCTCTTTTAAGTTTTGACCAACTCAGCACGGCCCGACGCCGCCTGAGTTCCCTCCAAGCTTGCCGACATTGAGCACTCAGGACCGCAGGGCGCTCGTTGCCAGCAATTCCTTCAATATCGCCGCCGGGTCGGCTCGTTTTTGTTGACGATAATCCCCGACATGGCGAACGAATAACGTGGCGCGTGCCACTAGGCTCTTGCCCAGCACCGGCTTGCGCTCCATCTCCTCCTTGATGCGTTGAAACTGCGCCTGGATCACGGCATCGGTGTAGCGCGTGCCGGTCGCCAGGTTGTCGATATAGATCGCCACCGCGCCATCCAGCGCGCTGCGGCCGTTGTCGATGGCCGTGGCGAATAGCTGCGCGCTGGCATCGTCCTTGGCATCCACCGCCGTCTGATGACTGCGCTGCAGATTGGTCAGGCGGATGTTGTAGTTGTTGACGGTCTCGGCCACCAGGGCCGCTGACTGGATCAGGTTGCCGGCCGCTTCCTCGCGCTGTTGGGCGATGAGCGAGACGTTGCGCTTGAGCTCTTCGTTGACCAGCCCCAACTCGGCTTGCAGGCGCGGGTCGACGCTGGCGGCGATGATGCTGTCCAGGCGTTTGGTCGGATCCTGGGCGTCGTCGATGGCATCGGTCAGGGACGCGAGGCGACCTTCTTTCTGCCATTGGGCGAACAGTTCCTTGTAACGCGAACGCGGCGCCGACAACGCACCGACCGCCACCCGGAAACCGGTGGTTTCGTTGCTCTGCTCGGTGCCGTCGGCGGCGAACAACGGGTATTCCCGGCGCATGCCGGTGAACAACGTGCCCTCGCCTTCCAGGTAGTTGCCGCCCTTGACCACGAAGCCGCCGTAGGCGCCCTGGCGTCGTCCGGAATGCACCAACTGGAAGGATTCCTGGACCATCTCGGCGGCGTTGCCGATCACGTCGAACAGGCCGATGGGGTTCGGCAACCTGGTGCCGATGGGCATCAGTCGCGCCGCCTGGCCGGTGCCACCGGCGACCTGATTGAACACCGCCCAATCGGCCAGCGGCCCGTCGCCTTCACTGCCTTCCGCACGCCGAGGGAACAGACGCCCTTCCAGATCCTGACGGCTGACGGCTTGCCCGCCACGGGCGGCGAATTCCCACTCGACTTCGGTGGGCAGGCGCACGAAGCCCAGCCCGCCGTCTTCGGCGGAGGTGCCGCGACCGCTCACCGGCAGCAGGTCCTTGTGGTATTTCATCAGCCAGGCGCTGTACACCGCCGAGAAACGTTCCGCCTCGAACTTCGACAGCTTCACCTTGGGCAGACGCCCGGCCATGCCTTGGGGCAAATCGGCTTGCAAGGCCTCGCAGGCCGGTGCCGGTTCGCCACTGGCCAGGGATTGCGCCTGGGCCATGACCTGGGCGTACTGGCGCGCGGTGACTTCGTACTTGCCGATGAAATACAGCATCGGCTTGAGCGGGGTCTGGGCGTCGGTCTTGGGCATCAACGGCGTGATGGTCTTGTTCCAGTCCTTGGGCAGGTCCTTGAGGGTGAACTGGCCGTTGATGAAGTCGCGCCGGTAACCGGAAATGAACGACTGCTGGTAGCCGGCCTCGTCTTCGCTGAACGGGTAGCCCAGGCTGATCTCGCGATCATCCAGGGTGCCCTGGGCGAGGATGTAGACGTAACGGAACACCATCTGCCCATCACACGGCAGCGGCAGGCTGACGTCATCGGGCAACGGCTTGGGATTGTCCAGCTTGTCAGTGCCTTCATCGGCGCTGGCTATGTTGCTCAGAGCGACCATACCGGCCAGACTCAGCGCCACGGCGGCGCCCAATAACTTATACATCGCGGATTCCTTCAGACGCCTGGATGCGCGCCACCCGCCAGCCGCCACAGGCCGCCGCCACGGCGCTGACGCCGAGCACGGCCAGCAGGGCCAGGGTGTAGTGACGCAGCAGCAGATGGCTGGCGTACTCGCCCGGCATCTGCGCAAATAAATGATTCAGACCCGACTGCGCCAAGCCGTAAAGCCCGACACTCAGCAGAGCCGCAAGACCGGCGCTGTACAGCGCCTGCAACACCACGAACAGCAACAGCGCGGCGGTGGACACCCCCAGCAGGCGCAGCACCGACAGCTCCCGGCGCTTGCGCTCGACCGCCGCCAGCGCCCCGGCAAAAATCGCCGCGAATGCCCCCGCCAGCGCCAACCCGGCGATGATCCAGAACACGATCGACAGGTTGCGGCTCAACGATTGCACTTGTGCGATGGTCTGGGCCTGGGTCGATACCAACAGATTCTGCGCCACGAAATACTGCCGCAGCGGCTCCACATCGCCGAGTCTGCGTGCGTACAGGCGAAACGCCGGATAGACCCGCTGCCCGGCCACGCCCGCCGCATCGCCCGGCCAGCCGAATGCGGGCACGGCACGCCCATCGCGGTAATCCTCAGCGGCCTCCAACAAGGCCAGCGGTGCGAACAAGCCGTCACGGGCGAAGGCCTCTAGTGGCAACACGTGCAGCACCCGCACCCGGGTCCGCTGCGCCTCACTGCGACCGGCCACCTGCCGACCAAAACTGGCCTGCAACCAATCGCCGGCCTTGACCCCGAGTTTTTCGGCAGCGGTCTGGCTGAGCACCACCTCATCCAGCCCTTGGGGCAACGGCAGGTGCTCGAGCAAGGGGTCGTTGGCGGCGGTGGGGATCATCTCGACGGTGACGGCCGCCGTCGCGTTGTTCAGATCTGCGGTGGCGGCGATCTGCCGGGTGCGCGGCAAGGCGAACGACACATCGTTGCGCCGGCCCAACTGCTCGATGAACTCGGCGCTGAAGCGACCACCGCCCAGGGGAATGATTTCCCGGGTGGCCGGATCATTCTGCAGGCGCTCGGTCAGGCTGCTGACCAGGCCGAATTTCAGCCCGAACAGCACCAGCAACGGCGCCACCACTGCTACCAAGGCCAGCACCGAGCAAGCCGACAACCACGCGTCGTTGCGATAGTCCTGCCAGGCCAGAGAAGCCACCAGCGCGCTGCGCATCAGCAAGCCTCCCCGAGGGTGGCAGTGACGCCGCCGTCGACGTCGCGCCGGCAACTGATGCGCCGCACCTGCAAACCGCTGGCGCGGGCCAGGGCTTCATCGTGGGTAGCAACCACACAGCACACACCGCTGTCGCGGGCCTGGGTCACCAGCAATTGCATGACCCGCTCGGCGTTCAACGGGTCGAGGGCCGCCGTCGGCTCATCCGCCAACAGCAGGCGCGGTCCGTGGGCCAGGGCCCGGGCGCAACTAACCCGCTGGCGCTGGCCGACGGAGAGGTCCGCCGGTTTCTTGTCCAGTTGATCAGCGATGTCCAGTTGTCCGGCCAGACGCGTCACGCTGCCGTCATCCTTCAAGCCGAGCAGTTTGCGCGACAACTCAATGTTGCCGCGCACATCCAGGAACCCCAACAACCCGCCGGTTTGCAGCACATACCCCAGGTGCCGGCTGCGCAGCTCCGCCAGCGCACTTTGCTCGGCGCCACGCCATAGCCTGGCGATGTCCAGCGTGGTGTTGGCGGGGGCGAAGTCGAACTGCCCGGCCTGATCCGGCGCCAACACCAGCGCGAGCATGTCCAGCAGCGTGCTCTTGCCGCAGCCGCTGGGGCCGACCAGCGCCAGTTGCTCACCGGCACGCAGTTGCAGCCGTGGGATCACCAGGCTGTAGCGCTGGCTGCCGGCGCCCCGGCTTTTGTGCACTGCGCTCAGGTTCAGCATCATGGCAAGGTCGACAGCGGAACGCGGTACAGGGCATCGCCCGGCTCGGCGTCACCGAAGCGAACCCAGTTGGCGAGGTCGTTGTGGAAGGTTTCGTAGAGGCGGATTTTCGAATCCAGCTCGTCGATGAAATCTTCCTGCTCGGCCACGCTCAAGGACAGCCACAGGTCCTGGGTCATGCTCAGCGACTTGCTGCGGTACGGCAGCCCCTCCAGGTACTCACCGAGGATGCCGCCATCGGCCAGGTTGCCGCCCTTACGCAAGGCCGAGGGATCGCGGCTCATGTAGGCGCTGGCGCTGGCGATTTCCTGGAAGAAGTCCTTGGGCGAACTCTGGGTCTTGCGGGCCGCGTCGACGATCAGTTTCAGCGACTGTTGCAAATCGTTGAGTTGCAGCTTGGTCAGCATCACACAGACCTGGAACGCCGGCAGCGCCGGGTTGGTCAGGTCGCGGTCGGCGGTCCAGGCGCTGACCAGTTGCGGTGCCTGGCTGGCGGCCTTGCGTCCGAGGAAATCCATGTGCATGGCATAACCGACCGCCGCCGACTTGTCGGCCAGGCTCGGCGCGGCGCCCAACTGCGGAACCGCCTGCGCCTTGTTGCTGCGCACTTGATGCACCAGGTCGGCGAACACCGTGCCGATCTCGTCCACCCGCTCGCCGAGCTTGTGCACATCCGCGCCGGCGACAGGAATGTACAGATCGCCGATCTGCGGGTTGGCGTCGGCGGTCAGGGTGCGGTACTGGCTCTGGGCGCCGGCGTGGGTTTTCTTGCCGGCGTCGCTGAGCAGATGCAGGGCGTAGATCTTGATCTGCTTGCCCAGCGCCGCCTGACGGACCTCGGCCTCGTTCATTTGCGTGGTGGCAAACGGATCGTTCTTGCGCAAAGCACCGGCGTCGGTAATCAGCAGGATCAGGCGCCCGCCATAGCCGGACCAGTCCATGCCCTCGACCGCTTCCATGACCCCGGCAAACGCATCCTCGTTGAACGAATGGCTCGACACCGTGGACGCCTTGACCTGCCGCGCGAGGTCGAGGAAGCGTTGCGGATCGCGGCCCTGCTCCAGGGTGATCAGGGTCTTGGCGACGTATTCCAGGCCTGGGGTTTTCTTGGTGCTGTTGCGGAACCCCACCAAGCCGAAGCTGACACTGTCCAGCTCGCCGCGCTCGGCGATGCGGGTCTGCAGCTCATGGACCACGTCGCGCACCTGATCGATGTAGGGCTGCATGGACACGGTGGTGTCCACTACCAGCACCACCGCAGTGCGGAACGCATCGGCGTTGGCGGTCAGGATCGGCGTGTTGTTGGACGCTGCCCGGGGGGTGTTGCCGGGATCGATGGACGCCACGTTGAGCAACTGCACCGGCTGGCCATTCTCGTCAAAGCTCTCGCGGGAGTCGAAGATCGGCAACAGGTAGAACTGGTTCTGCGGCACGGCATTGGCGGCCGGTTCCAGGGCCAGCACTTGCTGGTTCTCTTCGCGGTTCTGCTGGGCCTTGAGCAGTACGTTCTTGGCGTTCGACGGGTTGGCCAGCAGTTTTTCCACTTCACCAGGCTGACGCAGGAACATCACCGGCGCGCGACCCGAGCGCTCGGTGAACTTGAGCACCAGGCTCTGTTTCCAGTCGCTGAGCTGGGCCGCCGGCAACCAGCCGTCGCTGCGCCCGTCCGTGGCGGCGCCGACCCGCACCCAGGCGCTGCCATTGACGTCCTTGCGCTGATACACGTAGAGCACCGAGAACGCCGGCAACTCCTTGCCCGGCGCAGCGCCCGGTTCGGCGGCGAGCTTCGCCCCCGGCTTGCTGAGCACCCGCTGGAACAGGGTTTTCTTGCCGGCCATCAGCAGTGGACGCTGGCCGCCATCGGCTTCCGTCGCTACAGGAGGATTGACTGGCGGTGCCACGGGCGGCTTGACCGGCGGCGCTTCAGGGCTCTTCACCAGAGGCGTCTCAGGCGCTTTTACCGGCGGCTTGCTGGACGAAGCCGTGGATGCCACGGACTGCTTGGTGGTTTTGCCACTGTCACCGGACAACCACCAATACCCCGCGCCACCCAACGCCAACGCCACGGCCACTGCAACGGCGGCAAGGGCGAACACCGGGGTCTTGCGCGGCGGCGCAGCGGCAGGTCGCTGGGGCGGGCTCACCGGCGGCGCGGTTGGTTTCGGTTGTGGCTGTGGTTGCGATTGGGGCTGCGCGGGGCCGCTCGGGATGTCGATGGACATCGGCGTCAGCCCCGCAAGGTCATCCCGGGCCGGTTGCGGCGGCACGGGCAGCGGCAGCGGTCGGATCAGGGTCGCCTCAGCCGAATCCGCCGGCAGGTTATCCAGGGCCCGCAACAGCGCAGCCGCGTCCGGGAAACGCTCCGCCGGATCCTTGGCCAACAGCTTGCGCAGTACTTCCTGGTAACGGCCGTGGTGCACCGGCAGTTCCGGCAACGGTTCGGTCAGGTGGGCCAAGGCCGTGGACAGCGCGTCGTTGCCGATATACGGCAGCTTGCCAACGAGAATTTCGTAAAGCACCACCCCCAGGGCATAGAGGTCGGCGCGGCCGTCGATGTCCTGCCCACGAGCCTGTTCCGGGCTCATGTAGCTGGGCGTGCCTACCGCGAAACCGGCCTGGGTGAACTGGGTGCGGTCGTCCAGGGATTTGGCGATGCCGAAGTCCGAGAGCACCGCCGTACCGTCGGCACGGAACAGAATGTTGGCCGGCTTGACGTCGCGGTGCACCAGGCCCAGGCCATGGGCGTAACCCAGGGCCGAGGCGATCTGGCGAATGTAGATCAGGCCCTGCTCCGGCGTCAGGCCGGCGGCGATGCGCTCCTTGAGCGTGCCGTTGGGCAGGTATTCCATCGCCATGTAGTACAGCTCACCGACATTGCCGATGTCATGGATGGTGACGGTGTGCGGGTGCGACAGGCGCGCCAGGGTCTTGCCTTCGCGCAGGAAACGCTCGCAGAACGTCGGGTCGGCGGCCAGCGCGGCGGCCATGACCTTCAACGCCACCTTGCGCTCCAGGGAGCGCTGGGTTGCCAGGTACACGCTGGCCATCGCGCCTTCGCCGATCTCGCCGTCGATGTCGTAGCCAGGGATCTGGATGTTCAGAACGGGGTTCATGACGGCACCTTCACAACCACCACGGTGATGTTGTCCGGCGCGCCGCGCATCAGCCCCAGGGACACCAGGCTGCTGGCGATTTCGCCGGGTTCGTCGTGGCTCAGCACTTCACGGATCTCTTCGTCTTCGACGGTCTTGGTCAGCCCGTCGCTGCACAGCAGGTAGCTGTCGCCGGGTACCAGCAGCAGCTCGGTCATCGCCAGGTTCAACTGCGCCTCGACGCCGATGGCGCGGGTGACGATGTTGGCCCGTGGGTGCACCCGGGCTTCGGCTTCACTGAGCAGGCCGCTGTCCTGCAGGTCCTGGACGTAGCTGTGATCCCGGGAGATGCCTTCCAGCATGCCGTCGCGCAGGCGATACAAGCGGCTGTCACCGGCCCACAGGCACATGCCGCGCAGGTCACGGATGGCGAGTACCACCACAGTGCTGCCCATCATGGTCACGCCACGGTTGGCGGTTTCTTCCCGCACGGCGGCGTTGACCCGTTGCAGGTCGCTTTGCAGCGCCGCGACGTATTCGTCCAGCGAACGGCCCACGGCAATGTTGCGCAGGCTGTCGACGATCAGGCTGCTGACGTAGTCGCCCGCCGCGTGCCCGCCCATGCCATCGGCGACCACCCAGAGGCCGTTTTCCGGCAGGTCCAGACACGCGTCTTCGTTGACCTGACGGACCATGCCGACGTGGCTTTTGCTTGCAGACTTGCAGGCTTTCCCAGCACTTGGACGCATCTACACAACACCTTCTTGGCCGAGCAAAAATTGCGCAAAGTCAGCCGCGGCCGGCAGGCCCTGGCAGCGCATCAAACCGGGCGCGATGCGCTCCGAACCCTGGCCCCACCACAGGCTCGCCCCTTCGCAGGCCGACTCGGCCAGGGCACTCATGCGCCGCTGCGGGTCGGTGGCATCGAAGCGATGCAGGCTGGCAAACCGACTGCTCGGGACGCGTGGCAAATACATCGGGCTGCCGAGGCTTTCCAGTTCCGCACCGAAGGCTTCGAACGTGGCCTCCACGCTCAACGTGTTCAGCAGCAGGTTCTCCACCCGCTCGAACCACTCGTCCCCGCCGCCGACCACCGACGCCGGGTCCGCGTCAGGCTCCAGCAGCACCGCGACCGTCAGCGGGAAATAGCGCCCGACCCGGTCGATACTCGGCATCACCACCCCAACCGCAGCGTCCGGCCCACACACGCCCGGCGCGACCATGAAGCGCCACAGCGGGCTGACCAGATAGGCATCCAGCCAGCGCTCGCCAAGGCTGGTCTGGCTGGCGAGCAGACCGGCCGCCAGCCACGAATCCCATGGGCCGATAAAGCTCTGGGGCAAACCACGGCTGACGAAATCCCCGCGGCTGGCCAACTTTCCATAGAAACCCGCTGTACTCATAGCCGCTCCGGCAGGCTGAAACCGCTGAGCACGCGGCTCTTGAACGGGTTGAAGGCGCTGTTGGCCCGCAGCTCATAAGACGCGCTGGCGTTATCGACCCGCAACCGCAGGTTGAAGCGATCCGGCGAGTTGCCGGCGGTCAGGTCCGATTGCTCCAGCAGCCGGAACCAGGCCCATGGCCCGTCCAGGGTGATGCCGGAGCGGCCGTTGGAGGGCGGTGGCATGATCGAGACCCGCACCACGCCGATGCTGCCCGGGTTCGGCCACTGCATGGCGGTGGGGCGGCTCGGGCCGTGGTCATAACTCAACTGTTGGCCGTCGAGATCGAGCAGGAACTGGGTGATGGTCGAGTCCATCGCCACCGGCTTGAGCTCGAAGCGCACCATCGGCTGGGTGCCGCCGGAACGGAAGAACGCATCGCGGATGCTCGCCGCGCGCTGGAAGGTCTGCAGCACGCCAGGGGCGATGCCGAGTTTCTGCGCCGCGCCCGGTTGCCAGCGCCAGGTCGGTGTGGAGGTGTCGACGTAGGGTTGCAGGTACTTGCGGAAGTAGTTGTCCATCACCCCGCCGACGCCGAAGAACTGGCCGAAGTCATCGAGGGTCGCGTCCCGCGCACTGCCCGGCGACATCGGATAACGCCCGGCCAGGGACTGGCGGTAAATGTTCACCACTTCGCTGGTCCAGGCGGCGTTCAGTTGATTGCGCACCCCGCCCATCATGGTGTTGGTGGTGGAGTTGACCACCGACTTGACCAACCCCTGCACCAACGGCGGCTGACGTTCGGCGTTGAGGCTGACCCGCGTCGCGGCAGCGCTCGCCTGGTTCTTGGCCTCGCCAAGCAAGGCCTCGCCACTGGCGCCGACCATGGCACTGACCTGCACGTACAGGGCATTCATGTCGGCCAGCAGGCCATCGATGGCCGCCGGTTCACCGTCGTTCTTGCTGACGATGCTGTTGAGCTCGGCAAAGTGCGCCGTGATCGGATCGTCGCTGGCCTGCGGTGCGTTCTGTGTCGCCTGTTCCTGGCCGAGCAAGCTGCCCAGGCGCTCCTTGAGCTTGTCCACCCCGCCCTCCACCGGCGCGCCCTGGGCGGCCAGCAGGCGTTCGTCCTGTTGCAGGTCGGTTTCCTTCGCCACCGCCACCAACAGCTTTTTCAACGGCGAGGTCGGCCCGGAAATCACCCGCAGCACGTCGGCGGCCTGGGCCACGCTGGTGATCGGCACGAAGTCGATATCGGCGAGCAAGGCATCCCATTGCCGCTGGTAGTCCTGGAAATACAGCCGGCGTACATCGGCGGCCAGGCTGGCGACGTTCTGCTGATCGGCCTCTTCGTGCCCCAGCACCCATTGCTCTTCGGCCAGGGTGCCGGTCTGGCTCAGGCTGGTAAGCAAAAAGCCCTGGCGGTAACCCTTGACCGTGAAGAACCCGCTCAACGGCTCGCCCAACGGCTTGCCGCTCTTGCGGCTGAACACCAACGCGGCGTCACGCCCGGCGGCTTCGTTGATGCGGAAGTCCGGGATGCCCTCGGGCAGTTTCTGCCGCTTGATCCGGTCGTAGACACGCTGGGCCACGGGCAGTTGCTGCAACTGCCGGCGCAGGTCTTCGATCAGCCGCGGGTCCAGCCGCGCAGTGGGTGGGCGCCGCTCGAACAGCGATTGCAAATGCTCGCTCAGGGCCAGCCGCTGTTCAGCCGGCAAGTCACGGGGCAGGCTGCGATCCCAATCCAGGGCAATCCAGGCTTTGACGAAGTCAGCATCGTAATGCTCGTTGTCGGCGAGCATCAGGTAGGCCTTCAAGCCTTCGTAGAGGAAATCCGAATTGCCGCCGCTGTGCAGTTGCTCTTCGATGCGCGTCAGCAGACGCGGCGCGAACACCGCGATCAGCAACTTGCGATAGACGCTGCCGGACTCGGCCTCCAGCATGTCGCCCTGGTACAGGCCCAGGCCCTCGGCCCAATCCGGTGCATCGCCCGCCAGGTGTTTCACGGCGTTGAGCAACGGCAGCACCGCCAGTACATCGCGTTGTGCGGGGCTGAGGTTCTGCACGGTCTGGCCCAGTGGCGCGACCTTCTGGTCGACCTGGGCAATGTACGCCTGGTTGGCGCGGTAGCTGACCCACCACAACGTGCCGACCACCAGCACCACCGCCACGGTGGAAGCCAGTACGCCCCGGGCGATCCACTTGCGCCGACGCTCGACCTTCGGATCGACGCCCACCAGCCCGCGCTCGGCGAAGGCCACGGCAGTGAACAGTTTTTCGATGAAGTAGCTGCGCCCGGTGCCGGTCTGGCGCGCCAGATGCTGGCGGTCCAGGTTCATGCTCTGGGCCATGGCGCCGATCAGCCGGTCGATCGGGCTGCCTTCCTGGGTGCCGCTGGTGAAATACACACCGCGCAGCAGCACACGCTCTTCGAAAGCGTTGGGTTTGAACACGCCGTCGAGGAAGCTTTGCAGGCAATCCTTCAACGCGCCGAACTGCTGCGGGAAACCGTAGATCAGATCACGTCGCGCCGGATCGCGCTCTTGCTGCAAGCGTTCCACCAGACGGTCGTTGAGGCGCTGCTCGAGGCCGGTGAATTCGCTTTGCAGGTGCGCCAGCGGGCTGTCGTTGCTCTTGCCATCGTCGAGGGCGAAGGTCATGCCCCAGACCTGGGCGCGCTCTTCCTTGCTCAGGGTGTCGAAATACTCCATGAACCCGGGCACCAGGTCGAGCTTGGTCAGCATCAGGTAGACCGGGAAGCGCACACCCAGTTGGGTGTACAACTCCTGGATGCGCAGACGAATCGCCGCGGCATGGGCGGCGCGCTCGGCGTCGCTGCCCAGCAGCAGGTCGGACAGGCTGATGGCGATGAACGCGCCGTCAATCGGGCGACGGGCGCGCTGTTTTTTCAGCAGGCCCAGGAAGCCCAGCCAAGCGGCCTTGTCGATGGTCGCGTCGCTGTCCTGGGTGGTGTAGCGGCCGGCGGTGTCGAGCAGGACGGCCTGGTCGGTGAACCACCAATCGCAATTACGGGTACCACCGACGCCGCGCACCGCACCGGCGCCCAACTGCGCAGCGAGCGGGAAATGCAGCCCGGAGTTGACCAGCGCGGTGGTCTTGCCCGAGCCCGGCGGGCCGATGATCACGTACCACGGCAGCTCATAGAGGTTACGGCGCTCGTCACCGCCCAGCTTGGCTTTCTTGAGCAATGCCAGGGCTTCGTCCATGCGCTGGCGCAGGGTTTCGAGTTCTTCGGCCGTGGCGATGCTGGTGGGGTCGGGTGGCGTCTGTGCGGCCAGGCTGCGCATGACTTCGGCAGCCTGGCGGCGGGCCTGGATGATGCGGAACACGCGGTAGGCGATCCACACCGCGAACACCAGGATGATCAAGGTCCAGCGCCGGCCTTCGGGCACCAGCCAGTCCAGCAGCGGGCCGACGAACCAGATGATCAGGCTCAGGGCGATCAGCCCCAGCAACGGGATGACCCAGCGGATCATGAAACTGAAAAACGCCTTCACTCGACTCCCTCCGCCAATACGGTGATTTCAACCCGACGGTTGCGTGCACGCCCTTCCGTGGTGGCGTTGGACGCCAGTGGTTCGGTGTCGCTGCGGCCTTCGGCGCTGAAGCGCTCGGGCTGGCCGGTCTTGGCCGACAGAATCTGCAGCACCGACTGCGCCCGCGCTTCGGACAAGGCCCAGTTGGACGGGAAGCGCAGCGTGGCAATCGGCCGATTGTCGCTGTGGCCGGTCACCAGGACCTGGCCCTTGACCTTGCGCACCGCATCGGCAATGCGCAGCATCAACGGCTCGAAATCGTCCTTGATGCTGGCGCTGCCCGAGGCGAACAGTTCGTCGCCACGGATGGTCACCACCGAACGGTCGACGGCGTCTTCCACCGCGATCCGGTTGGCCCGGATTTCATCAGCGAGGAAACCGGCCAGGCGTGGTCGCTCGACCACTTTCGGCTGCACCACGGGGCGGTCGATGGTCTGCACCGGGATTTCGCCCAGGAAGTGGATGTTCTTGAACACCGGTTCTGCATCCGCGGCGAGTTTCATGCGCAGACCGAACAACAGCGCCAGCAGCAAGGCCGCGCCGATGGCCACGGCGATCCATGGCGGCATGAATTGCGCCAGTCGATCACGCGCCACGGTGACGCCGCGCCAATGGGGCGACAGCTCGCGCTCGTAGTCGCCACGGGCACTGCGGATCACCGCACTGGTGCGTTCGCGCAGGGCTTCGAGCTGGCTGCGACCGTCGTTCATCACCCGGTAGCGGCCCTCGAAACCGAGGCACATGCACAGGTACAACAGCTCCAGCAGGTACAGGCGCTCCCGCGGGCTTTGCAGGCAATGTTCCAATAACTGGAAGACTTTCTCGCCGCCCCAGGCTTCGTTGTGCACAGTGATCAACAGGCTCTGCTTGCCCCAGTCACTGGTGCCACCCCACGGCGTGCTCAACACCGCTTCATCCAGCGCGGTGCACAAGGCGTAGCGCGCCAACAGCACGTCGTTGCGCACCACGCCCGCCGCCTCGGCACGCTCTTCGAACTGGCGCAGGTAGGCCAGCAGTTGTGCGCGCAGGCTGGCCGGTGCCGGGTGCGCGATGGTGCTGCGCAGGCGCGTCAGCAGGGCCAGCAGCGGGCCGGCGGCGCTTTCCAGCGGATTGAGGCCCTGGGCCTTGCCGGTCAACACCGGCGCGGCCGGCATCGACAGCGGCGCGGGTGCGGGCTGAGGGCGACCGGCATCCGGGCGGAACGGATCCGCGCCACGGCCACCGGGCGTTGGCATGAACTGGGTACGATCGTCATTGCTCATCGCGGTTTATCCTCGGATCGCCCAGAACGCCAGGTTCAGCCCTGGGAACTGGCCGGCAATGTGGAACGCAAAGCCGCCGGAGTTGCTCAGTTGCTGCCAGTGGTCGCTGCCCCGGTCGAGTTCGTAATAGGTCGATCCGGCGTGGTACGGCAGCTGACGTGGCGCCACCGGCAACGGCAGCAAGCCGATGCCCGGCAATTGCAGGTTGACCAGATCACGGATGTGCTCCACCGAACCGACCTTGCTCTGCTGGCCGAAACGGCCGCGCAGGGTTTCGGCGGGGACGTCGGCGCGCACCACCAGGATGAAACTGGCGTTGTCGAGCAAGGTCTTGTCGGCCAGCATCGCCACGTGGATGCCGTAGGCTTTCTCGACAATCGGAATCGGCGTGGCCTTGCTGTCGATCAGCATCGACAAGGCCTCACGCAACGCCTGCATCACCGGCGTAAAACTCAGCACCAGGTCGTCGTGTTGATATGCCGGGTATTCCTGCGGTCGTCGCCCGGACGCGGTGAAGGTCGAAAACTCTCCAGCCAGGGCCACCAGCTCGCTGTAGAACCGCTCGGGGTGCAGCGGGCTCAACTGGCTCAGGTGCTGGATCAGCGGCTGGGCGCGGTTGACCAGTTGCAGCAGCATGAAGTCGGCGATCTCCGAAGCGCCACCGGCACCGGACGCCACCACCCGCCCGGCGAGGGCTTCGCCACGTTGATGGAGCAGGCCCAGCAGTTCGCTGCGAAACGCCGCCAGCGGCTTGGAAGCGACCACGTCCAGCAGCGGCGGGATGTAGGTGTCGTCGAGCACCAGGGCGCGGTCGGCGCGCTTCTCCTTGATGCGCACCACGCCGACGGCGGCGTAATCGCCGATGCCGTCCTGGGCGGTCAACAAACGCAGCGCCCGCGAACCGAGGGCCACCGGGGCGCGGTTCTCGAACGGTGCGTTGTCGTCGCGCACTTCACTGACCTGGCTGACGTAGCGCGCAGCGCCCAGGGGCTCGCCTTCATCGACGGTGTCACGGGCGCCGGCGCGCTTGAGCGGCAGGGCCAGGTACACCAGGCCATCGCGCAGGTTGTCGTCGATGTTCAACGGGGTGGGCGCCACGTCGTCCTGGGGGATGTTGAAGGGCGTGCCGTCCGGCAACAGGCCGCGGGCCGAAATGATCGCCAGCTTGCCCTGGGCCAGCAGGCCCTGGTCGATCAGCAATTCGGAAAAACCCCAGGCACCGGCCGACAGCGGGCGGCTGCGGGCGTCGATGAGGTTTTCCAGGTAACGGTCGTGCTGTTGGAAGTGCTGCGTTCCGATGAACATGCCTTCCGACCAGACCACGCGATTGTTCCAGGACATGGGGGCTCCGATTGCTTATTGGGCAGGGCTGGATGGGGGAACGACGACGTCGCTGCGCACGGCGCGCACATCGAGGCTGATCTGGTATTCGGTGTAGGCGCGCGGCGGCACATTCAACACCGTGCGCCACAACGACTGATCCAGCTCGCGGTAGCCCACCAGAATGCCAATGTGGCGGGTCGATGGGTCGAGGTCGCGTTGCAGGCTCAACTGCTGGCCGGGCTGGATCAGCACTTCGTCCTGATCGATCAGATCGGCGCCCAGGGTCGCCTGGGCCCGCTCGGCCAGGGCGAAATAATCGGAGCGGCCGAAGGTCGCCGCATTCTTCAATTCGAAAATCCGCACCCGTACCGGGGCCGGCTGGCCGGTGGCACCGGGGTTGAGACCGTTGATGGCGTGGAAGTGCAGCTCGACGGCGGCGGTATCGGCCTCAGCCTCTTCGGGCTGGGGTTTGGCCGCATCCTTGGCACACGCCGTCAACAGAAGCGCGGTGGCAACTGCGAGTAAAAACCTGGGAATCATCCTGCGTCCTCAATGACGTTTGAGCTATCCGTTGTTTGTCTGAAGGGTTATGGACAGCGACGCTCAACGGCGTCGCTGTCGGGTACTGTGTTCTTCGTAGGCACGACTGAATTCACGACCGAACAGGTCCTGGAAATCCTCCTGGGCTTCCCGGGAAATATTGCTGTAGAGCTCGGTAAACTGCTGCCAATACTGAGCCTGTCGCGAGCCGCTGAAAATCCCCGACAGCCCGCCGGGCTTGCCCATGCGTTCTTCCAGTTGCGCCGGCTCGAAGCGCGCCAGCAAATGTTTGATCGCCGCTTCCACGCCGGCCATCACCGCCAGTTGGTGAGCGCGCAGGTCATCGAAGCTGTCACGCACGGCCGCGTCCGGGGCCATGAACGCCTGGTTGCCATGACGCAATAGCAATAGCAGGGCTTCATCGACGTTGGGGGCAAACTTCAGCGGGTTGTTTTCCACCGGTTGGATCATCGTTTGCTGGATCCGGAATTCACCCTTGAGGCTGCTGCGGGCGCGCAAGACGTCGATCAGGCCTTCGACCATCAACCGATAGCTGCGCCCGATGCTTTCCATCTGCGCCTCGGCCTGGGCCTTGTCCAAGCGCAACTGCTCCAGGCCGGCGCCGCGCAGGAAGGCTTGCAGCAGGTCGGGTTGGGCGGCGTCGACCGGAACGGCCGGCGTGGCTGGCATGACTGGCGCAACTGGCGGCTCGACACGGGCCAGCGGCGGCTCGGGCAGCGGCGCAGGTTCGCTCGGTATGCGGATATCCGCCAGGTTGAACTCGGCGACACTCGTCTCAGGGGCGAAAATGTCAGGCAGCGGGATCGGCGGCTCGGGTACTTGCGGCACGGCGATCGAAACCGGTTCGACCACCGGCAGTTGTGCAACCGGCGGCGCGGCGACGGCTACCGGGGCCACGGTCACGGGCGCCGGCTTGTCGCTGAACAGGTCCCAATCCTCAGGAATCACCGAGGCCGAACTCATCGCTACAGGTTCGACCACGGGCGGCGGGCTGGGACGGGGAATCGGCGTCGGCGGACGGAAATCATGCTGTTGGGCCGGCACATGATCCGGTTGGGTGGCCGGCGGCACGCTGGACGGCGCGAGGAAATCGAACAGGTCGGGCATGGTGTCCATGGCGGACACGCCCTGGAACTGCGCCGGCGGAACCATGGCGATCGGCGCGGGGGTATTCACCGCAGCGCCCTGGCGCCCCATCAGGGCCTCGAAGCTGCTGGAGGATTCGGCAAAGGGGTTGCTGTCGGTGACCGGCAGGTTGAAGTCGACGCGGGCCTGGATTTCATAATCGCCGATGCGGATGATTTCGCCATCCTGCAGGGGTTCACTGTTGCCTTTGCGCAGACGAATACCGGTCTTGACCAATTCCACGCCATTGGTGCTGTTATCGGTTAAATAATACCGGCCGTCTTTGTATTGAATAACGCAATGTTTACCGGACACCAAGCGTTCAGGATCCGGTAATACCCAGTCATTATCGGAATTACGGCCAATTGCCATCACTCCCTGGTCCATGGACTTTTCAGAACACTGACCGGGAGTAATCTTGTGATAACTAGTGATAGTCAAACACAGTGGCATTTCGCCTCCTTGCTGAATACTTTCGCACGTCTGCGCGTGCGGGTGAGCCGAGGGGGAAATTCGCCTTGGGACTCACCGGAAAACCCTGCAAACAACCGCGAAACGGCTTTTTGCCAGCATGATGGCTGATATTAACCGGCCTGCATGACAAAAAACCGCTCTCAGTACCTTCCCAGACCTGCCAGTCGCGCGGGTTGTTAAGCGCCTCACAACTGTAACAGAGTGGAAATAGCTTACCTTGACAAGCGATAAGTACTACACCAAAAATGCACAACTTCTTGAATATCAATGATGGCACTTTAAGATCATCAAGCATCTAATGGGCCATTACCGTCAAGGGACATGCGAAGTTCCACCCGGAACTTGCGTGTGAACTGCCCGACTCATTGTTCAGCGGGCGATAGGGAGATCGATCCAAGTGGATGTGCCTTTGTTGCTCGCCGCCGTTTCCGCGAACTCGCCTTGTGGCGAAGACCTGGAATATGACGCGGATTTCCTGCGCCTGGAGCGTGATTCCCGAGGCCAACCCGAGCGCAGCATGGGCGACTCGATATTGCCCGCCGAGCCTCCCGAGTGGCGCAGCATCCAGCAACAGAGCCTGGACCTGCTGCAACGCAGCAAAGACCTGCGCATCACCCATTTCCTGTTGCAAAGCTCCCTGGCCCTCGAAGGCCTTCCAGGCCTGGCCCGCGTCCTGACGCTGATCAGCGAATTGCTCAAGCAATACTGGGCCGACCTGCACCCGCGCCTGGATGCCGATGACGACAACGATCCCACCGTGCGCATCAATGCCCTCGCCGGCCTGACGTCCGATGTCACCATCCGTCTGCTGCGCGAAAGCATCCTGGCCCGGTCGCGCACTTTCGGCGCCGTCAGCCTGCGCGCCGCCGCCAACGCCAGCGGCCTGCAAAGCTTCGCCGACGAAAGCCTCGGTGCCGAACAGCTTGCCGGCGCGTTGCTCGACAGCGATCCCGAGCAGTTGGAAATCACCCGTGCGGCGCTGCTGGAAGCCCGCGCCGCCGCCGAAGCCATCGAACAGCAGGTCAGCGATCAGGTCGGTTCCGCCCAGGGCGTGGACCTCGGTCCGCTGAAGCAGCCCCTGAAGATGGCCTTGCAGATCCTCGGTCAATTCGCCCCGCAGAGCGGCGACAGCAGCCTGACCGAGACTGCCGCCGACGACAGCGCCGCGCCGGCTGAATACACCAGCGCGCCGAGCGCACCGCGCAACACCGGCACGAGCACCGTCAGCGGTGAAATCAACAACCGCGACGATGTGCTGCGCAGCCTGGACCGGATTCTTGCCTACTACACCCGTCACGAGCCCTCCAGCCCCCTGCCGGTGCTGCTGAATCGGGCGAAGAATCTGGTGCACGCCGACTTCGCGGCCATCGTGCGCAACCTGATTCCCGACGGCATGAGTCAATTTGAAAACCTGCGCGGCCCGGACAGCGAATAACAGCAAGCGGATCACGCAGTCACGTCACCGGCCCCACCGGATGACGCCAACACCGTCGCTCAAGCGACCAGGAGCAGCAACGTGGCGAAGCAAAGTTCTCAGAAATTCATCGCGCGCAACCGCGCGCCTCGAGTGCAGATCGAGTACGACGTCGAGCTCTACGGCGCCGAGAAGAAGGTCCAGTTGCCCTTCGTCATGGGCGTAATGGCCGACCTCGCCGGCAAGCCTGCCGAGCCTCTGGCACCCGTGGCCGACCGCAAGTTCCTTGAGATCGACGTCGACAATTTCGACTCGCGCCTCAAGGCCATGCAACCACGCGTAGCGTTCCATGTGCCCAACGAACTGACCGGCGAAGGCAACCTGAGCCTGGACCTGACATTCGAAAGCATGGACGACTTCAGCCCGGCCGCCGTGGCCCGCAAGGTCGACTCGCTGAACAAGTTGCTCGAAGCACGCACCCAACTGGCCAACCTGCTGACCTACATGGACGGCAAGACCGGCGCCGAAGAAATCATCATGAAGGCGATCAAGGACCCAGCGCTGTTGCAGGCCCTGGCGAGCGCGCCGAAGCCAGCACAGGATCAATGATCATGACCGACAATACCGCCCGCGAAGGCGCACAGAACCTCGGCGCGACCGAAGAAACCAGCGAATTCGCGTCCCTGCTGCTGCAAGAATTCAAGCCCAAGACCGAGCGCGCCCGCGAAGCGGTCGAGACCGCCGTGCGCACGCTGGCCGAACAGGCCCTGGCGCAGACCGACCTGGTGTCCAACGACGCCATCAAGTCGATCGAGTCGATCATCGCCGCCATCGACGCCAAACTCACCGCCCAGGTCAACCAGGTCATCCACCACCCGGACTTCCAGCAGCTGGAAAGCGCCTGGCGTGGCCTGCACTACCTGGTCAACAACACCGAGACCGATGAGCAGCTCAAGATCCGCGTGCTCAATATCTCCAAGCCCGACCTGCACAAGACCCTGAAGAAATTCAAGGGCACCGCGTGGGACCAGAGCCCGCTCTTCAAGAAGATGTACGAAGAAGAATACGGCCAGTTCGGCGGCGAGCCTTATGGCTGCCTGGTAGGCGACTACTACTTCGACCAGTCGCCACCGGACGTGGAGCTGCTGGGCGAACTGTCGAAAGTCTGCGCGGCGATGCACGCCCCGTTCATTTCCGCCGCCTCGCCGACCGTGATGGGCATGGGCTCGTGGCAGGAACTGTCGAACCCGCGCGACCTGACCAAGATCTTCACCACGCCGGAATACGCCGGCTGGCGCTCGCTGCGTGAATCGGAAGACTCGCGCTACATCGGCCTGACCATGCCACGCTTCCTGGCGCGCCTGCCATACGGCGCCAAGACCGACCCGGTGGAAGCCTTCGCCTTCGAAGAAAACACCGACGGCGCCGACAGCTCGAAATACACCTGGGCCAACGCCGCCTACGCGATGGCAGTAAACATCAACCGTTCGTTCAAACACTTCGGCTGGTGCTCGCGCATCCGCGGCGTGGAGTCCGGCGGTGAAGTGGAAAACCTGCCGGCCCACACGTTCCCGACCGATGACGGTGGCGTGGACATGAAGTGCCCGACCGAGATCGCCATTTCGGACCGCCGTGAAGCGGAACTGGCGAAAAACGGTTTCATGCCGCTGCTGCACAAGAAAAACACCGACTTCGCCGCGTTCATCGGCGCCCAGTCGTTGCAGAAACCGGCCGAATACGACGACCCGGACGCCACCGCCAACGCCAACCTGGCCGCACGCCTGCCGTACCTGTTCGCCACCTGCCGGTTCGCCCATTACCTGAAGTGCATCGTGCGCGACAAGATCGGTTCCTTCAAAGAGAAGGACGAGATGCAGCGCTGGTTGCAGGACTGGATCCTCAACTACGTCGACGGCGACCCGGCGCACTCCACCGAAACCACCAAGGCCCAGCACCCACTGGCAGCGGCCGAAGTGATCGTCGAAGAAGTCGAAGGCAACCCGGGGTACTACAACTCCAAGTTCTTCCTGCGCCCGCACTACCAGCTCGAAGGACTGACCGTGTCGCTGCGCCTGGTTTCGAAACTGCCTTCGGCAAAGGGCGCGTAATCCGACCCCTTGATGTGATCGTTCCCACGCTCGGCGTGGGAATGCCGCCCGGGACGCTCCGCGTCCCTGGAACGCAGAGCGTCCCAAGATGCGTTGCCACGCAGAGCGTGGGAACGATCGACACAACACAACGTGGTTAGAAACCACACAGGGAGAAAACATGGCTGTTGATATTTTCATCAAGATCGGCGACATCAAGGGCGAGTCCATGGACAAGGCCCACAAGGACGAGATCGACGTCCTGAACTGGAGCTGGGGCATGTCCCAGTCCGGCAACATGCACACCGGCAGCGGTGGTGGCGCCGGCAAGGTGAACATCCAGGACCTGTCGCTGACCAAGTACGTCGACAAGGCTTCGCCGAACCTGATGATGCACTGCGCCAGCGGCAAGCACATCGACAAGGTCAAGTTGACCGTGCGCAAGGCCGGCGGTGAAAGCCAGGTCGAGTACATGATCATCAACCTGGAAGAAGTGCTGATCACCTCCCTGAGCACTGGCGGCTCGGGCAGCGATGATCGCCTGACCGAAAACGTCACCCTGAACTTCGCCAAGGTGCTGGTGGACTACCAGCCGCAGAAAGCCGACGGCACCAAGGAAGGCGGTCCGGTCAAGTTCGGCTGGAACGTGCGTCAGAACGTCAAGGTGTAATCGAACACGCCCCCGGTGCCACGCGCCGGGGGTGTTTGGTGCTTGCTCTCATCCAATCCTTTACCGCGCGGTGTCTGAGTCATGGCCAAGCCTTCGTTTATCAATTTGTGGAACAGCTATCCCAATACGCCAACGCCCTGCGACGGCCCTTGGGACAATCAATGCGCTATCCGCATGAGTGTCACGCTCAACGCGGAAAAAACCATCAAGGTCAACAAGTCGACCTATACCGAACCCAAATGCGCGCACGAACACGCACGGGGGGCGGAGTCGTTGGCCAACTGGCTCTGGCGACATCATCTAGGGCGTCCGCTGATTCTCTCGGGAAGTGCCGAAGATCGGCGCAAGCTCATTCAGAAGACCGGGATCATCTTCTTCAAGGACTGCTTTGCACGGCATGGGCAATCCCTGGAAGCACGCACCGGCGACCACATCGATCTGTGGAATCGCGGCAGGGTCACGGGCGACTTCGCCGACCAGGCCCATCGCTCAAAACAAGTCTGGTTCTGGGAACTGTCATGATCAAGCCAACGCTACAGTCGCTTCTGGCCAGTTGCATGATCGTAAGCCTGCACGCCTGTGCCGAAACGGTGCCTGCCGATGCGAACCGGGCGAGCAACAACCAGGTCGACCTTGGCGGCCAGATCCTGACCCTGGAAAACCACAACCAACGTTGCGCCCTACGCAAACCGGATCAAAGCGTCCTGACCCTGGACATGACATGGCCCTGCCACCTGAGCGTCGATCGCCAGGACAAGCCACGGGTCGAGAGTTTCAATAACGCAAAAATCATCATCGTCCAGCACTTTGAGGCCGAACCTGCACCCAGTCAGGAGTGCCGCTCCCAGTACCAGGCCGTCAGGCTGATAGCCGGTCGCCTGGAAGCCTCGATGCTCGCCGAAGGCGGCCGTTGCACTCAAGGTGCCGTCGACCAGAAAAACTTCGTGGCCCTTTTTACGTGGTAACCGAAATCGCCACCCGCGATCGCCTCCAACCCTCCCTATTGGACCGGTTGACCGACGACGATCCGACCAATCCCAAGGAAAGCGCCGACAAGCGCGTGCTGTCGCTCACCCAGCTGAAAGCCTCGGTGCTGCGTGACCTGGCGTGGTTGCTCAATACCACTTCGTTGCTCGACGCCGATGCCACGCTGCATACCCCGGCGGGCACCTCGGTGGTGAACTTCGGGCTGCCGGCGCTGGCCGGCAACAGCGCGTCGAACGTCGATCTTTCGGCGCTGGAAGCCCTGATCCAGCAAGCCATCGCCACCTTCGAGCCGCGCATCCTGCGCCATACCCTGCGCGTGCGCGCCCGGGCGACAGCCGAGATGAACCACAACGCCTTGAGTTTCGAGATCGAAGGCGACCTCTGGGCCCAGCCGGTGCCGCTGCGCCTGATGCTGCAAACCGACCTGGACCTGGAAACCGGCCATGTGCGGGTGGTCAACGCCGATCAGCGGAGACGCTCATGAACCCGCGCCTGCTGGAGCTGTACAACCAGGAACTGCACCACGTGCGCGAAAGCGCGGCGGAGTTCGCCAAGGAATACCCCAAGATCGCCAGTCGGCTGACGTTGTCCGGCATGGACTGCGCCGACCCTTATGTCGAACGGCTGCTGGAAGGTTTCGCCTACCTGACGGCGCGGGTTCAACTCAAGCTCGACGCCGAGTACCCGACCTTCACCCACAACCTGCTGGAAATCGCCTACCCCCATTACCTGGCGCCGACGCCGTCGATGACCGTGGTGCAGATGCAGGCTGATCCCGACGAAGGTTCATTGAGCAGCGGCTTCGAGCTGCCCCGTGACAGTGTCCTGCGCGCCGCCCTCGGTCGTGAAACCCAGACCTGCTGCGAGTACCGCACCGCCCACTCGGTGACGTTGTGGCCATTGCAGGTCAGCCAGGCCGAGTACTTCGGCAACCCGTCCACGGTGCTCGGGCGCTTGGCGGCCAGTGAGCCGAAAGCCAAGGCCGGCCTGCGCCTGACCCTGCGCACCGGCGCCGAATTGCCGTTCAACAGCCTGGCCCTGGACAACCTGCCGCTGTACCTCAGCGGCGCGGACGAGCAACCGTTCCGCCTCTACGAACAACTGCTGGGCAGCGCCTGCGCGGTGTTCGCCCGCCAGCCCGGCGGCAATTGGGTGGAGCGGCTGCCCCAGGATGCATTGCGCTCCCGCGGCTTCGATGATGTCGACGCTGCGCTGCCAGTGGTGCCGCGGGCGTTCCAGGGCTATCGCCTGTTGCAGGAATACTTCGCCCTGCCCCAGCGCTTTCTGTTCGTCGACTTCACCCAACTGAGCCGGGCAGTCAAGCGCTGCGACGGCCAGGAGCTGGAGTTGATCGTGCTGTTCGACCGCCACGACCCGAGCCTGGAAGGCAGCGTCGGCGCTGCGCAGTTCCTGCCGTTCTGCACCCCGGCCATTAACCTGTTTCCCAAGCGCCTGGACCGCATCCACCTGTCGGACCGGGTCAACGAGCACCACCTGATCGCTGACCGCACCCGACCGATGGATTTCGAAGTGCATTCGCTGACCGGTCTCACCGGCCACGGCACCGGGCCGGAGCAGCCGTTCCTGCCGTTCTATGCCGTGCGCGACCCGTCCCGCTATGGCCGTGACCAGGCCTATTACACGGTGCGCCGTGAACCGCGGGTGTTGTCCAGCGATCAGCGGCGCAACGGCCCGCGCTCGACCTACATCGGCAGCGAAACCTTTGTCAGCCTGGTGGACAGTCACCAGGCGCCCTACCGCCACGATCTGCGTCAATTAGGCGTGACCGCGCTGTGCACCAACCGCGACCTGCCGCTGTTCATGAGCGTGGGCAACGGCAAGACCGACTTCACCCTGGCCGACAGTGCGCCGGTGGGCGCCGTGCGCTGCGTCGCCGGGCCGAGTCGCCCACGGGCCAGCCATGCCCACGACGCCAAGGCCTGGCGGCTGATCAGCCAACTCTCGCTGAACTACTTGTCCCTCAGCGAACAAGGCCAGGGCGCCGCCGCCCTGCGCGAACTGCTGCGCCTGTATGGCGACAGCAACGACGCGGCGTTGCAATTGCAGATCGAAGGCCTGCGGGACGTCAGCAGCAAGGCCTGCACCCGGCGCCTGCCGATGCCCGGCCCGATCGTGTTCGGTCGCGGCCTGGAGATCACCCTGGAATTCGATGAAAACGCGTTTCGCGGCACCGGGGTGTTTCTGCTCGGCGCGGTGTTCGAGCGCTTCCTGGCACGCTACGTGTCGATCAACAGTTTTACCGAGACGGTGATTCGTACCACCGAACGCGGCGAGATCATGCGATGGAAAGCCAAGCCCGGACGTCGTCCGACCCTGTGAGTACCCTGGACGCGATGCACCAGGAACCCTGGGAATACGACTTCTTCCAGGCGTTGCGGCGTATCGAGTGCGAAAGCCCCGGACTGCCGCGCCTGGGCCATTCGTTGCGCCTGGCCGATGACCCGCTGCGCCTCGGGCAACAGGCCGACTGCACTTTCGCCCCGGCCACCCTCGCCTCGGTGCAACCGGGCGTCGACGGCGCACCGGCGCGGCTGGAGCAGTTCTTCTTCGGCCTCGGCGGCCCCAACGGTCCGATGCCGTTGCACATGACCGAATACGTGCGCGAGCGCCAGCGCAACAACGCCGACAGCACCAGCAAGCGCTTTCTCGATGTGTTCCACCATCGCCTGCTCAGCCTGTTCTACCGGGCCTGGGCCGAAGCGCGGCCAACGGTCAGCCATGACCGTCCGGACGACGACTACTGGTCGGCGCGCCTGGCGGCGTTCAGCGGCCGGGGCATGCCAAGCCTGCTCGAACAGGGGCTGATCCCCGACACGGCGAAGCTGCATTACAGCGGTCACCTGGCAGCGCAAACCCGCTACCCGGACGGTTTGAAAGCCATCCTCGGCGAGTACTTCGGCCTGCCGGTGGAGATCGAAGAATACGTCGGCCAATGGCTGGAGTTGCCCGAACGCAGCCGCGTCGGCGTCAGCGCCTATCAACTGGGCGTGGACTTCTGCCTGGGCCGCTACGTGTGGGACCGCCAGCACAAATTCCGCATTCGCCTCGGGCCGCTCAAGCTCGTCGACTACATGGGCATGCTGCCCGGTGGTGAGCCGTTCAACGAATTGGTGGCCTGGGTCGCCGAGTACCTGGGCCATGAACTGGACTGGGACCTGAACCTGGTCCTGGAGCAGCCCGAAGTCCCGGCGCTCCAACTCAACGGCCGTTTCCGCCTGGGGTTCAACACCTGGCTGGGACAGCCCGAAAAAGATGCCAACGATCTAATACTGGCCCGGCATTACGCCGAACAGGCCAACACCTCACAGACCTCAAGGAGCCATGAGCATGGGTGAAATCAGTCGCGCCGCGTTGTTCGGCAAACTCAACAGCGTGGCCTACAAAGCCATCGAAGCCGCCACTGTGTTCTGCAAATTGCGCGGCAACCCTTATGTGGAGCTGGCCCACTGGTTTCACCAGTTGCTGCAACTGCAGGACTCGGACCTGCACCGCATCATCCGCCAGTTCAACGTCGAGCCGGCACGCCTGGCCCGAGACCTGACCGACGCGTTGGACCGCCTGCCGCGGGGTTCGACCTCGATCACCGACCTGTCCTCCCACGTCGAAGAAGCCGTGGAACGCGGCTGGGTCTACGGCAGCCTGATGTTCGGCGAAAGCCAGGTGCGCACCGGTTACCTGGTACTGGGCATCCTCAAGACCCCAAGCCTGCGCCACGCGTTGCTGGGGCTGTCGTCGGAGTTCGACAAGGTCAAGGCCGAAGCCTTGAGCGAACGCTTTGACGAATACGTCGGCGACTCCCCGGAAAACGCCCTGACCGCCAGCGACGGCTTCAACGCCGGCAGCGTGCCGGGCGAAGCCAGCGGCGCCATGGCCCCCAGCGCCATGGGCAAGCAGGAAGCCCTCAAGCGCTTTACCGTCGACCTCACCGAGCAGGCCCGCAGCGGCAAACTCGACCCGATCGTCGGCCGTGACGAAGAGATCCGCCAACTGGTGGACATCCTCATGCGCCGCCGACAGAACAACCCGATCCTCACCGGTGAAGCCGGCGTGGGCAAGACCGCCGTGGTCGAGGGCTTTGCCCTGCGCATCGTCGCCGGTGACGTGCCGCCGTCCCTCAAGGACGTGGAACTGCGCAGCCTCGACGTCGGCCTGTTGCAGGCCGGCGCGAGCATGAAAGGCGAGTTCGAACAGCGCCTGCGCCAGGTCATCGAAGACGTCCAGGCCTCGCCGAAGCCGATCATCCTGTTCATCGACGAAGCCCACACACTGGTGGGTGCCGGTGGCGCCGCCGGGACCGGTGACGCAGCCAACCTGCTCAAGCCGGCCCTGGCCCGCGGCACCCTGCGCACCGTGGCCGCCACGACCTGGGCCGAGTACAAGAAGCACATCGAGAAAGACCCGGCCCTGACCCGGCGTTTCCAGGTGGTGCAAGTGGCCGAGCCGTCGGAAGACAAGGCCCTGCTGATGATGCGCGGCGTGGCCTCGACCATGGAACAGCACCATCAGGTGCAGATCCTCGACGAAGCCCTGGAGGCCTCGGTCAAGCTGTCCCACCGCTACATCCCGGCGCGTCAGTTGCCGGACAAATCCGTGAGCCTGCTGGACACCGCCTGCGCCCGCGTCGCCATCAGCCTACACGCAGTGCCGGCCGAAGTGGACGACAGCCGCCGGCGCATCGAAGCCCTGGAAACCGAGCTGCAGATCATCGCCCGTGAACACGCTATCGGCGTGAGCATCGGCACGCGCCAGACCCAGAGCGAAACCCTGCTGAGCACCGAGCGCGAACGCCTCGCCGAGCTGGAAAGCCGCTGGGCCGAAGAGAAAACCCTGGTGGACGAACTGCTCGCCACCCGCGCCACCCTGCGCGAACGCGTCGGCGTAGTGGACAGCGACGACGCCAGCGACGCTTGCGACAACGAAAGCCACGCCCTGCGCGAGCAACTGGTGGACCTGCAACAGCGCCTCAGCGCCCTGCAAGGCGAAACCCCGTTGATCCTGCCGACCGTGGATTACCAGGCCGTGGCCTCGGTGGTCGCCGACTGGACCGGTATCCCGGTGGGCCGCATGGCTCGCAACGAACTGGAAACCGTGCTCAACCTCGACCAGCACCTGAAGAAACGCATCATCGGCCAGGACCATGCCTTGCAGATGATCGCCAAGCGCATCCAGACCTCCCGCGCCGGCCTCGACAACCCGAGCAAGCCCATCGGCGTGTTCATGCTCGCCGGCACCTCCGGCGTGGGCAAGACCGAAACCGCCCTGGCCCTGGCCGAAGCCATGTATGGCGGTGAACAGAACGTCATCACCATCAACATGAGCGAGTTCCAGGAAGCCCACACCGTGTCCACCCTCAAGGGCGCGCCACCGGGCTACATCGGCTACGGCGAAGGCGGCGTGCTGACCGAAGCCGTGCGGCGCAAACCGTACAGCGTGGTGTTGCTGGACGAGGTGGAAAAAGCCCACCCGGACGTGCATGAAATCTTCTTCCAGGTGTTCGACAAAGGCGTGATGGAAGATGGCGAAGGCCGGGTGATCGACTTCAAGAACACCCTGATCCTGCTGACCACCAACGCCGGTACCGAGCTGATCGCCGAGGTGTGCAAAAACCCGCAGGATGTGCCCGAGCCGGAAGAAATCGCCAAGGCCCTGCGCCAGCCGCTGCTGGAGATCTTCCCGCCGGCCCTGCTCGGGCGCCTGGTGACGATTCCGTACTACCCGCTCAGCGACGTGATGCTCAAGGCCATCACCCGTCTGCAACTCAACCGCATCAAGAAGCGCGTGGAGAACACCCACAAAGTGGCGTTCGACTATGACGACGCGGTGATCGACCTGATCGTCTCGCGCTGCACCGAGACCGAAAGCGGCGGCCGCATGATCGACACCATCCTGACCAACAGCCTGTTGCCGGACATGAGTCGCGAGTTCCTGACCCGCATGCTCGAAGGCAAGGCCCTGGCCGGGGTGCGGATCAGCGCGGTGGATAACGAATTGCAATACGATTTCAGCGACGCGGCCTGACCTGACAGGAACACAAAGAACCCTGTGGGAGCGAGCCTGCTCGCGATAGCGGAATTACATTCAACATCGAGGTTGAATGACACACCGCAATCGCGAGCAGGCTCGCTCCCACAGTGGGTCCGGTTCCTTCAGCTCCTACAACTTGCACGGGATACTCGATGTTACTCAACCAAGCCACACGCCTGGCCAAAATCACCAGCCCCCTGGGGCCCGAGGTGCTGTTGCTCAAGGACATGGGCGGCGGCGAAGAGCTGGGAAGGCTGTTCAACTATGAGTTGCAGCTGCACTCGCTGGACAACGCCATCGACCTCAACCAGGTGCTCGGCAAGCCCATGTGCGTGAGCATGCAGCTGGACGGCGGTGGCGAGCGGCATTTCCACGGCATCGTGGCCCGCTTCAGCCAGAACGTCGACCAGGGCCAGTTCGCCAGTTACCAGGCCACGCTGCGGCCCTGGCTGTGGCTGCTGACGCGTACTTCCGATTGCCGGATTTTCCAGAACCTGACCATCCCGCAGATCATCAAGCAGGTGTTCCGCGACCTGGGGTTTTCCGACTTCGAAGACGCCCTGAGCCGACCCTACCGCGAGTGGGAATACTGCGTGCAGTATCGCGAGACCAGCTTCGACTTCGTCAGCCGCCTGATGGAACAGGAAGGGATCTACTACTTCTTCCGCCACGAACAGGGCCGTCACGTGCTGGTGCTGGCCGATGCCTACGGTGCGCACACCAGCGCGCCCGGCTACGCGTCGGTGCCCTACTACCCGAAGAACGAGCAGCAACGCGAGCGTGACCACATTCACGACTGGCACCTGGCCCAGGAAGTCCAGCCCGGCTCCCTGGAGCTCAACGACTATGACTTCCAGCGCCCCAGCGCGCGCATCGACGTGCGCTCGGCCATGCCCCGTCCGCACACCGCCGGCGACTATCCGCTGTACGACTATCCCGGCACCTATGTGCAGAGCGCAGACGGCGAACACTACGCCCGCACCCGCATCGAAGCCTTGCAGACCCTGCACGAACAGGTCGAGCTGGCCGGTAACGCACGGGGCCTGGGCTCGGGCCATCTGTTCAGCCTCACCGGCTTCACCCGCCAGGACCAGAACCGCGAATACCTGATCGTCGGCGCCCGCTACTACCTGTCCCAGGAAAGTGGCGAAACCAGCGGCGGCGCACCGTCGGCACAGTTCGAAAGCAGCCTGACCTGCATCGTCGCCCAGCAAAGCTATCGTCCGCTGCCCCACACCCACCGGCCCATTGTCAAAGGTCCGCAGACCGCCCTGGTGGTCGGCCCCAAGGGCGAGGAAATCTGGACCGACCAGTTCGGCCGGGTGAAGGTGCACTTCTATTGGGACCGTCACGACCAGTCCAACGAAAACAGCTCGTGCTGGATCCGCGTGTCGCAATCCTGGGCCGGAAAGAACTGGGGCTCGATGCAGATCCCGCGCATCGGCCAGGAAGTGATCGTCAGCTTCCTCGAAGGCGACCCGGACCGACCGATCATCACCGGACGCGTCTATAACGCCGAGCAGACCGTGCCTTACGACCTGCCCGACAACGCCACCCAGAGCGGCATGAAGAGCCGTTCGAGCAAGGGCGGCACGCCGGCGAATTTCAACGAAATCCGCATGGAAGACAAGAAAGGCGCCGAACAGTTGTACATCCATGCCGAGCGCAACCAGGACATCGTGGTCGAGGTGGACGAAAGCCATTCGGTGGGCCACGACCGCAACAAGAGCATCGGCCATGACGAGACGGTGACCATCGGCAACAACCGCCTGCGCATCGTCAAACAGGAAGACATCCTCTCGGTGGGCCTGCGCAAGACCGACAGTATCAGCCAGAGCTACGTCATCGAAGTGGGCGAAAACCTGCGGCTGGTGTGCGGTGAAAGCATCCTGGAGCTCAACGCCAGCGGCCAGATCAACCTGACCGGCGTGCAGATCAGCTTCTATGCCAAGGGCGATGCCGAGTTCAACACCGGCGGCGTTTTGCACCTGAACAATGGCGGCGGTCCCGGCGCTACCCCGGATGGCCAGGGCGTCAAGGCCAGCATCGACGCCAACGTCAAAGCCGCGTTCCCCAAGGGTTAATCCAGAGATTCAGGCGCCATGACTTACCGTATCAATGAATTCCAGTTCCAATTGCCGCCCGGCGAGTTGCTGGATGCGACGATCAACATCCTCAAGTTCCCCGAACTGGGCACATCCTTGATCGTCAGCCGCAGCTTGCTGGCCGAGGGCGAAACCCTGCAAAGCAACCTCGACGACCAGCTCAAGCGCCTGGAAAAACAGGTACAGGACCTGCGCTGCCAACCGGGCGCCACGGTGCGCCTGGGCGCCAACCAGGAAGTCGAAGGCATCGAGCTGCGCAGCCAGTTCAGCAAGGGCAATGAAAAGGTCTTCCAGTACCAGTTGGCGCTGGTGTTGCCCGGCACGCGCAAGATGTTTGCCTTGAGTTACGTCAAGGCGGAAAAACTCGGCGATGCCGAAGCCGCGCATTGGGCAACGATCAAGAACTCCTTGCTGTTCGACGTTCCGGCCTGATGAGCGACCGGCATGTCTGACGCGCTCTGGGCCGCGCGCCTGGGCGACGCACTGGATCACACCTCGATGATGGCCGACATCCTCGGCGGCGTGCTGGAGGTGGCGGCCAACATTGCGATCACGGCCGTCGCCACCGCTGCCGTGGTGGCGGCCACGGGCATCACCGTCGCCACCGGCGGCCTGGGCTGTTTCCTCCTGGGGGCGGTGGTCGGTGCGGTTGTCGGCATCGCCATGAGCAAGACCGGGGCCGACAAGGGCCTGAGCAATATGTGCGAGGGCATCGGCAACGCCCTCTTTCCGCCCACGGTGCAGGCGAACATTCTTACCGGTTCCACCGACACCCTGACCAATAACATCCCGGCCGCCCGTGCTGCCGGAGCCATCGAGTCCCACGTCGCACCCGCTGGCACCGAACTGGAAGCGCCCGAGCCCAGCTACCTGGACATGGCCGAGAGCTTCTTCTCGCAGATGTGGCGCCCCACCGTCGCCACACCGGCCCCCGGCGCCGTACCCAAGCCGCTGGACATGATCACCTGCCTGAAACATCCGCCGATGCCGCCGCAGTTCCTGGCCGAAGGCTCGGACAAGGTCACCATCAACGGCCAGCCCGCCGTGCGCAGCGGTGACCGCAGTACCTGCGAAGCGAAGGTAGTGTCGTCCGGGTTGATTTCACCCGATGTGACCATTGGCGGCGGCACCGTGGTGGTGCGCGAGATTCGCAGCGGCAAGACGCCGGGCGTGGGGCTGGCGGTGACTGCGTTGCTGATGCTTAAGGGAAGCAAGGGCAAGTTCTTCAGCAAGCTGCCGTGCATGTTGATTGGCGGCGCCGCTTCGATGGCGGTCAGCAGTGCGATGGGCGCTGCAGCCAATGCGGCCATGGGCTCATCCAATCCGGTGCACGCCGCCACCGGCGCCAAGGTGCTGGGTGGCGATGAGGACATGGACTTCGTCTTGCCGGGGATCCTGCCCATCGACTGGCAGCGCTTCTACAACAGCCGTGACGAACGCGGCGAAGGGCTGCTCGGCGTCGGCTGGAGCGTGGCCTACGAAGTGTGCGTCGAGATCCGGCCCCATCCCGAGGGTGGTGAAACCCTGGTCTACACCGACGAACAGGGCCGTCCCATCGACATGGGCTCGATCCCCCTGGGTGGCGCGATGTTCAGCCCCGGCGAAGGCCTCGCCGTGCGGCGCCATGCCAACGGGCAATTGCTGATCGAAAGCGAGGACGGTCTGTATCGTCTGTTCGAACCGGCGCCGGGGAACGCGGCTTTGCTGCGCCTGAATCAGTTGGGCGACCGCAACGACAACCGCATCCACCTCGACTACGACGAGGCCGGGCGCCTGGTACGGCTGCGCGACGCTTTCGACCTGGCACAGGTCGAGCTGGCTTACGAGCGTGAACGTGTCGTCCAGATCGAACGCCTGTACCCCGATCAGCAACGGGAAGTGCTGGTCAGCTACGCCTACGACACGGCGGGCAATTTGGCCGAAGTGCGCGACGCCGGCGGCCAGGTGCAACGACGCTTCGCCTATGACGCCGGCCGGCGCATGGTGGAGCACCTGTTACCGACCGGCCTGCGCTGTTTCTATGACTGGGCCCTGGTCGAGGATCGGGAATGGCGGGTGGTTCGCCATTGGACCGACGAGGGCGACAGCTACCAGTTCGATTATGACCTCGCTGCCGGCATCACGCGCATCAGCGATGGCCTGCAGCGAGTCAGCACCCGCCATTGGAACACTCAGCACCAGATCACCCAGTTCACCGACAATCTCGGCCAGACCTGGTCGTTCGAGTGGAACGACGAGCGCCAGATGCTCAGCGCCACCGACCCACAGGGCGGGCGCTACGCCTATAGCTACGACGAAGCCGGCAACCTGATCAGCGAAACCGACCCGCTGGGTCGCAGTGGCTCAACCCTCTGGCTGGAACACTGGGCCTTGCCGCTGATGGAAACCGACGCGGCAGGCAATAGCTGGAAATACCGCTACGATCAGCGCGGCAACTGCATCGCCGAAACCGACCCGCTGGGCCACATCACCCGCTACCACTACGACACCCACGGCCAGGTCGTCGAGATCATCGACGCCACCGGCAAAAGCAAGAAGCTGCGCTGGAACCCGTTCGGGCAACTGGTGGAGCATGTCGATTGCTCGGGTTATCCGACACGGTTCAGCTACGACCCACGCGGCTACCTGCACACCATTACCGATGCCCTCGGCGAGCGCACCCAGTTCAGCTATGACGCCCAAGGTCGACTGCTCAGCAGCCAGTTGCCGGACGGTCGCACTGAGCTTTACCAACGCGACGTCGCCGGCCAGTTGACCGGCTATACAGACCCGGCCGGGCACACCACGCTCTACCAGCACAACCGTCGCGGCCAGGTCCGCCAGCGCACCGACGCCCAGGGCCGGCAGGTGCAGTTTGCGTATGACAGCTACGGGCGCCTGCAAGCGCTGGTCAATGAAAATGGCGAGAGCTATCGGTTTGCCTGGGATGCGGGCGACCGGTTGACCGAACAACAGGATCTGGATGGCAGCGCCAAGCGCTACGCCTACGACCGGCTGGACAACGTCGCGGCGGTGACGGCCGTTCCGGCCCCTTACGACACAGGCCTGGCGGTTATCCCCGAAACGCCAACGCCCTCCATTGTCCATCGACTGGAACGCGATGCCATGGGTCGGCTGATCGCCAAAATCACCGACGATGGCCGCACCGAATACGCCTACGACCCGCTGGACCAGCTCACCGCTGTCACCTTCACCGACCACCAGGACAACGCCCAGTCCCTGAGCTTCGCCTACGACGCCCTCGGCCAGTTGCTGGCCGAAAACAGCGCCGCCGGCAGTTTGCAACACCACTACGACGAACTCGGCAACCTGATCCAGACCCAACTGCCCGATGGCCGCTGGCTCAACCGGCTGTACTACGGCAGCGGGCATCTGCACCAGATCAACCTCGACGGCCAGGTCATCAGCGATTTCGAACGCGACCGCCTGCACCGCGAAGTGCTGCGCACCCAAGGGCAGATCAGCACCCGCAGCGAATACGACCGCAGCGGCCGCCTACGCTCGCGCCAGCGCCGCCACACCAGCCAACCGTCGCTCCTGCCGGCGGCGGTGCAAAAACACTTCGAGTACGACCCCGCCGACAACCTGATCGGCAAACTCGACCAGCAACCGGCCTCGCAACACCGCCAACTGCTGCACTACGACACTACCGGCCGCATCATCGCCAGCCAGGACAGCCTCCACGGCCAACGCGAAACCTTCACCTACGACGCCGCCGCCAACCTGCTGGATGGCCCGCAAGCGGGCGCCGGGCTGGTGGTGCACAACAAGCTGCTGACCTATCAGGACAAGCGTTACCGCTACGACGCGTTTGGCCGAATGATTGAAAAGCGCAGCGCAAAACGAGGCCTGCAACGCTTCGCCTACGATGCCGAAAGTCGCTTGATCGAAGTGCGCAACGAGAACGGCAACGTCGTGCGCATGACCTACGACCCGCTCGGCCGACGCATCATCAAAAGTGAGCACGACACCCACGGTTATCCGCTCGGCGAAACCCGCTTTACCTGGGACGGTCTGCGCCTGTTGCAGGAACATCGCCACCAGCAGACCAGCCTGTACCTCTACGACGACAACAGCTACGAACCCCTGGCCCGAGTCGACGGCACTGGCCCACTGCAAAAGATCCGCTACTACCACAACGACCTCAACGGCCTGCCGGAACAACTCACCGAGGCCGACGGCCACAGCGTCTGGCAGGCGACCTATCGGGTCTGGGGCAACATGCTGCAAGAGGTACGCGAACCCTATTACATCGAAGAGCAGAACCTGCGGTTCCAAGGACAGTACCTGGATCGGGAGACGGGGCTGCATTTCAATACGTTCAGGTTTTATGATCCGGATGTGGGGCGGTTTATTACACTGGATCCGATTGGGTTGGCGGGGGGATTAAACCTCTATCAGTACGCGCCAAATCCCCTGACGTGGATAGACCCGTGGGGATGGGCTTGCAAAAGCGCGGTCAGTGGTAACAAAGGCCGAACCAAGGCGATTCATGACCTCAAGCGCAATGGCTTCAAGGTCGTTTCTGAAGAAGTGACCATGAAGGTCAACGGCAAGCGCATTCGGGCCGACTTCGTAGCCAAAGACCAAAACGGAAAGCTGCATGTTTTTGAGGTGAAACACGGCACCGGGAAATTGACCCCCAACCAAACCGGTTCCAATGTCTTCGATATGACTAAGCCGGCCAACACCACACAGCACCTGGGAGGGGGGACAATTAAACCATCCGCCGGAACAAAGGGATCGTTCAAAGTCGATACCAAAGGCATGCCGGGTGTACCGCTGGGTGGCAAAGGCGCTCAACACAACGCAACCTTCAATCTTTTAATCTACAAGTGAACCCCATGAGCCTCGAAATTCGTAAAATTGTGGAAGCGCAATTACTGGCGGCACTCAAACAAATTGCCTCACCTCACTTGGATCTGAAGGCAGGAAAAAACAAGCTTGGTTTGCTTGCTTCCAAGGAAAAGCTTGGAGAAATCTACGTTCAACATTTGAACAAAGCCGATGGCTATTACGCAGGAATGGAAATTTACACCTGTGAAGCATTCACCTTCTGCAAAGACCAGACCCCACCCTACGAAAGCCGTCTGCTGAACGCGTCCTTTCTATCGAGGAGTTCGCTATCTGAAGAGAAAAAAGAATTTGGCGATGAGCTGGGCGGCATCATCAGAACCCCAGCACCAAATGAAGTCAGTATCACGGTTAACAAAATAGTCGAACGGCTTACAAAGAATTACCTGACCAAGGCAGAGAACTGCATTCTCGGCACACCTTCACTGATCGATGACGTACTGGCCGAACCCGAAAACTACGCGTTCCCGTTCCTGACGATTCTCTTCGCAGCGCAGAAACACGAACTGAGCCTGGATTCTCAGGTGCTGAAAAAAGCATTCGCGACCAAATCAATTTTCGGAAACAAGCAGTTTGATCTGGCGTTAGCGAACAAGTTACTTGCTGGGGAAAAATAAAAATATGACCAAGACAGTATGAAAAACAACACTCAAACTGTGGATCTACTGATCTCCCACAGCCAGATTCAATTCCGATCACGGGCCTTCGACGAAAGCTCCAGCCAATGGGGCAACGTCAATCTGGAGCAGGGTGCGATCATTCATAGCGACTATGTGGTGTTTGATCCTCTACCCGAAGATGCTTCGGCGCAAATGTGCACTTGAAACTCGACGACAGTTTCAAGCTCGCACCCACCGCCCAACGCTGCATCGTCGTGCCGTTTCAAGTCACCGATACCAGCCATGTGGAAATTGCATCCGCTGCTGAAAAATTCAAGGTCGAGCTTGATCTGGAAGCACGCGCCTATGCGTTGTACTTTGAAGTGTGCGAAGGAGACGAGATTTTCTACAAAATCACTCTAGTGCCCTCAGACAGCAAGGCACCAGCCAAGTATCTACTGGACGACCCCTGGGGCGGTGAGAAAGACAAGGTACTGGCAGAGGGACTTGTTAGAACTCGTCTCCCCCAGAGAAACGGGTAACCGGTGCAGCGGCCTGTAACGCTTCTCGATGCCGGAAGTCGGCGCTTGTTCGTGATAGAAGCTCAACAATGATTGAAAACACATTCTCGAATGACATTACGGCTGTTACTCCTGCGGATCTTGACCACCTGGAATCCGTCATTGGCAAAAAGCTACCGGCGCCCTTCAGGGATCATTACCTCAAGTACAACGGCGGCGTACCGGAGCGGACCTATTGGGTCAGTGGCGAGTTCGATGAGCCGTTGGAAGTGGCTGCCTTCAAACCCATTGCCGGAAGCGACTCCACAGTGCTATCCACCTACCATCTGATGCTGAAGAAACAGGTGCTTGCTCCCCACCTGCTGCCTTTCGCGAACGATTGGGGTGGAAACTTCTTTTGTCTGAACCTTGATTCGGGAGCCATCAGTTATTTCACCACCGATACTTTCGACAGCGACCTCAGCCCTGAAGAGAATCAGGCCGAATCCGAAAAACTTGTATGCTCGAATTTCCTTCGGTTCGTCCAAGGGTTGATCGACGAGGAGGATTTGGACGAAGCGTGAATCCATCGCAGCACAAAATGCGGATTCAAGAACACAATCCTGTGGCGAGGGGATTTATCCCCGCTGGGCTGCGCAGCAGCCCCAAAAACCATGCACTGGGGTCCTTCTGGAAGACCGCATGAGCCTGACTACGGCTGCTGCGCAGCCGAGCGGGGATGAATCCCCTCGCCACGGATAGGTGGAGGCAGGGCACATGGTGCACGCCCAACCTGTCGCCCCCATCAGTCGAAACTCAGCACCTCAGCGCCCTTGGCCTCGAGCATCGCGCTGAACACCGGCAACCTGGCAACGAAATCCGCCTCGAACGCCAGGTAGCGATCCTGTGCCGGCAGGTAGCGCACGTGCGGCTTGATGCGCCGGATATCCTGGCTGGACAGCTTGAGCACCTGATTGCTGAGCTGATTCCAGAACCAGGCCAGGGTGTACGAGCCGAACGTATTGGTGTCGTAGTTCCAGACCCACCAGTCGCCATGCCCTCGGGCGACATGAATATGCCCGTGAAACGTGCGCAACGTGATGAGGTTCTTGGGCTCTGTGACAAGCAGGCGGGTGTCCTGGCGCACTTCGCTGCCAAAGCCGTCCAGCAGCGCCTTCGTCGCGGTGCCCGTGACCAGGTTGAAGCGCCACGCCAGCAGCACGGTCTCGTGGTAGCGCGGGTCTTCGAGGTTCTTTCGCTTGTCTTCGCTGAACAGCAGGATCTCATCGCCCCCCAGGTAGGCGGTTGAGGCCCTGAGGTGGTAACCATCCACCGCCGGCATCGGTTTGGCGGCGATGGCTTGGTGCGGTGGGTCCTGATGCCAGATCCAGCACAACGGGCCGTTGTGTTGCATGAACAGCAGGCGGCGGGGGCCGATGGGCAATATCGTCAGTTCGTCCGGGTGTTCGAAGATGACTTCGCTGGTGTGCGCCGTGATCCGCCAGATACGCGTCAATGGCGCCGGCTCGTAGAGGCGTTGACGCTCGAATACCTCGCCATCCACCACCACACAGGGCTGTTCAAATCCCGGCCACTCCACCTGGGCAGGGCCGAAATCCTTGATGTCGGCGCCTTGGCGAGTTTCGTATCTGTAGCGGTCGTCCGAGCTGTAATCGCCGCTTTTGACCCGACGCCGCCACAGGCTGCGCCGGGCATCGGCGTCGATGAGTTGCAGATCGGCACCGTCGAGCCCATCGGTGCGATGTTCGAGCATGTCCTGCTCTGCAGGTGGCCACTGGTTGTAGTCAATCAGAAAGCACAGCCACTGCTCATCGTCCTGCTCGGTAATACCGGCCCAGCCGTTGTGGTAGTTGTAGTCATGGACGTAAGTGGGGCCGGGATAGTCGTGCACGTCCTGCAACCAGTTCAGCTTGCTGCGCTTGGACTTGGCCGGCTTGCGCGCGGTTTTTCCCTCAGCGGCAACGGGCTTCTCGGGCTCGATCAGGCTCGGTGTAAAGTCCTCCTGGTCTTGCCAGTGCCTGGCAAATGCCTCGCGCTGATCGGTCTCGACAATGACCGGCCGATAATCATCACCGCCAGCGTCCAGGTTCCACAGGTCGTAACCGCGTTCGGCCAAGGCGTTCGCCAGCGCCTGGAAGCAGATCTCGGGCATTTCGTTGGAGAGCTCATCCAGCAACGCCTCGAATGGCTGGCCGACAAACACGTCGATATCGGGGTAGTAATGCTGGAGCAACCCAAGGAGATCGCCGCCGGGGGTTTTCCAGTCGATATGCACCAGCGGATCAAAACGAGATTGCATCGCGCCTGCCTTCCTTGAGTGTAAGAATCAGCCCCGTCAGATGTTGGCCGGCACGAAATCCGGGCCGCCCAGCTTGTCGCGCACCATCACCGCCGAGCGCATCAACGGCGTCCACATGCCGTCCGGGCTGTTCCACGCCGCGCCCGCCCAGCGGGTGTCGGCCACCAGCTCGGCCTTGTGCCGCTCCAGCAGGCGCTTGAGGGCGACGGCGACGCTGCCCATGTCCACGGCAAACAGGTCGCCGTAGGGGCCTTGCGGCTGCTTGCGCTGTTTGTCCTGGCAGAAGCGGTAGTACCAGACCCAGTCATGGGCGATGTAGATCGCCCGTGTGCGGTCCGGGTATGTCGCCAGCATGGTCAGCAGGGCCGAGACGAAACGCATGGGGAAACTGGCGTCGTGGGTCTGGCGCCAGTACGGCATGATCAACTGGTCGAACGCGGCCACCACGTTCTGCGGCTCGTCGTTATCGCTCTTGGCTTCGAGAAAGTAGAACGGCTCGCCCACCAGGAACTTGTCCAGATCGTTGTTGGCCAACGCCAGCAGCAGCACGTTGTCGCTTGGATTGCTCATTGGATTCTCACTACGTCTCGGGTGGTCATCAACGCGTTGATGTCGTTGCCGTGGGCGATCGGCACGTTGTCCAGCACCGCTTCGCGCATGCCGCCCGGATGGGTCAGGCCGCCCGGGCGCCACAGCGAATTCACCCCGCCCTCGTTGCCGGTGGGCATCAGCACCTTGGGGTTGTCCAGGTTCATCATGTAGATGTCCTTGCCGACCAGCGATCCCGGATCGTAACCCAGGGCCGACTCCAGTACCGAAACGTCGCCGGTTTTCTTGTACTCGGCGACCACGGCGTTCAGGTCGGATTTTGCCATGACAAACTTGTTCGGGTTGAACGATCCATATTTGGGGTTGGCGATATCGTCCGAGGTGAACAGGAAACTGCCGCCCTCCTCCTCGAATGTCTTGAGGTGCTTATCGACATACGGGCCTTCCAGATAATCCCTTGGCGGCGGCCGGCTGCCCTTGGGAATCGCCATGATATCGGCTTCGGTCATGCCCGCCTTGTAGGCCGCCGCGCGGGGTGTCGGGGCCGCGCCGAGACGGGCCATTTTCGGCCCCAGGCCCAGCAGCGCCATGCCGGCGATGCCCTGCAGCAAGTCGCGATAACCCGGGCCGAGGCGGTCCCCCAACTGACCCAACAGCGCCATGCCGCCCATCATCGCGCCGCCGATTACCACGAACCCTGCGAAGGCCGCCGCACCGGCCATCGCCGCCAGTACCGCAGCGGCGCCCATGGCGACCATGCCCAGGGCTTCCAGCCCGGTGTGCAGCCAGCCTTCGAGATCGAGGACAAACGCGACGGCCACCGTTGGCCCGCCGATGAACGTATTGGGGCTGCCGCTCTTGATGTGCGCGCCGCAGACCATCTTGCTCTGCAACCGCGCCGCCGGCCTGCCGTTGATGTAGACCGTGGCGCTGCCTTCGGCGATCAGCACCGGGAAGGGCCAGATCGGGTGATTCATCGGCAGGCCCGAGCAGGTGGACGACACATCCGCGCCCGCGCGCATCGCATTACGGTTATTGATCTGGACGTTGAGGCTGCCCATGATCAACACCCCCGTGGTCGGCTCGGGCAGGTTGAAGAGGGTGTTCAGACCCTTGATGATCTGGAACATCGACAGGCCGCCCGCCGCAATCGAGCCGGCCATGATCGCCAGCGCCACGCCGCCGGTCGCCACGGTGGCCGCGACCACCGCCGCACCGATCAACGCACCGGCAACGGCCCCCGCCACCATCGCGGCGACACCAAAACCGTGGGCAATTTCATCGCCAAGGCGCGCAGCGGCCAGCATATCCATGGGGTTTATCGTCTTCGCGCAGGGTAATCAGGCGGTCTGTGGGCGCAGCTTGAGGGAGTGCATGGCCATCTTCCACGCCGGCTCGTGGTGCACGAGATCGTTCGGAGTGGTCGTCAGCGTCGTGATCAACCCCACGGGCTGGCGGTCGATGAACACCTGGCGCAGCATCAGCTCCCGCCCTTCGCGCTGCCAGCTGTAGTCGAGCAACACCGCGGCGTGACCATGGAGCGCGAAATCCCAGCGCTTGATCAGGTTGAATCCGGGCAACTGCTGCTCGGCGCTCGCCAGTTGCGCGGCAACGTAGTCGCTGAACGGCGTATCGCCCCGACCCGGGTCGCGACTGATGACGAAACTGGCTTCCCGGGCCGTTCCCACCGCGGGTAACTTGAAGATGTTGATGCTCTGGTCCTGCCAACTGTCGGGAATGTCGAGATCGGCTTCTTGGAGGCGATAGAGCGGCATGATTCGGGCGTTTCCAGGCAAGGAGAGCGGCTGAGTAGGCGGCAGATCTTCAAGCAATAAACGGGAACAATCAAGGCACCCAGACAGGCCGTTTTCGAGGTCATGACCGCCGTCTCACTTTCGCCGCCTCCAAGGACATCCCGCAATGGGAATGGTAACCTTCTCCGCTTGATTGCCTCACGATGAGCAAGCCGTAGCCACCAGGGAGAAGGTGAATGGAAGCGTCGCATGTCTGACCCACTCTGGGCCGCGCGCCTGGGCGATGCGCTGGAGCACACCTCGATGATGGCCGACATTCTCGGCGGCGTGCTCGAGGTGGCGGCCAACATTGCGATCACTGCCTTGGCGACGGCAGCCGTGGTGGCGGCCACCGGCATTACCGTCGCCACCGGCGGCCTCGGCTGTTTCCTGCTGGGCGCCGTGGTCGGTGCGGTTGTCGGCATCGCCATGAGCAAGACCGGGGCCGACAAGGGCCTGAGCAATATCTGCGAGGGCATCGGCAACGCGCTCTTTCCGCCCACGGTGCAGGCCAACATCCTCACCGGCTCCACCGACACCCTGACCAACAACATTCCCGCCGCCCGCGCCGCCGGGGCCATCGAGTCCCATGTCGCACCGGCCGGCACCGAGCTGGAAGCGCCCGAGCCCAGCTACCTGGACATGGCCGAGAGCTTCTTCCCGCAGATGTGGCGGCCCACCGTTGCCACGCCCGCGCCCGGTGCGGTGCCCAAACCGTTGGACCTGATCATCTGCATGAAGCATCCGCCGATGCCGCCGCAGTTTCTGGCCGAAGGTTCGGACAAGGTCACCATCAACGGCCAGCCCGCCGTGCGCAGCACCGACCGCAGTACCTGCGAGGGGAAAGTGGTGTCGTCCGGGTTGATTTCCCCTGACGTGACCATTGGCGGCGGTTCGGTGGTGGTGCGCGAGATCCGCAGCGGCAAGACGCCGGGCGTGGGCCTGGCGGTGACCGCGTTATTGATGCTCAAGGGCAGCAAGGGCAAGTTCTTCAGCAAACTGCCCTGCATGCTGGCCGGGGCAGCGGCGTCGATGGCAGTCAGCAGTGCCATGAACGCGGCGGCCAATGCGACCATGGGTTCGTCGAACCCGGTGCATGCGGCCACCGGGGCCAAGGTGCTGGGTGGCGATGAGGACATGGACTTCGTCTTGCCGGGGATCCTGCCCATCGACTGGCAGCGGTTCTACAACAGCCGCGACGAGCGCGGCGATGGGTTGTTTGGCCTCGGCTGGAGCGTGGCCTACGAAGTGTGCGTCGAGATCCGACCTCATCCTGAAGGCGGTGAGACCCTGGTCTACACCGACGAACAGGGCCGCCCCATCGACATGGGACCGATCCCCTTGGGCGGCGCGGTGTTCAGCGCCGGCGAAGGCCTCGCCGTGCGTCGGCACCCCAACGGCCAGCTACTGATCGAAAGCGCGGACGGGTTGTACCGTTTGTTCGAACCGACGCCGGGTCACACCTCGCTGCTGCGCCTGGACCAGCTCGGTGATCGCAACGACAACCGCATCCACCTCGACTACGACGCCGTCGGGCGCCTCGCGGGGTTGCGCGACAGCTTCGACCTGATGCGAGTCGAACTGATCCACGAACAGGAACGCGTGATCCGGATAGAGCGCCTGTATCCCGACCAGCAACGCGAAGTGCTGGTCAGCTACGGCTACGACGCGGCGGGTAATCTCGCCGAGGTGCTCGACGCCAGCGGCCAGGTTCAACGACGTTTCGCCTACGATGCCGGGCGGCGCATGGTGGAACACCAGTTGTCGACCGGCCTGCGCTGCTTCTACGACTGGGCGTTGATTGAAGGCCAGGAATGGCGTGTGGTCCGTCACTGGACCGACGAGGGCGACACCTACCAGTTCGACTATGACCTCAAGATCGGTGTAACTCGCATCACCGACAGCTTGCAGCGCATCAACACCCGCCACTGGAACACTCAGCACCAGATCACCCAATGCACCGACAATCTCGGCCATACCTGGACGTTCGAGTGGAACGACGAGCGCCAGATGCTCGGCGCCACCGATCCCCAGGGCGGCCAGTACGCCTACAGCTACGACGAGGCCGGCAACCTGATCGGCGAAACCGACCCGTTGGGCCGCAGTGACTCTACCCTCTGGCTGGAGCATTGGGCACTGCCGCAGATAGAAACGGATACGGCCGGCCACACCTGGCGCTACCGCTACGATCAACGCGGCAACTGCACCGCCGAGACCAATCCGCTGGGCCATGTCACCCGCTACCGCTACGACAATCATGGCCAGGTCGTGGAAATCATCGACGCCACCGGCAAAAGCAAACAGCTGCGCTGGAACCCGTTCGGCCAGTTGGTCGAGCATATCGATTGCTCGGGGTATCCAACGCGGTTCACCTACGACCAGCGCGGCTATCTGCAAGCCATCACCGATGCCCTCGGCGAACGCACCCAGTTCAGCTACGACGCCCAGGGTCGGTTGCTCGGCAGCCAGTTGCCGGACGGTCGCACCGAGCAGTACCAGCGTGATGCCAGCGGCCAGTTGACCGGCTACATCAACCCCGCCGGGCACACCACGCTCTATCAGCACAACCGTCGCGGCCAGGTTCGCCAGCGCACCGACGCGCATGGCCGGCAGGTGCAGTTTGCGTACGACAGCTATGGCCGCCTGCAAGCGCTGACCAATGAGAACGACGAGAGCTATCGGTTTGCCTGGGATGCCGGGGATCGGTTGGCTGAGCAACGCAACCTCGATGGCAGCGCCAGACGCTACACGTACGACGCCCTCGACCACGTAAGACAGGTCGAGACCATTGCCGCACCGCGACAGGATCGCCAGCCCAGCGAGAACACCATCGTCCACACCCTGGAGCGCGATGCGATTGGCCGGCTGACCACCAGGACCACCGCTGATGGACAGTCCCACTACCGCTATAGCCCGCTGAATCAATTGGTGGAGGCCGTCACTGTCGATAACGACGGCACCGAACAACGACTGGCTTTTGCCTACGACGCCCTGGGTTACCTGATTGAAGAGCAGAGTTCGGCAGGTTCCCTGAAGCACCACTATGACGAGTTGGGCAACCTGATCCAGAGCCAATTGCCCGATGGTCGCTGGCTCAACCGGCTGTACTACGGCAGTGGTCACCTGCACCAGATCAACCTCGACGGCCAGGTCATCAGCGACTTCGAACGTGATCGCCTGCACCGCGAAGTACTGCGCACCCAGGGCCAGATCAGCACCCGCAGCGAATACGACCGCAGCGGTCGCCTGCGCAGTCGCCAGCGTCGGCTCAACAGCCAGCCCGCGTTGATGCCGGCCGTCGGGCAGATGCATTTTGAGTTCGACCCGGGTGATCAACTGATAGGGCGTCTCGAACGTCTGCCGCAAGGCCAGCAACACCAGTTGCTGCACTACGATGCGACAGGCCGCATCGTTGCGAGCCAGGGCAATCGCCAAGGGCAGAATGAAACGTTTGCCTTCGATGCCGCGGCCAACCTCCTCGACGGCCCCGCAGGCTCCGCCGGACGGGTTGTGCATAACCAACTGCTGACGTATCAGGACAAACGTTACCGCTACGACGGCTTCGGCCGAATGATTGAAAAACGCAGCAGGCGCCATGGGCTGCAGCGTTTCAGCTACGACACCGACCATCGTCTGGTTGAAGTGCGGACACAGCGAGGTACCGGGGAAAACGTGGTCCGGATGCGCTATGACCCGCTAGGTCGGCGAATTGATAAAGCCGAACACGACAGCTTGGGGCGTCTCGTCACCCGCACCCGTTTTGATTGGGATGGCCTGCAACTGCTCAAGGAACATAAGAATAATCAGACCAGCCTGTATCTCTATGCCGACAACGGTCATGAGCCCTTGGCCAGGGTCGACGGCAGCGATGAAAACCAGAAAATCCGTTATTACCACAACGACCCCAATGGGCTGCCGCAGGCACTGACCGAAAGCGACGGCCATCCGGTCTGGCAGGCCCATTACCAGGTGTGGGGCAACACCCTCGATGAGGTGCGGGAGCCGTACTACATCGAAGAGCAGAACCTGCGGTTCCAGGGGCAGTACCTGGATCGGGAGACGGGGCTGCATTTCAATACGTTCAGGTTCTATGATCCTGATGTGGGGCGCTTCATAACGCCGGACCCGATTGGATTGTCGGGAGGAATCAATTTTTATCAATACAGCCCCAACCCGTTCAACTGGATAGATCCACTGGGCTTGAGATGTTCTCACTTCGCTAAAAATCCCAAGCAAGCTCATGCTGCAATCAAAAGCAAGTGGGGACACACCATGTCGAAGCAGGAAATGAAAGAACTTCAGAGCACTATCAATAGAATAAAACTAAGACAACCCCATTACTCCAATGATGGAACACCGTTTAGTAACAGTCACACCATTGGCAATCCCAGCAGTCAACGATTGAATACCGGAAGCGGCCCCTATCAGGAATGGACGGTCAAGACGCCTGGTGTTGGAAATAACGGTGCACGACGCATTGTCGTCGACAAGAAAACGGGCCAAGCTTATTACACGCACGACCACTACGACTCTTTCATAGAGTTAAACTTGGGGGGATGGAAATAATGAAGATAAAAACAACGATCGAGCTGAACTTCTCCGAGATAAAGGACGTTGAGCATCTCTACGAGACCCTTGCCGAAAAATTTGGTTTTCCTGAAGGTTATGGCAAGAATGTCGATGCCATGATTGACTGCCTGTTTGGCTTGAGATACCCGAAAGAAGGAATGACCAAAATAAGCATAGACCTTACCGAAGCAATCATTATCCAGGCAAAAAATATAACTTCCACACAACAGAATCTACGAGACACTCTTATCTTCATTGTTGAGTTTGTGAATTTCAAATGCAAATTCAAAGAAACACCACCTTCCATCCTTTTGCTTCTTGAGCGCTAGTCATTGACATGGACTTTAGAGATGGGTCGTACAATGAGTTGATGAACGATGGATACCCATGGACATATTCAATCTCCTCTCATACAAGCTTGAAAACTTCCTGAATATCCGCCCCTACCCTAAAGAACCGGGCACGGTGTTCTACGAGGAAGACGAGCCTTGCCTGCTCTCTGTTGCCGCCCGAAAAAAAAGCAACGGCGCACCCCTCTTCGCAACCCGCTGGGAATTATTCCTTTTATATCTTGAGGAACCAGCCTCGGGACATTCTCAAGCTGAAAAAACATGTCGATGATGAGGCGCTGTTCGGCAAGTTGCTGGAAGCTGTCATCCTGCGTCGGATGGGCGTCAACAAAGCGCTGTTCGAAAAGCTCCCCCTGGGCGATAGCCTGGCGTTGGTAAAAGACCACAACGCCTCGTTCTACAATATTCTGTACAGCTTCTAGGCCGCTCTGCAGGTCAGCCAGGCACTCCAGAACAGACTGCTGAAAAAACGGGTGGCATCGCCGAATCCGGACTCATGCAACAACGCTTTCACCGCCGCCTCGGAATGGGGAGGGTCGGCGCCTTCCAGGATCTTGGCGAGCTTGACCCTTACTTCATCCGGGCTTGCGCCATGCTGCCGCCAGCGTTGTCCCCAGGCCGCCAGCAACAGCGGTTGGCTGGCATAGGCGTATTGGTTTCCCGCGACGACCAGCGGCGCCCCCGGTTCAGATAAGAAAAATTCATTAATTTCATGCGCTGCATTCCCATCAGGAATGGCGGCTTCAGCCAGGAGACCTCGATCTGTAATAGCGAGTAAGCTTGCGCCCGGCCTCCCATCCGAGCTGCACAATCATGAACAACCAGGCAATGTGCCGTGCGCTATTGGCTTTGACACTCCCGATCATGTGCGCGCCCGTACACGCGGCAACATGGCAAATCTGCCGCATGGAGCTGCGCATCGTCGAGGTACTGAAGCAACCGTATCCGCAGCTACAGGCCCAGGTCCTGAAGGTCAGTCCGAAATCGCCTACGGTGGAATGCCCGGAGGAAGGAACAAGCGTTACGTTCATACCGGAAACGCCCGACTACCAAGCCACGCTTCCTCGCAAACAATGGCCCAGGAAGGGACAACCGGTGCGCGTCGACTACCGGTACCTGGATGGTATCTGCAAGGGCGATGGCAATGATTATGCGTGCCGGATCAGACACTACCCGGTGGTGGGTCGATAGATCCAGCAGCACCGATTCAAACAGACCGCTATCGCGAGCAGGCTCGCTCCCACACTGGACCGGGTCGCCCGCAGATCCCGCGCCCGCCGCAAATCCCCTGTGGGAGCGAGCCTGCTCGCGATAGCGCCTCAAAGGCGCTGCATGCTTGAATGATCTGCATCGAACCCACTGAAAAAAGCCATAAAAAAAGGGCACCCAACTCCCTCGTCATGCCCTTTTTCGTTGCCGCTTATCCCCTCTGCCCGAGGAGCCCGCAGCAATTATGGGTTAACACTGTCCTTCAGCATCTTGCCTGGCTTGAAAGCAACCGTGTTGCTGGCCTTGATTTTCACCGGCTCACCGGTTTGCGGGTTCTTGCCGGTGCGGGCGCCGCGGTGGCGTTGCAGGAAGGTGCCGAAGCCAACCAGGGTGACGCTGTCCTTGCGGTGCAGGGCGCCGGTGATTTCTTCGAGGACGGCGTTGAGGACGCGGTTGGCTTGTTCTTTGGTGAGGTCTGCTTTTTCCGCGATGGCGGCAGCGAGTTCTGGTTTACGCATGAATGAAGCCCCTTTGACGGTTTTTTTGTTGTTATGTCTGGGCTGCTCTCTTGGGGAACAGCCTCTAAGGCACCGCAGGCTCTACTCTGCGGCAGACGGGAGTGAGGATGGCACGGGGCCGGACACGACGCCAGTGTCAGGGCGACCTTTGTGGCATCAAAAGCATGGCTTTTGCGACAGAACCCCCAGCATTTACGCCAGCAGGGCCGGAAGTTCCTTGTTCAGGGCCAGTTTTTCCATCACCGCCGCGCCTGTCAGGGCATAGCCCAGCAAATTGCCTTCGGCGTCGCGGCACAACGCCTTGATGTCGGCACCCTGCCCTTCGACGCTCCAAGCGCCTTCGCGGCCCCGTGGCGGCGGTGATACCACCAACGGGCAGACCGGCGTCTTCACGGTAATCGGCATGGCGCCATAGGTGACGGCGGTCGGATTGCCGGCCAGGGTCTGGGCCAGGGCGCGGGCGCAGCTCATCAACGGCATCACGTACAGCAGGTTCAGGCCATCGACCTCGGCACAGTCGCCCAGGGCATAGATGTTGGCGTGGGAGGTTTTCAGGTGACGGTCGACCACGACACCCCGATTGACCACCAGGCCGGCGGCGGCCGCCAGGTCGATGCGCGGACGCAGGCCGATGGCCGAGACCACCAGGTCGCAGGCGATCACCTGGCCGTCGGACAGATGCGCCTCCAACCCGTCGGCCACTCGCTGCAAACGGTTGAGCACCGGCCCCAGGTGGAAGCGTGCGCCGAGGCTCTCCAGCCCGGCCTGCACCGCAGCGGCCGCCGCCGGGTGCAGCAGCGTCGGCATGACTTGCTCGCAGGGCGCCACCAGTTGCACTTCGTAGCCGCCGAGGATCAGGTCGTTGGCGAACTCACAACCGATCAGACCGGCGCCGAGCAACAGCACCCGACGCTTGCCGGCGGCTGCGGCACGAAAACGTGCGTAGTCTTCCAGGTCGTTGATGGGGAAAATCAGGTCCGCCGCGTCGCCCTGCACCGGCACACGCACGGTTTCGGCACCCCAGGCCAGGACCAGGTCGCGGTAGTTCAGCGCTTCTTCACCGATCCACAAGCGCTTGTGGCCCGGATCGATGCCGCTGATGCGGGTGTGGGTGCGCACTTCGGCCTTCAATTGCTCGGCCATGGCGCCCGGCTCGGCCATGCTCAGGCCGTCGGCGTCCTTGTTCTTGCCAAAGCCGGTGGAAAGCATCGGCTTGGAGTAGGAGCGACCGTCGTCCGCGGTAATCAGCAGCAGCGGGGTTTCGCTATCGAGTTTGCGAAACTCCCGGGCCAGGTTGTAACCGGCCAGGCCGGTACCGACGATGACGACAGGTGCACTCATGTTGCTCTCCATGTAAAAAACGCTGGGAAACGATCAGTTGATGCTGGTCATTTCGAAATCCATTTTGCCAACACCGCAGTCCGGGCATAGCCAGTCGTCCGGGACGTCTTCCCAGCGAGTACCGGCGGGGATGCCTTCTTCCGGCAAACCTTTGGCTTCGTCATAGATAAAACCGCAGACGATACATTGCCATGTCTTCATTCAAATACTTCCTCAGGTGTCAGGCGTTGGCCGGCATAGTCGGGTCGATGGGAGATTGCCCTTGCGGCTCAGGGCGTTTTGTACTGATCGATCGTCCCGGATGCAAGCGTGATCGATGCGGCGGCAGGCCAGGGCCGGCAAAATCGCCGACCGACATGGTAAGCTCGCGGCCTCCTTTGCTGCCAATCAAGACGCCTGTGCCGCATACAAATTCGATATTTCCTACACTTCAATGGCGGCCCCAGCACCTGCTGTCACCTCGCCCCGATGCCTGTGTACTCGACTGGCTGTTCGACGAAGGCTCCCTGACCCGGCGCCTCACGCGCCTGTCGGACGAGCATTTCAATGTGACACCGCTGTTCGAGGGTTGGCAGCCGTTGCGCGACGACGAGTGTGCCGCACTGGACCTGGCCCCAGGCAGCGAGGGCTGGGTGCGCGAGGTGTATCTGCGCGGCCATGGCGAGCCCTGGGTATTCGCCCGCAGTGTGGCGGCCCGCAGTGCATTGCAGGGCGACGGGCTGCAAATGGACGATCTGGGCAGCCGCTCCCTGGGGGAGCTGCTGTTTTGCGACCAGGCTTTCCAGCGCCAGGCAATCGAGGTGTGCCATTACCCCGCGCCGTGGTTGCCAAGCGAGGTGCGCACAGCTGAATTGTGGGGCAGGCGCTCGCGCTTCGATCGCGGGGCGTTGAGCGTGCTGGTCGCGGAAATCTTCCTGCCGCGCCTGTGGAGCGTCGCTCGCGCCTATTCGGAGACTTGCTGATGTACCTGCAACTGCTCAAATCCTTGAACCGCCTCAACCCACGAGCCTGGGACTTCGTGCAATTGACCCGCATGGACAAGCCCATCGGCATTTATCTGCTGCTGTGGCCGACCCTGTGGGCACTGTGGATTGCCGGTGACGGCTCGCCGTCGCTGGTCAACATCGTGATCTTCGTCCTCGGCGTGACGCTGACCCGCGCCGGTGGTTGCGTGATCAACGATTGGGCCGACCGCAAGGTCGACGGCCACGTCAAGCGCACCGCACAGCGCCCGCTGGCCAGCGGCAAGATCAGTTCGAAGGAAGCCCTGGTGTTCTTCGCCGTGCTGATGACCGTGAGTTTCCTGCTGGTGCTGTGCACCAACATGCCGACGATCCTGCTGTCCTTTGGCGGGCTGGCACTGGCCCTCACCTACCCGTTCATGAAGCGCTACACCTACTACCCGCAAGTGGTGCTGGGCGCGGCGTTCTCCTGGGGCATGCCAATGGCGTTCACCGCCGAAACCGGCCATTTGCCGGCGGCTGCATGGCTGCTGTACATCGCCAACCTGCTGTGGACGGTGGCCTATGACACCTACTACGCGATGACCGACCGCGACGACGACTTGCGTATCGGCGTGAAGTCCACGGCGATCCTGTTTGGCGATGCCGACCGGGTGATCAATCTGACCCTGCAAGGCCTGGCCCTGGGCTGCCTGCTGCTGGCCGGTGCGCAGTTCAAGCTGGGCGGCTGGTTCCACCTGGGGCTGCTGGTCGCCGCCGGCTGTTTTGCCTGGGAGTTCTGGTACACCCGTGGCCGTGACCGGATGCGCTGCTTCCAGGCGTTCCTGCACAACCACTGGGCCGGGTTGGCGATTTTCGTGGGGATCGTGCTGGATTATGCGTTGCGCTGAGGCCACCTGATCGGACTGGACCCTTGTGGCGAGGGGATTTATCCCCGCTGGGTTGCGCAGCAACCCCAAAACAGCGGACTCAGTCCGCCTGACACTCCGAGGTGCCTGGTTTTAGGGCTGCTGCGCAACCCAGCGGGGATAAATCCCCTCGCCACAGTAGTCTCCCGTCAGACCTGGGTCAGTCAGCCTTGGCGACCTTCCAGGCGCCGTCCATCAGGCCATCACCGGTCTTGTCCCCCGGCGCCGTGTCCTTGATGAAGGTGTACAGCGGCTTGCCATCGTAAGCCCACTGCATCGAGCCGTCGTCTCGCTTGATCACCGTCCACTCGCCCATGGATTTAGCGCCTTCTTTAGCCATCAGCGGGGGCCAGTTGGTCGCGCATTTGTCATTGCACATCGACTTGCCGCCCGCATCCTTGGCAAACGTGTACAGCGTCATGCCTTTGTGGTCCGTCAGCATGCCGTCCTTTTCCATCGCCGGCTCAGCCGCGAAGGCCAACGCCGGCAACGCCAGGGCAGCCGTTACCGCCAATGCCTTGAGGGATTGCGTGAAATAAGTCATGGAAACCTTCTTTGGTGGTTGTCAGGATTCGGACTGAAAAGCGTAGCCCAGAAACCTCCTCACCGCCGGGCGCCGAAATAACTGTCACACGACTGCAATAATTCCGTTATCTAATGCGGCGCAAGACAGTTAAATGACAAGAGGATTACCCCATGGTTGGCAGGAGCATTCTGATCGTCGACGACGAGGCGCCCATCCGCGAGATGATTGCCGTTGCGTTGGAGATGGCCGGCTATGACTGCATGGAAGCAGAGAACTCCCAACAGGCCCACGCCATCATCGTCGACCGCAAGCCCGACCTGATCCTGCTGGACTGGATGCTGCCTGGCACGTCCGGCATCGAGCTGGCGCGACGCCTCAAGCGCGATGAGCTGACCGGGGACATCCCGATCATCATGCTCACCGCCAAAGGCGAAGAGGACAACAAGATCCAGGGCCTGGAAGTGGGTGCCGACGACTACATCACCAAGCCGTTTTCCCCACGGGAGCTGGTGGCACGCCTCAAAGCCGTGTTGCGCCGCGCCGGGCCGACAGACGGCGAAGCGCCGATTGAAGTCGGCGGCCTGCTGCTGGACCCCATCAGCCATCGCGTGACCATTGACGGCAAACCTGCCGAGATGGGCCCGACCGAGTACCGCCTGCTGCAATTCTTCATGACCCATCAGGAGCGCGCCTACACCCGCGGGCAACTGCTGGACCAGGTCTGGGGCGGCAACGTGTATGTCGAGGAACGCACCGTGGACGTGCACATCCGCCGCCTGCGCAAAGCCCTCGGTGATGCCTACGAGAATCTGGTACAAACCGTACGTGGCACCGGTTATCGTTTCTCTACCAAGGCCTGACCCGAGCCCTTACCGCCCGACAAGCTGACAAGGACGCGCGTTCAATTGAATCAAAACTGGCATGGCACCCTGATCCGCCACATGTTGTTGCTGGTGACCGGCTGTTTGCTGATCGGCCTGATCAGCGGCTATTACGGCTGGAGCCTGGCCGCGGGCCTGGGACTTTACCTGGCCTGGACTCTCAAGCAATTGCTGCGCCTGCATGAATGGCTGCGCCTGCACAAACCCGACGAAGCGCCACCCGACGGCTACGGCCTGTGGGGCGAGGTGTTCGACAGCATCTACCACCTGCAACGGCGCGACCAGCGCGTGCGTGGCCGCCTGCAGGCGGTGATCGACCGGGTCCAGGAGTCCACCGCCGCGCTGAAAGACGCGGTGATCATGCTCGACAGCGACGGCAACCTGGAGTGGTGGAACCGCGCCGCCGAAACCCTGCTGGGCCTCAAGACGCCCCAGGACAGCGGCCAGCCGGTGACCAACCTGGTGCGTCATCCGCGCTTCAAGGAATATTTCGAGCAGGACAACTACGCCGAGCCGCTGGAGATCCCCTCGCCCACCAACGACCGGCTGCGCATCCAGTTGTACATCACCCGTTACGGCAACAACGAGCACTTGATGCTGGTGCGCGACGTCACCCGCATCCATCAGCTGGAACAGATGCGTAAGGACTTCATCGCCAACGTGTCCCACGAACTGCGCACGCCATTGACGGTAATCTGCGGTTACCTGGAAACCCTGCTCGACAACGTCGACGAGGTGAACCCGCGCTGGAGCCGGGCCTTGCAGCAGATGCAGCAGCAGGGCGGGCGCATGCAGACCCTGCTCAACGATCTGCTGTTGCTGGCGAAGCTGGAGGCCACCGATTATCCGTCGGACAACCAGCCCGTGCCCGTCGACGACCTGCTGCAGATCATCAGCGAGGACGCCCAGGAGCTGTCCGGTCCCAAGCAGCAGACCATCACCCTGGAAGTCGACCCTGCGGTACAGCTCAAGGGCAGCGAGGCGGAACTGCGCAGCGCGTTCTCCAACCTGGTGTTCAACGCGGTCAAGTACACACCGGAGCACGGCCGGATCCACATCCGCTGGTGGGGCGATGTGCAAGGCGCGCACCTGAGCGTGCAGGATTCGGGCATCGGCATCGACAGCAAACACCTGCCACGCCTGACCGAGCGTTTCTACCGCGTCGACTCCAGCCGCAACTCCAACACGGGAGGCACCGGGTTGGGCCTGGCGATCGTCAAACACGTGTTGCTGCGCCATCGCGCACGCATGGAGATCAGCAGCGTACCGGGCCATGGCAGCACGTTTACCTGCCATTTTGCCCCGGCCCAGGTGGTCCGCGCGCGCCTCGCCAGCTCCGCCGATTGATACCGGACGGCACTCCCCCCTAGGCAATCGCCGAGTCAGCCGCTACATTGGCTGACTTGTGCCTGCTTTTTCAGGCCCTCATTTCCAACTTCTACAGCTATTACGGAACCTGCAAAACTCCATCATGGACCCTTCCCCTGGCTTGTCCCTCGTTACACTCTTCGCCGAATTCGGCATGATTCTTTTTGCTCTGATCCTGGTTCTGCTCAACGGTTTTTTCGTTGCGGCCGAATTTGCCATGGTCAAGCTGCGCTCGACCCGGGTCGAGGCCATCGCCGACCAGAACGGCTGGCGCGGGCACATCCTGCGCACCGTCCACAGTCAGCTCGATGCCTACCTGTCTGCCTGCCAGCTGGGTATCACCCTCGCCTCCCTGGGCCTGGGCTGGGTCGGCGAGCCGGCGTTCGCCCACATCCTCGAACCGTTGCTGGACCTGGTGGGCGTTCAGTCGCCGGAGTTGATCAAGGGCATTTCGTTCTTCACCGCGTTCTTCATCATTTCGTACCTGCACATCGTGGTCGGTGAGCTGGCGCCCAAGTCCTGGGCGATCCGCAAGCCCGAGCTGCTGTCGCTGTGGACCGCCGTGCCGTTGTACCTGTTCTACTGGGCCATGTACCCGGCGATCTACCTGCTCAACGCCAGCGCCAACGCCATTCTGCGCATCGCCGGCCAAGGCGAACCCGGCCCCCATCACGAGCACCATTACAGCCGTGAAGAACTGAAGCTGATCCTGCACTCCAGCCGTGGCCAGGACCCGAGCGACCAGGGCATGCGCGTCCTGGCATCGGCCGTGGAGATGGGCGAGCTGGAAGTGGTGGACTGGGCCAACTCCCGGGAAGACCTGGTGACGCTGGAGTTCAACGCGCCGCTCAAGGAAATCCTGGCGATGTTCCGTCGTCACAAGTTCAGCCGCTACCCGGTGTACGACAGCGAACGCCAGGAATTCGTCGGCCTGCTGCACATCAAGGACCTGCTGCTGGAACTGGCGGCCCTGGATCACATTCCCGAGTCGTTCAACCTGGCCGAACTGACCCGCCCCCTGGAACGCGTGTCCCGGCACATGCCGTTGTCGCAACTGCTGGAGCAGTTCCGCAAGGGCGGCTCGCACTTCGCCGTGGTCGAGGAGGCCGACGGCAACATCATCGGCTACCTGACCATGGAAGACGTGCTGGAAGTGCTGGTGGGCGACATCCAGGACGAACACCGCAAGGCCGAGCGCGGCATCCTCGCCTACCAGCCGGGCAAGCTGCTGGTACGCGGCGACACGCCGCTGTTCAAGGTCGAGCGCCTGCTGGGGATCGACCTGGACCACATCGAGGCCGAGACCCTGGCCGGACTGGTCTACGAAACCCTCAAGCGGGTGCCGGAAGAGGAAGAAGTGCTGGAAGTCGAAGGTTTGCGGATCATCATCAAGAAGATGAAAGGCCCGAAGATCATCCTGGCGAAGGTGTTGATGCTCGATTGAGCAACCCCCTGTGGTGAGAGGATTTATCTGTGGCGAGGGGATAAATCCCCTCGCCACAAAAGCTCCCTTACCGCACCGACAGGCTATTGCTTGCCCAACGCAAAGTTGGGCAACTCCCCCACCGGCTGATCGAACTGATAGGGAATCGACACCAGCCCCAACCCGGTATTGCGCTGCACCACGAAGTGCAGGTGCGGCCCGGAGCTGTTGCCGGTGTTGCCCGATAGCGCCAATGGCGTACCCACCATCACCCGCTGCCCTTCCCGGACGCTCACCGAACCTTTCTGCAGGTGCAGGTAGACGCCCATGGTGCCGTCATCGTGCAGCACCCGCACGAAATTGCCCGAGGGGTCATCGCCACGGCCGGTCTGTTGATTCTCGGTCTTGATCACCACGCCGCCCCGCGCCGCAATGATCGGCGTGCCTACGGGCATGGCAATGTCCATGGCGTAGCGGTTCTTCGGTCCATAGTGACTGTACTGACCGTTGGCCCCCTGGCTCAGCCGGAACGGCCCGCCGCGCCATGGCAACGGGTAGCGATAGGCCTGTGCCGCGTCTGCCGGGTCGCCCAGGGAATATTCGAACCTGGGGGTGTACACCAACGGCTTGCCGGGCTGGGTGGCCGTGAGCAGCGCCAGGCGCAGGTTGCTGCGCGCCGGCAGGACCCGACGAATCGGCCGGCTCGGCGCCCCGCTCACATTACCCAGCCCGGCGAAACTCAACTCGATCTCCACCGGCGCATACAAGTCGTTGCGCACGAACACCGCATCCACACCCTTCTGCTTCTTGATATCGAGAAACACCTGGCGCTCCAGGTGTTCGACCATGCGATCCCGGAACACGAACACCTGAGCGCCCCGGCTGGGGCGGTCGCTATAGGACACTACGCCGTTGGCGTCGGTGGATTTGTAGATCGTCATGGCCATGGCTGAGGTGGAGGCCAGGACAAGACCGCAGGCGAACAGCAGGGGCGCGAGCATGGGCAAAGGTTCTGTCGAAAAATAAAGGCCTGCACAGCAGCCTAGCAGTTGGGATGGACCCACGTAATCGACGGATGTTTCAAAATGGGATCAGAGAGTGATGTTGATCGTTCCCACGCTCCGCGCGGGAATGCAGCCTGGGAGGCTCCGCGTCCCTCAAAACCGAACGCAGAGCGTCCGTGGAGGCATTCCCACGCGGAGCGTCACTAGTGTCCGGTAAAACCTTTTCATAGCTGAAGGCTACCCTGGGCAGCCTTCAGCTCTGTTCGTTCTTGCCTTCGATATCCGCGGTGTGTGTCGCTGAGCGGGCGCTCAAACAAGCTATGAGCCAGCCGGATAGTGAAGTTTGAAAGTGAGTCTGAGCAGGCCGAGCGTTGTTGATACAGGAGCAGCAAAAGGTATGTGATCAGCGCGCTGTAGATTTGTAGACGCACCGCGTTTTCAGAGAATCCGAAGTACCGTTTGAGCTTGAGTTTTTGCTTGATCCACTTGAAGAACAACTCGATCTGCCAGCGCTGCTTGTACAGGTCGGCAATTTCTTCAGCTGAGCGTGAAAAATCATTAGTCACCAGGATCAGCGGCGTTTCGTGATCATCTCGACGAACCTGGACCCGACGTACGGTTTGGTCGTGATAGTGATTTAACCGTCGTGTATTCAGGTGTTTTTTGCCAAATCGCACGGCTTCGTCCGACTCTATGAAGTCGGCATTTTCCCCTCTGTTCAGATCCTCTACGTGATTCACATTGGCATTTTTTTGAGTCGTGTGACGAAGAACGCCCCCACCTGATCAATCTGGTGCCACCAGTTGTAATCGCAGTATCCCTTGTCGAAAACGTACGTGATGCCTGCTTCAAGCGGCATGGTCAGGGCGTCACTCAGGTCATTGACGTTGGCGGCAGTGATGTTCACGTAAGTGGGTGCTGTTTGTCGTGGATCAATTGCCACATGCACCTTCAGGCCTTGTGTTATGCGGGTTTTCGTCGCAGCGGTCCAGTCGTCGAAGCCGGGACCGCGCAAGGTGATTGAGGTCGAGTCGATCAGCGTGACCATCGCTTCCAGGGACTTGCGCTGCTTGCGGCCAACGCCCTGCAGCAAGTGCTCGCAGGCCAGCCGAAAAGGCTCTGAACTGCGTTTGCTCAAGGCATCACAAAGCGTTGAGCGAACCATGCTGCGAGCGTTGAGATGATAATGGTGAGGTTCCAGCGATTGCGATGCTGTCGCCAAGGCGCGCAGGCTGCTGGCTTGTGTTATCTGACCAAAGATCAGCGTGACGAGCAGATCCCAAGAGCTGAATTGCTTGGCATAACGATCAGCGCCACAGCGTTTGACTGCATTTTTGAACAACTGATGAGGGAGTGCTTGGAGCATTTGTGAAAAGCGAGTGCTGCTGAACATAGCCGGAATCGAGTCTGAAAAAGCCGAGTATCGCTCAAAGGCAGGTACAGCAAGGGGGAGCAAGCTCCCCCTTCAGTTTTTACCGGACACTAGTGACGCGGAGCGTGGGAACGATCTCTGAAGGGCACCGCCGAATCAGGCGCCCGGAACGAAGTGCTTCTGCGCGGTGCCGCGGGCGATCAGGCGGGAGATGTAGTCGAGTTTCTGCGGGTCTTTGTCGACGAAGCGGAAGGTCAGTTGCAGCCATTCGCTGTCCGGCGTCTGCTCGTGGGCGACGATGGCGTGCAGGTAGCCGTTCAGACGCGCGGTTTCGGCGTTGTCGCCCTGCTCCATGTCCAGCACCGAACTTTCCAGCACTTGCGGCAGGGTCTCGGAGCGTTTGACCAGCAGCAGCGCCTCCTTGAGGCTCAGGGCCTTGATCACGCATGGCTGGGTGCCGCTGGACAGGCGCAGTTGGCCCTGGCCACGGTTGGCACCGGCGGGCGCGGACGCCACGGGAGCCTTGACCGGCGGGCTGTTGATCAAACCCCGGGCCGGTGCGGCGGCAGGCGCGGGAGCAGCAGGCGCAACAGCGGCCTGCCTGGCGGGAGCAGGAGCCATAGCCGCGACAACCGGAGCCGCCTTGCCGCCCGTCAGGGCGCTGAGGGAGTCGTTGCCGAACGCCGAGTTCATCTTGGTCGGGGCGCTGTTCATCAGGGTGTCGAGCTTGCCGACCTTGTGCAGGGCCTGCTTGACCTTGGTCAGCAACTGCTCGTTGGTGAACGGCTTGCTGACATAGCCGGAAACGCCGGCCTGGATCGCCTGGACCACGTTTTCCTTGTCGCCACGGCTGGTAACCATAACGAACGGCATACCCTTGAGGTTGTCCTGCTGGCGGCACCAGGTCAACAACTCCAGGCCGGACATTTCCGGCATTTCCCAGTCGCACAGCACCAGGTCGAATGCCTCGCGGGCCAGCAGAGCCTGGGCTTTTCTGCCGTTCACGGCGTCTTCGATACGGATGCCCGGGAAGTAATTGCGCAGGCACTTCTTCACCAGGTCACGAATGAACGAAGCATCATCCACGACCAACACACTGACCTTACTCATCCAGATACACCTCTAAAAAATCCCGGCAAGCATACCGCTTTTACTGATGGCATATCGCCAAAAACCGTCAGTCACGCCGGGACTTTTCGTTCGCGGGGTGCTGCTGTCGATAAAAAAAACCGCAAAAAAAAAGCCCGACCAGAAGGCCGGGCGCTTTTCTTGGCAATCTTACTTATCGTCAGTTTCGCCCGGAACATTAGAGGATTCGGACGGGGTGCCCTCAACTTCTTCCTTCATGCGCTTGAGCCCCATGTGCCGTACGTCGGTACCGCGCACCAGGTAGATCACAAGTTCGGAGATGTTGCGCGCATGATCGCCGATACGCTCCAGGGAACGCAGCACCCAGATGATGCTCAACACCCGGGAGATTGAGCGCGGGTCTTCCATCATGTAGGTCGCCAGCTCGCGCAGGGCGGTCTTGTATTCGCGGTCGATGATCTTGTCGTACTGGGCCACCGACAACGCCAGGTCGGCGTCGAAGCGGGCGAAGGCATCCAGGGCATCGCGGACCATGTTGCGCACCTGGTCGCCAATATGACGAACTTCTACGTAACCGCGCGGGGCTTCGCCTTCTTCGCACAACTGGATGGCACGACGGGCGATCTTGGTGGCTTCGTCACCGATCCGCTCGAGATCGATCACCGACTTGGAGATGCTGATGATCAGCCGCAGGTCGGAAGCAGCCGGTTGGCGACGAGCCAGGATGCGCAGGCACTCTTCGTCGATGTTGCGTTCCATCTGGTTGATCTGGTCGTCGATCTCGCGCACTTGCTGGGCCAGGCCGGAGTCGGCCTCGATCAGCGCGGTCACCGCGTCGTTGACCTGCTTTTCCACCAGGCCGCCCATGGCCAGCAGATGGCTGCGCACCTCCTCCAGCTCGGCGTTGAACTGGGCGGAAATGTGGTGAGTAAGGCCTTCCTTCGAAATCATCTTGTTAGCTCCGCGAAAGTTGCAAGCTTCAGGTTGCAAGCTTCAAGCAGTTAAATGTTGATCCTGATAACGCAGCCGCCTGAAACGTGCGGCTCGTAGCGGCATCGACTAGCCGTAGCGACCGGTAATGTAGTCTTCGGTCTGCTTCTTCGCCGGATTGGTGAACAAGGTGTCGGTGTCGCCGAACTCCACCAGCTTGCCCATGTACATGAAGGCGGTGTAGTCGGAAACCCGCGCCGCCTGCTGCATGTTGTGGGTCACGATGACGATGGTGAACTTGGACTTGAGCTCGTAGATCAGCTCTTCGACCTTCAATGTCGAGATCGGATCGAGGGCCGAGCAGGGTTCGTCGAGCAGCAACACTTCCGGTTCCACGGCGATGGTGCGGGCGATCACCAGGCGCTGCTGCTGACCACCGGACAGGCCCAGGGCCGAGTCGTGCAGGCGGTCCTTGACCTCATCCCACAGTGCCGCGCCCTTGAGCGCCCATTCCACGGCTTCGTCGAGAATGCGCTTCTTGTTGATGCCCTGGATGCGCAGGCCATAGACCACGTTCTCGTAGATGGTCTTCGGGAACGGGTTGGGCTTCTGGAACACCATGCCCACGCGACGGCGCAGCTCGGCGACGTCTTCACCCTTGCGGTAGATGTCGTTGCCGTAGAGGTTGATTTCACCCTCGACGCGGCAACCGTCCACCAGGTCGTTCATGCGGTTGAAGGTGCGCAGCAAGGTCGACTTGCCGCAGCCCGACGGGCCGATGAACGCGGTCACGCGTTGTTTCGGGATGTTCAGGCTGACGTCGTACAGCGCTTGCTTCTGGCCGTAGAACAGGTTCAGGCCGGGCACTTCGATGGCGACGGTTTCCTCGGCCAGGTTCAGGCTCTGCTTGTCGCGGCCCAGGGCCGACATGTTGATGCCGTGTGTATGTGCTTCGTGTTGCATGGGAGGCTCCCTGTGCTAACAAATTCGGTTCGGTTGTGTGGGAGCGAGCCTGCTCGCGATTCGGGCGACTCGGTCAGGTTTCAAAACCGAGGTGATGCCATCGCGAGCAGGCTCGCTCCCACAGGAAATCAACTATCCAGTGCCTTGTACTTCTCGCGCAGGTGGTTACGGATCCACACGGCCGACAGGTTCAATGTGGCGATCACCAGCACCAGCAGCAGCGCCGTGGCGTAGACCAGCGGCCGCGCCGCCTCGACGTTCGGGCTCTGGAAGCCCACGTCATAGATGTGGAAGCCCAGGTGCATGATCTTCTGGTCCAGGTGCACGTAGGGGTAGTTGCCGTCCAGGGGCAGCGACGGCGCCAGTTTCACCACGCCTACCAGCATCAGCGGCGCCACTTCACCGGCGGCGCGGGCCACCGCGAGGATCATGCCGGTCATCATCGCCGGGCTCGCCATCGGCAGGACGATTTTCCACAGGGTCTCGGCCTTGGTTGCGCCGAGGGCCAGGGAGCCTTCGCGCACGGTCCGCGGGATCCGCGCCAGGCCTTCTTCGGTCGCCACGATCACCACCGGCACCGCCAGCAGCGCCAGGGTCAGAGAGGCCCAGAGCAGGCCCGGGGTGCCAAAGGTCGGCGCCGGCAGGGCTTCGGGGAAGAACAGACGGTCAACCGAGCCGCCCAACACATAGACGAAGAAGCCCAGGCCGAACACGCCGTACACGATGGCCGGTACGCCCGCCAGGTTGTTCACCGCGATGCGGATCAGGCGGGTCATCGGGCCCTGGCGAGCGTATTCACGCAGGTAAACCGCCGCCAGCACGCCGAACGGCGTGACGATCATCGCCATGATCAGGGTCATCATCACCGTGCCGAAAATCGCCGGGAAGATCCCGCCTTCAGTGTTGGCCTCACGGGGATCGTCGCTGAGGAATTCCCAGACCTTGCTGAAGTAGAAACCGAGCTTGGTGAAGGTGCCCATGCCGTTCGGCTGGTAAGCGTGCACCACTTTGCCGATGCCGATTTCCACTTCCTTACCGTTAGCATCGCGGGCGGTCAAGCTGTCGCGGTTGAACTGGGCGTGCAGGTCAGTCAGGCGTGCTTCAATTTCCTTGTAGCGGGCGTCGAGCTCGGCACGTTCGCTGGCCATGTCGGCTTGCGCGGCGGCGTCGAGCTTGCCTTCCAGTTCCAGCTTGCGACCGTGCAGGCGGATCCGCTCCAGGCCGGCGTTGATCGCACCGATGTCGGTTTTTTCCAGGGTCTTGAGCTCGGCGGCGAGTTGGTTGACCCGCGCAATGCGCGCCTGCAACTGCGGCCAGGCGGCCTCGCCTTCGGCGACGACCTTGCCTTCTTCCTTGACGTTGACCAGGTAACCGTAGAAGTTGCCCCACTCACGACGCTCGATGGCCATGAGCTCCGGCGGCGTGGTCTGCTCGCTCAGCCAGTCACCGACGATCCAGGTGAAATCGGTGCCATTCAGGTCCCGGTTGCCGACCTTGATCAGCTCGCGGGTCATGAACTCGGGGCCTTCGTCCGGCACCGGCAGGCCGGCGCTCTTCAGGCGCTCACGGGGCACTTCTTCCTTCTGCACCACTTCGCCAACCACCAGGTGCGCGGGCATGCCCGGCACGTTGTAGTTGGCGTGGATCAGGTCCGCCGGCCAGAAATGACCCAGGCCACGCACGGCAATCACCGCCAGCAGGCCAATGGTCATGATGACCGCGATGGACACCGCGCCGCCGCTGATCCAGACGCCGGGGGCGCCGCTCTTGAACCATCCTTTCAGGGAGTTCTGTTTCACAGACTTCTACCTTTCTTAAAGCGACGAATATTTCTTGCGCAGACGCTGACGGATCAGCTCGGCGAGGGTGTTCATGACGAACGTGAACAACAGCAACACCAGCGCCGACAGGAACAGCACGCGGTAATGGCTGCCGCCGACTTCCGATTCGGGCATTTCCACCGCCACGTTGGCCGCCAGGGTCCGCAGGCCTTCGAACAGGTTCATTTCCATGACCGGCGTGTTGCCGGTGGCCATCAGCACGATCATGGTCTCGCCCACCGCACGGCCCATGCCGATCATCAGCGCCGAGAAGATGCCGGGGCTGGCGGTGAGGATCACCACGCGGGTCATGGTCTGCCACGGCGTGGCGCCCAGGGCCAGGGAGCCCAGGGTCAGGCCGCGAGGCACACTGAACACGGCGTCTTCGGCAATGGAGTAGATGTTCGGGATCACCGCGAAGCCCATCGCCAGGCCAACCACCAGGGCGTTGCGCTGGTCGTAGGTGATGCCCAGGTCATGGGAGATCCACATGCGCATGTCGCCGCCGAAGAACCAGGCTTCCATGTACGGGCTCATGTACAGCGAGAGCCAGCCCACGAACAGGATCACCGGGATCAGCAGTGCACTTTCCCAACCGTCCGGCACTTTCAGGCGAATGGATTCCGGCAGGCGGCTGAAGACGAAACCGGCCACCAGGATGCCAATCGGCAACAGCATCAACAGGCTGAAGATGCCCGGCAGGTGCCCTTCTACGTACGGAGCCAGGAACAGGCCGGCGAAGAAGCCGAGGATCACCGTCGGCATGGCTTCCATCAGCTCGATCACCGGCTTGACCTTGCGGCGCATGCCGGGGGCCATGAAGTACGCGGTGTAGATGGCGGCGGCCACCGCCAGCGGTGCGGCCAGCAACATGGCGTAGAACGCGGCTTTCAGCGTGCCGAAGGTCAGGGGCGACAGGCTCAGCTTGGGTTCGAAGTCGGTGTTGGCGGCGGTCGATTGCCAGACGTATTTAGGCTCGTCGTAGTTTTCGTACCAGACCTTGCCCCACAACGCGCTCCAGGACACTTCCGGGTGCGGGTTGTCCAGCAACAGCGGCTTCAGCTTGCCGCCCTGCTCCACGATCAACCGGTTGGCCCGAGGCGACATGCCGAACACGCCCTGGCCGTCGACCACCTGATCCACCAGCAACGTGCGGTGGGCGGTGCTGTGGAATACGCCGAGCTTGCCGGCGGCGTCGAGGGCGACGAAGCCTTTGCGACGCTCTTCGGCAGTGATCTCGACGATTGGCGCAGTGCCCATCTGGAAGGTGCGGATCTCTTTCAGGCGTTGCTCGCCGTCCGGATCCCGGGCCATGAACCACTGGGACAGACCACCCTTGGAATCGCCGACGATCAACGAAATCCCGCCCACCAGTTGGGTCGCGGTAGTGACCTGGGCGTCGGCGTTTTCCAGCAGTTTGTAACGACCGTTGAGGCTCTTGTCGCGCAGGCTGAACACGTCGGCCTGGGCTCGACCGTTGACCACGTACAGCCACTGCTGACGCGGGTCGACGAAGATGTTCTTCACCGGCTCAGTCATCTGCGGCAGATCGATACGGGTCTGCTCGCTGGTGACTTCACCGGTCATCATGTTTTCTTCGCTGGTGAGCGACAGCACGTGCAACTGGGCGCCGCTGGAGCCGGCGATCAGCAGGGTCGAATCGGTGGCGTTGAGGCTGACATGCTCCAGGGGCGCACCTTGCTCGTTCAAGACGATAGGCGTTTCGCCGTAAGGGTATTCGACGGCCGGGGTGATGGTTTTCTTGCCGTCCGGATAGCTGACCTTATAGGTGTGGCGGAACACCAGGGCCTGGCCGTTGGACAGACCGATGGCTACCAGCGGGCTGCCGGGCTGGTCTTCGCCAATGGAGGTTACGCTGGCACCGGCCGGAACCGGCAGGTCGACACGGCGCAGCTCGGCACCGCTGTCGATGTCATAGAACAGCGCCTGGCCCTTGTCGGAAACCCGCATGGCGACCTGGTTCTGTTCTTCGATGGCGATCATCAGCGGCTTGCCGGCGTCCTGCATCCAGGCCGGGGTGATCGAATCCTTGGCCGTCAGGTCCGCGCCCTGGAACAGCGGCAGCACCACATAGGCCAGGAAAAAGAAGATCAGGGTAATGGCAGCCAGAACGGCAAGGCCACCAACCAGGACGTACCAGCGGGTCAGGCGGTCCTTGAGCGCACGGATACGGCGCTTGCGTTGCAGCTCAGGCGTATTGAAATCAATGCGCTTGGGAGGGGAAGTCGTAGTCATTGTGGAATTGGCCAGATCATTCATGCGCACACCCTAGCGATCCTGTATGACAGAAAGATGACAATGCAGTGACGCAACAAATCCGCCGCCCGTGGAAGCTGGCAGCGGAGAGGAAATTAGTGTGTGGGAGCGAGCTTGCTCGCGATGAGGGCGTCACATTCAACATCTGTGTCGACAGACCCACCGCATTCGCGAGCAAGCTCGCTCCCACAGAGAGGCCGGGCGCTGGCCCGGGCTCAGGTGTTACTGCTTGGCGACGTTGCCGCCTTCCGACAGACCCAGGTCAGCCAGTGCCTTGGCGGCGACTTTGGCTGGCAGTGGGATGTAGCCATCCTTGACCACGACTTCCTGGCCTTGCTTGGACAGGACCAGCTTCACGAACTCGGCTTCCAGCGGGGCCAGAGGCTTGTTCGGTGCCTTGTTGACGTACACGTAGAGGAAACGCGACAGCGGGTATTTGCCGTTCAGTGCGTTTTCTTCGGTGTCTTCGATGAACTCGGTGCTGCCTTTCTTGGCCAGGGCCACGGTTTTCACGCTGGCGGTCTTGTAGCCGATGCCCGAGTATCCCACGCCGTTCAGCGAGGAGCTGATCGACTGCACGACCGACGCCGAGCCGGGTTGTTCGTTGACGTTCGGCTTGTAGTCACCTTTGCACAGGGCTTCTTCCTTGAAGTAGCCGTAGGTGCCGGATACCGAGTTGCGACCGAACAGTTGAACCGGCTTGTTGGCCAGGTCGCCGGTCACGCCCAGGTCGCCCCAGGTCTTGACGTCAGCCTTGGCGCCGCACAGGCGGGTAGACGAGAAGATCGCGTCGACCTGTTCCATGGTCAGGTGCTGGATCGGGTTGTCCTTGTGCACGAATACAGCCAGGGCGTCCACGGCAACCGGGATAGCGGTTGGCTTGTAGCCGTACTTCTGCTCGAAGGCCTGCAGTTCGTTGTCCTTCATCTTGCGGCTCATCGGGCCCAGGTTGGAGGTGCCTTCGGTGAGTGCGGGCGGCGCGGTGGAGGAACCGGCGGCCTGAATCTGGATGTTTACGTTCGGGTATTCCTTCTTGTAGTTCTCGGCCCACAAGGTCATCAGGTTTGCCAGGGTATCGGAGCCGACGCTGGACAGGTTGCCCGACACACCAGTGGTCTTGGTGTAGCTCGGGATCGCAGGGTCAACAGCGGCAACCGCGTTGGCAGTCGCAACGCCAGCAGCGACAAAAGTCATTGCCGCCATCAAACGCTTCAGTTTCATGCCTTACTCCTAGCAGATAGGGTGTGTTAAGTCGGCCAAGTATCGGTAAGCCGTGTGAACACTCTATGGCTGAAATATGACAATTGGATGAAAGGCCAGCATTGAGTTTTACAAGATGTTGTGGCGAGGGGATTTATCCCCGTTGGGCTGCGAAGCAGACAACTCGATCAGTCAGACACAATGAGGTGCCAGGTTTAAGGGCTGCTTCGCAGCCCAGCGGGGATAAATCCCCTCGCCACAAAAGTCTCCACTCATCCTTTTGATCAGCGCCCTTTCCTCCACAGATAACCACCCACCACCATCCCGACCCCACACAACACCGCCACATAATAAGCCGGCCCCATCGGACTCTCCTTGAGCAGCAGGCTTACGATCATCGGCGTCAGGCCACCGAAAATGGCGTAGGCAACGTTGTAGGAAAACGACAGGCCGCTGAAACGCACCACCGGCGGGAAGGCCTTGACCATGACATACGGGACCGCGCCGATGGTGCCTACCAGCAGGCCGGTCAGGGCGTACATCGGGAACAGCCAGTCCGGGTGCTCGGCCAGGCTGTGGTAGAAGGTCCAGGAGCTGGCCAGCAGTGCGGCGCAGCCGAACACAAAGACCCGTCCCGCGCCGAAGCGATCCGCCAGGGCGCCGGCCAGGATGCAGCCGATGCTCAGCATCACGATTGCCACGCTGTTGGCCTGCAACGCAGTGGTCGGCGCGAAGTGGTGGACCGTCTGCAACACGGTCGGGGTCATCAGGATCAGCACCACGATGGCCGCGGACAACAACCAGGTCAGCAGCATCGAAATGGCGATGGCGCCGCGATGATCACGCAGCACCGCCCGCAACGGCACTTCCTCGGCCAGGGCCTTGCGCAATTGCAGTTCGGCGAACACCGGGGTTTCGTGGAGCCACTGGCGCAGGTACACCGAAAAAAGGCCGAACACGCCGCCCAACAGGAACGGAATACGCCAGGCGTAATCTGCCACCTCCACGGGTGTGTAAATGCTATTGATGGCGGTGGCCACCAGCGAACCCAGCAGGATCCCCGCCGTCAGGCCGGAGGTGAGGGTGCCACAGGCGTAACCGATGTGGCGGCCCGGCACGTGTTCGGAGACGAATACCCAGGCCCCCGGCACTTCACCGCCAATGGCCGCGCCCTGGATCACCCGCATCAGCAACAGCAGGATCGGCGCCCACATGCCGATCTGCGCGTAGGTGGGCAACAGGCCCATGATCAGGGTCGGCACGGCCATCATGAAAATGCTCAGGGTGAACATTTTCTTGCGCCCCAGCAGGTCGCCGAAGTGGGCCATGACGATCCCGCCCAGCGGCCGGGCGAGGTAGCCGGCGGCAAAGATGCCGAACGTCTGCATCAGGCGCAGCCACTCGGGCATGTCGGCGGGGAAGAACAATTTGCCGACCACGGTGGCGAAGAACACGAAAATGATGAAATCGTAGAACTCCAGGGCGCCGCCCAAGGCAGACAGCGACAGGGTCTTGTAATCGTTGCGGGTCAGCGGACGGGCGGGTTGCGCAGGGGCTGCCGTGCTCGAAGGCGCAGTGGTCATGGCGAAGGCTTCTCTTATTAGTCGGTTCTGCAACCCGGGATCGGGGCTGGAGCGGTTCGGCACGATAGCAAATTGTTCGAAAAAGCACAGGAAGGCGCGTCATTCTCGGTCGAAATCAGAACCGGGTGGTCGTCTCGACGGCTATCGCCCGATATACTCGCTAGCTTGCGACACTCTGTAAGGGGTTGCTGTGCGAAAACGCCGTTGGTGGTGCCGGGTCGTAGGAAAAATACCAAGACCAGCCGGTTTCGCAGAGTCTCCCTATTAGTGCGCCTTTACGAAAAACGTGACGAACGCTACGTGTTCGGGCTGAATCGTTTTTTACAAAGACGGCTATTCACCTGAAGTACAAGACAGAGTTACGGGTCAGAGGCACCCCCGGCATGATAGAGCTCGAACAAGAAGATCCAATCCCGCAAGGCGACCTGGCCCTGCAAATCACAGCGCTTCCCCGCGACACCAACGGTTTCGGCGATATCTTCGGCGGCTGGCTGGTGTCCCAGATGGACCTGGCCGGCACGGCAATGGCCAGCCGGGTAGCCGGCGGGCGCGTGGCGACCGTGGCGATCGATCGCATGGCGTTCCTGGTGCCGGTGGCCGTGGGTGCACAGTTGTCGTTCTACACCCAGACCCTGGAAATCGGCCGCAGCTCGATCCAGATGATGGTCGAGGTCTGGAGCGACGACCCGCTGTCCAGTGAATGGCGCAAGGTGACCGAGGCGGTGTTCGTGTTCGTCGCCATCGACGGCAGTGGCCGCACCCGTTCGGTTCCGCCGCGCGCTCGTTAAACGCGACGGCCGTTTTGCGGTCCATTGCGGTTCCTGTTCCTGAACGAGGTTTGCAGTATGCCCACGCCCAATGTCGAAGCCGTCAAACTGGATGAACTCAATGGCTGGCGTATCCGCCACGGCCAAGCCGAGTTGCTGGTGGCCCAGCAAGGCGCGCATATCCTCAGCTATCAGGTGGACGGCCAGCCGCCGCTGATCTGGCTCAACGACCAGGCGACCTTCAAGGCCGGCAAGAGCATCCGCGCCGGTGTGCCGGTGTGCTGGCCATGGTTCGGCAACCTGACCCGCAACCCCGACAGCGTCCAGGCCATGCGCGTGAGCAACGAGCCGGCCACCGCCCACGGCCTGGTGCGGGCGATGGATTGGGAGTTGAAAGGCATCGAAGCCGAGGGCGAAGGCCTGAAGATCGAGTTCGTGCTGCCCTACCCCGAAAACGGTCTGGCGGGCTGGCCTCATCAGGTCGATCTGACACTGACCATCGTGATGGACGCGCAACTGCACATCAGCCTCACCAGCCATAACCGCGGCAGCGAAACCGTCAGCCTCAGCCAGGCGCTGCACAGCTATTTCGCCGTGAGCGATGTGCGCAACGTGCATGTCGAAGGGGTGGCAGGCCTGAACTACATCGAAACCCTGGACGACTGGAAAACCGCCACCCAGGCCGGCGACCTGCACTTTGCCGGCGAGACCGACCGTATCTATCTCAACACCCCGGCGACGCTGAGCATCGTCGACCCCCATTGGGAACGGCGGATCGAGTTGACCAGCAGCGGCTCGCGCTCGGCGGTGATCTGGAACCCCTGGACCGAACGCGCCAAGGCCTTCAGCGACATGGCCGACGATGGCTGGCAGCGCATGCTGTGCATCGAGACGGCGAATGTGATGGATGATGTCGTCACGCTGCTGCCGCAAGCCAGTCATACCCTGGGCGTGAGCATCGGTAGCAAACCGCTCTAAGCCACACTACAAAACCATTGTGGGAGCGAGCCCGCTCGCGATAGCGGTGTATCAGCCAAGATAATGGTGGCTGAAAGTCCGCTATCGCGAGCAGGCTCGCCCCCACAGGGGATTTGCGTCGGGTCGACCCGGCGGTTACAGATCCGCCTCCTGCACCACCCTCACCTTCTCCGCATCCAGCGCATACGCCGCGCTCGCCAGGTCGTTGTCGACCTTTTCGATCTTCAGCGTGCCGGTCACCCACAGCGGTGTGTAGATGTCGTCCAGCTTCAGACCCTTGGGATAGCGCACCAGCACCAGTTGGTTAGGCGGCGGTGGCGGGACATGGATGCAGGCGCCGGGGTATGGCACCAGGAAGAACAGCGTGCTGCGGCCCTTGGCGTCGGTTTCCAGCGGCACCGGGTAGCCGCCGATGCGGATGTGCTTGTCGTTCATCGACGCCACGGTCTTGGTCGAATACATCACCGCCGGCAAGCCTTTGCTTTGCTTCAGGCCACCCTTGTTGGTGAAGGTGCCATTGGCTTCGGGGGAGTTGTGGTCGATCTCGGGCATGGCCTCGAGGGCTTTCTGGTCCGACTTGGGCATCAGTTCGAGCCAATCGGTTTCCGGCAGCTCGGCAGCATGGGCCAGGCCACTGCCCAGCAAAAGAAGGGTCAACACTAGACGGCGCATGAAAGGGCTCGGCAATGAGTGATGGATGGAACGCCGGGCATTCTAGCCCCCTGCGCGCGCCGTGCGCAGAGGGCTTTGTCGCATTTGACTCAGTTTCTTTTGATCAGGCCGTAGATCACCAGCAGCACAATCGCGCCAACCAGGGCACCGATGAAACCGGCCCCTTGTCCGGCCTGGTAGATACCCAGCGCCTGGCCACCATAGGTGGCTGCCAGCGAACCGCCGATACCGAGCAGGATGGTCATGATCCAGCCCATGCTGTCATCGCCCGGTTTCAGGAAGCGTGCCAGCAGGCCGACGATCAAGCCGATGATGATGGTTCCGATGATTCCCATGGCAATTCCCCTCTTGATTGAGATAGCCAAAGCCTAGTCAGACTTTGGCACCTTGCCATGAGAGAATCCGGCCGACGAATGGTTCCAACGCCGCAACAGATTATTGTTCGGCGATCAGCGCTTCGACCTTGATGATCTGCTGGGCCAGCGTAGCGCGGTCAGCGCAACGCAGGTTGGCGTGACCGACCTTGCGTCCGAGCTTGAACGCCTTGCCATAGTGATGCAGATGGCAGTCGGCAATCGCCAGGACTTTCTCGGTATCCGGCACTTTGCCGATGAAGTTCAGCATCGCGCTTTCACCGACCTTGGCGGTCGAGCCCAACGGCAGCCCGGCCACTGCCCGCAGGTGGTTCTCGAACTGGCTGCACTCGGCGCCTTCGGTGGTCCAGTGCCCGGAGTTGTGCACCCGCGGCGCGATTTCATTGGCCTTGAGGCCACCGTCCACTTCAAAGAACTCGAACGCCATCACGCCGACATAGTCGAGCTGCTTGAGCACCCGGCTGGAATAATCCTCGGCCAGGGCCTGCAACGGGTGGTCGGTGCTGGCCACGGAGAGCTTGAGAATGCCGTCCTTGTGGGTGTTGTGCACCAGCGGGTAGAAGCGGATTTCACCGTCACGGGCACGCACGGCGATCAGCGAGACTTCCCCGGTGAACGGCACGAAGCCTTCCAGCAGGCAGGCCACGCTGCCCAGCTCGACGAACGTACCGGCCACGTCTTGCGGGTTGCGCAGGACTTTCTGGCCCTTGCCGTCGTAACCCAGGGTGCGGGTCTTGAGCACGGCCGGCAGGCCGATGGCAGCGACGGCGGCATCCAGGTCGGCCTGGGATTGGATGTCAGCGAAGGCCGGGGTGGGGATGCCCAGGTCCTTGAACATATTCTTCTCGAACCAGCGGTCGCGGGCGATGCGCAAGGCTTCGGCGCTCGGGTAGACCGGGACGAACTGGGACAGGAAGGCAACGGTTTCGGCCGGGACGCTTTCGAACTCGAAGGTCACCAGATCGACTTCATCGGCCAGTTGGCGCAGGTGATCCTGGTCGCCGTAGTCGGCCCGCAGGTGTTCACCCAGCGCGGCGGCACAGGCGTCCGGTGCCGGGTCCAGGAAAGCGAAGTTCATCCCCAGCGGCGTACCCGCCAGGGCCAACATGCGACCCAACTGGCCGCCACCGATTACACCGATCTTCATTCGTCAACCACCTCAGGCAATGCGTGGGTCTGGATTGTCCAGGACGCTGTCTGTCTGCTCAGCGCGGAATTTTTTCAGCACGGTATGGAATTGCGGATGCTTGGCGCCCAGGATGCTCGCTGACAACAGGGCCGCGTTGATCGCGCCGGCCTTGCCGATGGCCAGGGTGGCGACCGGAATGCCGGCCGGCATCTGCACGATCGACAGCAGCGAATCGACGCCCGAGAGCATCGACGACTGCACCGGCACGCCCAGCACCGGCAGGTGGGTCTTGGCCGCACACATGCCTGGCAAGTGAGCCGCGCCACCGGCACCGGCGATGATCACCTCGATGCCTCGGGCCTCGGCTTCTTCGGCGTACTGGAACAGCAGGTCCGGGGTGCGGTGGGCAGAGACCACTTTCACCTCATAGGGGATGCCGAGCTTTTCCAGCATATCGGCGGTGTGGCTAAGGGTGGACCAATCGGACTTGGAGCCCATGATCACGCCAACCAGTGCACTCATCGTCGTGCCTCTCTCTGGGCGCCCGCAGGCGCGTCAAAAAACAACAAGCCACGCGGGAAACCGGCGTGGCTTGTTGTACGAATGATGGCCGGACGAACCGACCGAAGGCCGGGCAGTATACCGAAAATGCTCGGATAAACGCACTTTCGCCGACCACCTGTCGTTTACGGTGACGCGTCGGTTTTATTGACTTGGAGGTCAACGCCGTCCCCTTGTGGGAGCGAGCCTGCTCGCGATAGCGGTGGGCCAGGCAACATTGATGTTGAATGTCAGTCCGTCATCGCGAGCAGGCTCGCTCCCACAGAGGATTATGGTGGGATCAGGAGGCTGTGGCGCCTTGTGCTGCGCCGCCTTCGAGCTTGCGCCACAGCAAGCGCACATTGGCCTTGCGCACCAAGGCGCAGCGGTACAGGCGGATTTCCAGTGGGACATGCCATTGCCCGCCGCCGCAGATCACCAGTTCGCCCCGGGCCAGTTCGGCGCGCACGCTCAGTTGCGGCACCCAGGCAATGCCCAGGCCTTCCAGGGCCATGCTTTTCAGGCTGTCGGCCATGGCCGTTTCATAGACCGTGGTGAAACGCAGCGCCCGCTGGCGCAGCAACTGGTTCACCGAACGACCGAGGAACGCCCCGGCGCTGTAGGCCAGCAATGGCACGCTGGCCTCGCCTTCGAGGTCGAACAGCGGTTTGCCGTTGGCATCGGCGGCACACACCGGGAGCATTTCGGTGTGGCCCAGGTGCAGCGACGGGAAGATTTCCGGGTCCATCTGCATCGCCGAATCCGGGTCGTAGAACGCCAGCATCAGGTCGCATCCGCCCTCACGTAGGGCATGGACGGCCTCGCCGACGTTGGTCGCCACCAGGCGCGTGGCGATGTTCATGCCTTCATTGCGCAGTTGCGCGATCCAGCGCGGGAAGAAGCCCAGGGCCAGGGAGTGCGCGGCCGCGACCTGGATCACTTCACCCTGGCCGCCCTCCAGGTGATGCAAATGGCGCAACACTTCACCCAGTTGCTCCACCACCGTGCGCGCCGTCACCAGGAACAACTGCCCGGCCGCCGTCAGCTCGACCGGCGTGCGGGAACGGTTGACCAACGTCAGCCCCAGGGCCGCCTCCAGGCTGCGGATGCGCCGGCTGAACGCCGGTTGCGTGACGAAGCGTCGCTCGGCCGCCTGGGAGAAGCTGCGAGTAGCCGCCAAGGCACTGAAGTCCTCGAGCCATTTGCTTTCAAGATTCATCACGTTCTCCCGAAACACGCACCAAAACAGGTCACACGTCCGCCGTACCACCGACGTCACATCTGCATTATGCCGAATATGCATAGGGCAGTGTTTAACAGCATTGGCCCTTACGTTTACGAGAGCCTACGATCCACAACGTTCCGGCTCAGACCGGGTCCTTATCGAGATGATTTCTATCATGTCCTCCGCTGCATCATTCCGCACAGAAAAAGACCTGCTTGGCGTACTCGAAGTACCGGCGCAAGCGTATTACGGCATCCAGACCCTGCGAGCGGTGAACAACTTCCGCCTCTCGGGCGTTCCGATCTCGCATTACCCCAAGCTGGTGGTCGGTCTGGCAATGGTCAAACAGGCTGCCGCTGACGCCAACCGCGAGTTGGGCCAACTCAGCGAAGCCAAGCATGCAGCCATCAGCGAAGCCTGTGCCCGTCTGATCCGCGGCGACTTCCACGAAGAATTCGTGGTGGACATGATCCAGGGCGGCGCCGGCACGTCGACCAACATGAATGCCAACGAAGTCATCGCCAACATCGCCCTGGAGGCCATGGGCCACCAGAAAGGCGAATACCAGTACCTGCACCCGAACAACGACGTGAACATGGCGCAGTCTACCAACGACGCCTACCCGACCGCGATCCGCCTGGGTCTGCTGCTGGGCCACGATGCGTTGCTGGCCAGCCTCGACAGCCTGATCCAGTCGTTCGCCGCCAAGGGTGAAGAATTCAGCCACGTCCTGAAGATGGGCCGTACCCAGCTGCAAGACGCCGTGCCGATGACCCTCGGCCAGGAATTCCGCGCCTTCGCCACCACCCTGAGCGAAGACCTGGCGCGCCTGAAGACCCTGGCGCCCGAACTGCTCACCGAAGTGAACCTGGGCGGCACCGCCATCGGCACCGGCATCAACGCCGACCCGCGCTACCAGGCCCTGGCCGTGCAGCGCCTGGCAACCATCAGCGGCCAGCCGCTGGTAGCGGCCGCCGACCTGATCGAGGCCACGTCCGACATGGGTGCCTTCGTGCTGTTCTCCGGCATGCTCAAGCGCACCGCGGTCAAGCTGTCGAAGATCTGCAACGACCTGCGACTGCTGTCCAGCGGCCCACGTACCGGCATCAACGAAATCAACCTGCCGGCCCGCCAGCCAGGCAGCTCGATCATGCCCGGCAAGGTCAACCCGGTGATCCCGGAAGCGGTCAACCAGGTGGCGTTCCAGATCATCGGCAACGACCTGGCCCTGACCATGGCGGCCGAAGGCGGCCAACTGCAACTGAACGTGATGGAACCGCTGATCGCCTTCAAGATCTTCGACTCGATCCGCCTGCTGCAACGGGCCATGGACATGCTGCGCGAACACTGCATCGTCGGCATCACCGCCAACGAAGCGCGCTGCCGCGAACTGGTCGAGCACTCGATCGGCCTGGTCACCGCCCTGAACCCGTACATCGGTTATGAAAACGCCACCCGCATCGCCCGTGTCGCCCTGGAAAGTGGCCGCGGCGTGCTGGAACTGGTGCGCGAAGAAGGCTTGCTCGACGACGCCATGCTCGACGACATCCTGCGCCCGGAAAACATGATTGCTCCGCGTCTGGTCCCGCTGAAAGCGTGATCGATGCAACCACCGCTCACCAGGTCGAGGGACTAGACACCTCTCACCTTTTGAGGGCTTGGGGATTATTCCCCAAGCCCTTTTTTTGCCATCGCCAAGGAGGCCTTATGCCGAAAACGACAACATCGAAACAAGATCGCAGCCTTCGGCAGCTCTCCAAAAGGGCTGTCGAAGGCTGCGATTTTCGTTAATCCCGGCAAGTCGTTTCGTCGCTTGCACCACAACTGTGCAGACGGGCATCACACTGATAGGTATAGTGCCGCCCCTCTTCGCCATGTGTGGTCGTCGGCAGCGAGACTTAAACATGCGAAACCCGAACTAATAACAACCCGCGAATTGGACCGGGACGAAACCTCGCCTCACCTGTCAAGCCGTGCGCCGACGGATGTTTCGTGATGTTTCCAAATGGCCAGCATTTGCTTAAACAAAAAACAGCGAGGAATACTCATGCTCGAAGTCATCAACGACTTCCTCTCAGGGAAAGTGCTGATCGCGCTCATCGTCGGGCTCGGCGGCTACTTCACGATCCGCTCGCGTTTCGTCCAGTTCCGTCATTTCTTTCATATGTTCACGGTGTTCCGTGACAGCCTCAAAAGCAGCAGCGACCAGCTCAGCTCCTTCCAGGCCCTGATGCTCAGCCTCGCCGGTCGTGTCGGCGCGGGTAATATCGCCGGTGTCGGCATCGCCGTGACCCTCGGTGGGCCTGGCGCGGTGTTCTGGATGTGGGTAACCGCGCTGGTCGGCATGTCCAGCAGCTTCTTCGAGTGCTCCCTCGGCCAGCTCTACAAGCGCTGCGACTCCGAAGGCCAGTACCGTGGCGGCCCGTCCTATTACATCCAGCACGGCCTGCAGAAGCGTTGGTTGGGCATGATCATGGCCTTCCTGCTGCTGGTCACTTTCGGCTTCGCCTTCAACGGCCTGCAAGCCCACGCCGTGACCCACTCGCTGAACAACGCCTTCGGCCTCGACACCACCTACACCGGCCTGGGCCTGGCGGTGCTGCTGGGCCTGGTGTTCATCGGCGGGATCAAGCGTATCGCCAAGGTTGCCGACCTGCTGGTACCGGTCAAGACCCTGGCCTACATCGCCGTGACCATCTACGTGATCGTGCTGCAGTTCGACCACGTACCGGCCATGCTGGCAACCATCGTCAAGAGCGCCTTCGGTCTGGACCAGGCGTTCGGCGGTCTGATCGGCAGCGCCATCGTCATGGGCGTCAAGCGCGGCGTCTTCGCCAACGAAGCAGGCCTGGGCAGTGCGCCTAACGTGGCCGCTGTTGCTTCGGTCGAACACCCGGTCGCCCAAGGCGTGGTCCAGGCGTTCAGCGTGTTCCTGGACACCTTCGTGATCTGCACTTGCACCGCGCTGCTGATCCTGCTGTCGGGCTTCTACACCCCAGGCTTCGAAGGCGACGGCATTGCCCTGACCCAGAACTCCCTGGCCGCCGTGGTCGGTGACTGGGGCCGGATGTTCATCTCCGTGGCCCTGGCGTTGTTCGTGTTCACCTCGATCCTCTACAACTACTACCTGGGCGAGAACAACCTGCGCTTCATGCTCGGTGAAAACCGCAAGGCGCTGATCGGTTATCGCGCACTGGTACTGGTGCTGATTTTCTGGGGCGCCATCGAAAACCTCAGCACCGTGTTCGCCTTCGCCGACATCACCATGACCCTGCTGGCGTTCGTGAACCTGATTGCGCTGTTCCTGCTGTTCAAGGTCGGCATGCGTATCCTGCGCGACTACGACGCCCAGCGTTCGGCCGGCATCAAGACTCCGGTCTTCGATTCCAGCAAGTTCCCGGACCTGGACCTGGACCGCAAGGCCTGGCCGGCCAACCCATCCGCATCGGCTGCCCAGCCCGACGCGGTGACCGGTGTGGCCACAGCGCAACGCTGATCGGCAAGCCCTCTGCAAAAAAACCGGGTGCATCCCCTGCGCCCGGCGTGACACAGCGTAAGGTCGGCGTCATGCTCGACCTTATGTTGGGGCAGCTCGACGAAGCTGCCGTTTTCGTCCTCGGAGAACAACCATGAATTCCTCGACCTACCCTGCCGCCCAGCACGTCATGGTGCTCTACACCGGCGGTACCATCGGCATGCAAATCGGCGCCCACGGCCTGGCCCCGGCCTCCGGCTTCGAAGCGCGCATGCAGGCCTACCTGAACAACCAACCCGAACTCGTCATCCCGCAATGGCGCTTCCGGGAGATGTCGCCGCTGATCGACAGCGCCAACATGACTCCGACCTACTGGCAGCAACTGCGCGAAGCGGTGGTCGACGCCGTGGATGTGCAGGGTTGCGACAGCGTGCTGATCCTGCACGGCACCGACACCCTGGCCTACAGCGCGGCGGCCATGAGCTTCCAGTTGCTGGGCCTGCATGCCCGGGTCTGCTTCACTGGCTCCATGCTGCCCGCCGGCGTGACCGACAGCGACGCCTGGGAAAACCTCAGCGGCGCGCTGGTCGCCCTCGGCCAGGGCCTGGCGCCGGGCGTGCACCTGTACTTCCACGGCGAGCTGCTGGCGCCGACCCGTTGCGCGAAAGTGCGCAGCTTCGGTCGCCATCCGTTCAAACGCCTGGACCGTCAGGGTGGCGGCGCCAAAGCCACTTCGCTGCCGACCCAGTTGAACTACAACCAGCCGAGGCAACTGGCCAACGTCGCGGCACTGCCGCTGTTCCCGGGCATCAGCGCCGATATCCTCGACGGCCTGCTGGGCAGCGGCATCCGGGGCCTGGTGCTGGAGTGCTACGGCAGCGGCACCGGCCCGAGCGACAACCCGGCCTTCCTCGCCAGCCTCGCCCGGGCACGGGACAACGGCGTGGTGGTGGTCGCCGTGACGCAATGCCATGAAGGCGGTGTGGAGCTGGACGTGTACGAGGCCGGTAGCCGGTTGCGCGGCGTCGGCGTGCTGTCCGGCGGCGGCATGACCCGCGAGGCGGCGTTCGGCAAGTTGCAGGCGTTGATCGGTGCCGGGCTGCCAGTGGAAGAGGTTCGGCGGTTGGTTGAGCTGGATTTGTGTGGCGAGCTGATCTGACCTGGGGGGTGCTGGAAGAGTGTCCGGCACACAACTTGCTCCGTTTCCAGCCTCCCCAGGCTGGAAACGGACATGCTTCATTCCCACCTCACCACCCTCAACGCTGTCTCCCTGGTGCTCCAGGCCTTCAAACACGAAGGCCTGCCCAGTGATGCATTGCTGGCCGGCAGCGGCATCAGCGCGGCAGACCTGAGCCGGGCCGACACGCGCATCACCACCAACCAGGAAATGCAGGTCTGCGCCAACGCCGTCGCCCTCAAGCGCGACATCGGCCTGGAATTGGGGCGCAGCATGCACGTTTCGTCCTACGGCATGCTCGGCTACGCGCTGCTCACCAGTGCCACCTTAGGTGACGCCTTGCACCTGGCGCTGCGCTATCCGGCGCTATTGGGAACACTCTTCGACCTGAGCCTGGAAGACGACGGCGAGCACATCTGGTTCAGCGCCAGCGACTATCGAGAGAACCCGGCCCTGGCCGCGTTCAACGCCGAGTTCTGCATGGTCTCGCTGAAGGTCATCTGCAACGACCTGCTTGGCCACGCGCTGCCCTTGCGCGCGGCGCGCTTCGAACACCCAGCACCGGATTACCAGGCACGCTACGCCGCTCACTTCGATTGCCCGCTTCGTTTCGACGCCAGCGACAACGCCTTTGCCTTCGACCGCCACTGGATCGAGCAACCATTGCCGCTGTCCGACCCCATCACCCACCACGCCATGGTCGAACGTTGCCGCAAGCAGAACATCGAATTCACCGGCCGCCAGGCCTGGCTCAGCCGCATCCGCCAACTGCTCGCCGCCCAACTCGACGCCGCCCCCGGCCTGGAAGGCCTGGCCGAACAAATGAACTGCTCCGCCCGCACCCTGCGCCGCCACCTCAAGGACTCGGGCTGCAGCTACCAGGAGCTGCTGGACGAACTGCGCTTCGAACGGGCCAAGCAGATGCTCTGCGAAGACCAACTCCCCATCCACCGCATCGCCGAAATCCTCGGCTTCAGCGAAACCGCCAGCTTCCGCCATGCGTTCGTCCGCTGGAGCGGCGTAGCGCCGAGTCAGTTCAGGCCCTGAGCCACCACTCTGTAGATACCCACATATCCCTGTGGCGAGGGGATTTAGCGAAACGTCGCACCGCCCCGCTGGGCTGCGCAGCAGCCCCAATCCAGACACCGCAACGCATTGGTAAAACGGCGAGACCGATCGACGACTGCTACGCAGCCGAGCGCGGATGAATCCGCTCGCCACAAATTGCAGCAACCTTTAGCACTCCGGTAACCGCCTGACCGCTACCTTCCTACCAAGCCACACATCCTTGCGCCTTTGCCTACAACTAAGCCGGAACCCGCCCGCTTGTGCGCCTAGGTCCTGGCCCCTATCGTAACCCCCGTCGCGGCACACTCAGCGACCGGGTTTGGAAAGCCCCTGGAAGATCATGGGCTTTCATTAAACTTGATTGACATAGTGATTGCTCCGCAACAATAATCATCCCAACGCATGAGGGGTGACTCTCGTGCCTACCTTCCGAGGCCCGCTTGAGAGAAATCTCTGCGGGCTTTCGTGTTTCTGTGACAAGGAATCCGGTCACTATGACGCATTACGTGGCGTACCTAGACGAATTCGGGCACGTCGGCCAGTACGTCTCACGCAATCATCCAAGGTACAAAACCCATCCCATTTTCGGGTTCGCTGGCCTGATCCTTCCGGCTACCGAAATCCGCGAATTCGCAATCTATTTCTACAAGCTAAAATGTCAGCTTCTAGCGTTCGACCTTGCCAACGAAAATCCCAAGAACCTGCCCGCATATCAGTGGGAGAAAAAGGGCTCTCAGCTCTATGCCCTCCGGAACGTCATCAGGTACGAGCAACTCCGCCGCTCTACGTTCCGTCTCCTGAGCCACATTGAGAAAATCGGCGGCCACGTCTTCTACACAGGGGAGCACAAGACCACTGACCCTGGTGCCCATGATTCCGCCGAAACGTTCAAACGGCAGCTCCTGCAGTCGGTGCGCAAAATAGACCGATTCTGCGTGCAGAGCGGCTCAACCTTCATGTTGATGCTCGATGAACAACGCTGCGGTAACGAATGGCGGGAAACCAACGTGGAGGTCTGCACGCTGGCCATGTTTGAGGACGCCTCGGAGAAATGTAGAGCACTCATAGAGCCGCCCATCCAGGCCGAAAGCCACCTGTTCCAAACCATCCAGTGCGCCGACTGGATCTGTGGCCTTATCGGGCGCCTGATAGCCTTATTGGTTGCGCCTGAGGAATATCCAGAGTTGGAACCATTCGACAAATACTTTTCAGATCGTATCGCCAAAGTCACCATGCCAGGCAGCGGCCTGGAACATCAGAAGACTACTGAGATATCTGCCGAGCAGGCTGGAGAGACTATGCCCGACGCAACTGGTGCCCTCGCAGGCGATTAAGCTCATCGTGCAAGGCTCCGAGGAGCGTTCGTAAAACACTCGCTGATGAAAACCCGACGTCTTGTATCGAACTCATCGATGGATATAGCAATGTCTACCTGAATTCGCTAGCTCACGCTAGTTTTAGCTAGTTTTAGCTAGTTTTAGCTATCAATAGCTATACATCGACGCGTGCAGTCCATCTGACCGCAGGATGTCAGCCCTATTCACGACGATTCAGCTCCCAAGTAAATCTCTGGCTGAACCAGCTGGCAGCGATTCGAAAGCCTGCCGAAGTTCCCTGCTCTTAACGTACCCGTACCCCAAAGAGCCATTTCCGGTCAAACCTTTTGGCCATTTCAATCCCCTTTTGGCCTCTCCCACCGTTCTCCTGAGCTCCACCCGCCGCAAGACTATCCTCATCCGATCAGCCCCTTTGCGGAGAACAACAAATGCTGACGATCTACTCAGACGATCACCACCTGCACCACGGCCGCTGCGAGCTCATGGACGGGCAGCTCATGCCCTGTTTCGAAATGCCCTCTCGCGCCGATCACGTGCTTGAGCGGGTCAAGGCGCGCGCACTGGGGCCGGTGGAAGCGCCACGGGACTTCGGCCTGGCGCCCATCCAGCGCATCCACACCCCCGCCTACCTGGAATTCTTCAAAGGTGCCTGGGATCGCTGGACCGAATACAACCGCGACGGCGACTTGCTGCCCTACACCTGGCCGGCGCGCACCCTGCGCACGGTCATCCCGCAAAGCCTGCATGGTCAGCTCGGCTATTACAGCTTCGACGGCAGTGCACCGATCACCGCCGGTACCTGGCAAGCCGCTTACAGCGCGGCCCAGGTGGCCCTCACTGCCCAGGCCGAAATCCAGCGGGGTGCGCGCAGTGCCTTTGCCTTGTGTCGCCCGCCAGGGCATCACGCGGCCACTGATTTGATGGGGGGTTATTGCTATCTCAACAACGCGGCCATCGCCGCCCAGGCTTTTCTTGATCAGGGCCACGGGAAAGTCGCGATCCTTGATGTGGATTACCACCACGGCAATGGCACTCAGTCGATCTTCTACGAGCGCAGCGATGTGCTGTTCGCCTCGATCCACGGCCATCCGGAAGCGGAGTTTCCGTTCTTTCTCGGTTATGGGGATGAGCATGGCGAGGGGGCCGGTGAAGGGTTCAACTTCAACTACCCTTTGCCGGCCGGTTCAGGCTGGGACACCTGGAGTGCTGCGCTGGAGCAGGCCTGCGCTGAAACGCAACGCTATGACGCCGATGTCATTGTCGTCTCGCTGGGCGTGGACACGTTCAAGGACGACCCGATCTCGCAATTCAAGCTCGACAGCCCGGATTACCTGGCGATGGGCAAACGCATCGCGGCACTCGGCAAGCCGACGCTGTTCGTGATGGAAGGCGGTTACGCGGTGGCGGAGATCGGCATCAATGCCGTGAACGTTCTCGAAGGTTTTCAAAGCGCCCAATGAGGAAAAAAGCATGAAAAGACTCAAGCGTTTGATGGTCCCCGCCCTCTGTACCGCGCTGCTGTGTAGCGCCGCCCAGGCCGAAGAGCGGACCTTGCGCGTCTACAACTGGTTCGACTACATCACGCCCAAGGCCCTCGAAGATTTCAAGACGCAGAACAGCCAGGTCAAGTTGGTCTACGACATCTTTGATACCAACGAGGCCCTGGAGGCCAAGTTGCTGACCGGCAATTCCGGCTATGACGTGGTGGTGCCTTCCAATGTGTTCCTTGCCAAGCAGATCGAGGCCGGGGTGTTCCAGCCCCTGGACCGCAGCAAGTTGCCGAACTGGAATCACCTCGATCCCAAGTTGATGAAGTTGATCGAGGCCAACGATCCGGGCAACAAGTTCGCCGTGCCGTACATGTACGGGACCATTCTGATCGGCTTCAACCCGGACAAGGTCAAGGCTGCCCTGGGTGACAACGCGCCGGTGAACAGTTGGGACCTGATCTTCAAGGAAGAAAACATCAGCAAGCTCAAGCAGTGTGGCGTGGCGCTGCTGGATTCGCCTTCGGAAACCCTGCCCCTGGCCTTACAGCATCTGGGCTTGGACCCCAACAGCAAGAAGCCGGCGGACTATGCCAAGGCCGAGGCGTTGATGATGAAGATCCGGCCGCATATCACCTATTTCCATTCGTCCAAGTACATGGCGGATATCGCCAATGGGGACATCTGTGTGGCGGTTGGGTATTCCGGGAGCTTCTCCCAGGCCGCCAATCGGGCCAAGGACGCCAAGAATGGTGTGATTGTGGACATGCGGCTACCCAAGGAAGGCGCGCCGATCTGGTTCGACATGCTCGCCATTCCAAAAGGCGCGAAGAACCCGGAGGACGCCTACACCTTTATCAATTACTTGCTGCAGCCGCAGGTGATTGCGCCGGTGAGTGATTTTGTGGGTTACCCGAATCCGAACAAGGATGCGACGCAGATGGTGGATCCGGCGATTCGTGGCAATCCCAATTTGTATCCGACCGAGGCGGCCATGGCGACGTTGTATACGTTGCAGCCTTTGCCAAGGGATGCTGAGCGGGCGCGGACGCGAGCCTGGACTCGGATCAAGTCGGGGCAATGACCGGGAGGCTTGCTCGCGAAAGCGGTGGGCAGTTACTTATGATGTTGGATGTGCCGGCGCCATCGCGAGCAGGCTCGCTCCCACAGGTTTTGTGTCGTGCATGAATATCGAGTACACCGCCAGTTCCATTGTGGGAGCGAGCCTGCTCGCGATGGCGGTGGGTCAGTTACCGGCGATGTTGGATCAAGCCCGCTCCCACAGAGATTGGCATCGCCTGGCCCTTGACGACACAAGCAATACATAGTTACCACCTTCCCTGTTTCCCGCCCCACTAGCATGGCTATCCCGAAGCGTTCGGCTTCGGGATTCCATTCATCGCGAGACAGGGAGACTCAGATGACAACCACCTCTACCACCCAGACACCCAAGGCCGAAGCCAACCCCCGGGATGCCGTACTGAACCAGTTGCTCGCCGGGCCCACGTACCCGGAGGTCGCGTCCATACTGCTGCGCGACGGTCTCAAGAAACTCTACCCCACACTCAACCTTGATCCGCACAATACCGTGGTCGGCGAACCGGACTGGGACATTGTCGATGGCGAAATCGTGCGTCGCCCGACCCGCTATGAATCCCTTGCCGAAATGCTGGCCGGGCTGGTGGACGATAAAAGCGATCCGATGGTGCTGATCGAAGGGCTGCATTACCTGACCCAACTGCCACTGACGTCCCCCAATGTGCATTTGCCGGTGCGTATCGACCAGATCGGGCGCCTGATCAATGAGCTGGTGCCGGCCATGTTGACGGCTTGCCAGGAGCAGCAACTGGCGTACTGGAATGCTTCGCTTGGCATATCCGGCCCACGCTGGCATGACCTCTCCGGGGAGCTGCGCAAGGCTTGGAACGTCGGGCGCGTCAGGGGCTGGACGACGACTGAGTGCGCCATGGCCAGGCACTTGTTCCAATACCCCGACCGCAAGGACCGCAAGAAGAACGACCCTTATGACAGCCATGCGTACCTGATCGACGTCGATAAGGTGGATGGCCTTGAAGTGACCCGCCTGGGCGACAACTCGATCGTGGTCCTGATCGGCAAGATCGAGGGCAAGGAAGTCATTCTCAAGTACTCGATCGTCAACGGTTACGAGAAATTCGATTCACGGCAAGCCCTGGGACAATCCCTCCCGACCCATTTTGGTACGACCACCTACCGAAAAATCCAGTGGCGGCTGTATGAGCCCGACGGCAATATTTTCGATCACAAGGCCTGCGGGATGATCGCCGAACAGGTCAAGGTCATCGGTAACTCCCCGCAGACATGGGCGTCCTATGAGCCTCCTGCCAACGGCGAGGAAACCGATGAGGACGAGCTCGTGAACTGGTTCCAGCGCCAGATGCCCCATTGGCTGCTGGAGGCCTCGCCGTCCGATCAGACGCTGTTTGCCCAGCACATGAAAAACCTGTCGATATTGAATCAATCCCATGCCGGCAAAACCTATCTGGATGAGATTCCTTCCATCAAGGACTATGCGTTAAGCGAGCTGAAAAAACAGATGGTCTCGGACCACCCCGACGCCTCGAAGCTCGACCTGGAAGAAATCGAGTTCGAGGTGCGCAGCCCCGTTATCTGGGGGAGCTTCGTGGTGCCCGGCAAGATCGACACCACCCGCTTCAGCCTCGTCGAGCTCGCCTTGCAGAACCTGATTGCGCTTCCCCTGGGCGACAAGAGTATCCAGTCCCTGGGCGAGACCGAGTTGCCCGAGTGGATGACCGTGGCGTACCTCGAAAACCTCATCACCCAGGTCGATATCGGTCGCACTTACCCCGAGCTGGTCAAGGGCAAACTGCTCGACGATCCGGCAGATTCGAGCCGCCGCGAAAAGTTGTACACCTCCCAGCTACGCATCCAACTGCCAATGCTGGCGCTGGAATGCAAGATCCGTGGCGAGGGGCACCTGGACGACAGGGGGTACCGCTACGTCGCCGCGCTGATGCAGCCCAATGAAGCCGACCGCAAGGTCGACGGCAAAAACATCGTCGTACGCAAACTGGCCTTCGTACCCGAGCTGCAAGTGGGCGACTCGGAAGACGTCGTGACCAACATGTTCGTCATCGGTCCCGAGGACTCGAGCGCCGGGCCTTGCCTGCTGTATCGCCCCATGCTGCAGCCGCAGTTGAGCCAGTACCCGTCGTTCAGCAATCTGCTGTATGCGATCAGGCAAATCCCTTCGTTACGCCAATCGGTGCTGGCCTGGTTGCCCGATGGGGTGCGTAACGATTACGGCCGATTGGTATTCCCGGACCTGCTGCCCTCCCCTTGGAGCATCGTGGCGTTCGTGGCCGACCCTTTGACCTCCTTGGCCTATAGCGGCCCCATCAGTTTGACCGACAAAAACATGGGGGCAGATTTCCTGCCGCAGTTGTTCAAGGCCAATGCCGATGCCCTGGTCGAGCTGGCCGATCGGCAATCGGTATCCAACCAGGAAAATCGCTGGGAAAGCTTTGAACGGGCAGGCTGGCTGATGTTCAACCTGGCCCTGCCTTACCTGGGGACAGCCGTAGGCACCGCAGCCTGGCTCTGGCAAATCATGGAGGACGTCGACACATTGGCGCAGGGCAAACCGGAGGCCGATCGACCGACCAAATGGGAGGCCTTCACTGACCTGCTGCTGAACATCGCACTGGCGATCATTACCCACGCCATCGACCGCGCCAGGGCAGCCCGAAGTCCCCATCGGATACCGGTACCCAAAGAAGTGCGCGAACTGGAAAGCCTGCCAAAACCCAAACATGAACTGGTGATCGAACTGCTCGAACCGCTTCCGAGCACGTCGCTGCCAACCGAACACTACGCGCCCATCCGTTCCAGTGGTGCGTTGTTGGGCAGATCGAGAGAAAGCGCGCGGTTTATCGACTCCTTCAGCATCGACGAACCCGCAGATCCGGGAGAACTCCAAACCGAAGGAGCGCTCAAGGGGCTCTACGAACAGACGGGAGACTGGCACGCCAAAATAGCGGACAAGTGGTTCAAGGTGCGGGTCGAAGGCGAACTGGTCTCTATCGTCGACGGAAAAAATCCCGCCCGCGAGGGCCCTCCCCTGATGGGCGATGCCCACGGCAAATGGCACATCGATACACGCCTGCGAGTACGCGGCAGCGGGTCCAAAGGCGTCAGGCAAAAAGTCATCGCTAAAGCGCAACGGCGCCGGATTGATCTGCTATCCGCACTGAATCAATTCGAAGAACAGAAGCCGCAGAATCAGAAACTGCTGACGATGCAGGCCAAGGCAATGGACGAGGCGTCGGGCTCCGAAAGGGAGGTGAAACGCAACGTGTATGTCGCCATGCTGAAGACACAGCGGGAAAACTATCAGCAGGCGTTGCAGACACTGATGGAATGGCCGCTCTTCCAGTCAAGGCCCGACTACCCTCGCACCCGGCTCGGCTACCTGAATGCCCAGGTAAACTTTACCTTCGCCGAGATGGAGGCACTTCAGGAGCGCTTCATTCCGGCCATGAGCAAGGCGAAGGGCATGGTCACTTCCAGGGTCAGGGTGTTGGAGCAACAGCACATTGATGCCGCCGAGAGCATGATCAGCGTCAGCGACGATATGATCGAGCGTCTGGACTACATGGAGACGCGCTTCACCGAGCTGAAGGATAACGGCTATGAAGGCTTCGAATTCATCCGGCGGCATCGTAAGAAAATGCCTATCTACACGGCCGCCGACCTTCGCCTGATCAAACTGGATATGTACCGTCATCTCTGCCTGTCACTGGAAAGCGTCGAGTCGATGCCCGAAGGCTGGGAAGCGCTCAACCAGGTGGTCGATAACGCCACGGTGGCGTTCCAGAGCCTGCGTGACGCGATCGATGAGCGCAGCGTGATCCGGCTGGATGAGCGGATCGATGCATTCGGCAGCCTGGCCGAACAGTTCGCCGCCATCGACGAACACCTCCACTACCTGGGTAACGAATACAAGGGCAGCGTGCGTGCGCCACAGCTCGCTCGACTGCGCTCGGGGATCGGCGAACTTGAACAATGGACGTTGCGTCATTTGGCGTCTGCCCTCGATGAGAGACGGGAACGACGAAGCGCCGGCACCCCTTATGAGCAACGGCCAAGGCCCAGGAAAAAGTTTATCCGGGCGCGCTTCTGGGGCCTGGTCAGCGGCGAGCCGCGCCTGTCCAGATTGATGGAGGAAACGGATTGGGTCGATGTGAAAAACCCGTTCTCCGGAGACATCATCGTCACGTTCCATCGCAAGGAAACCGGCGAATGGATCCCTCATATGAAACCCGACGCCACGCAGCCCGCCGTCCCGGCCTTGGACATCAGCATCACGAAGGGCAACGACCTGATCAACGGGCTGGAGGCGTTCAAGGCGCAGCTAGAGGAAACCGTAGACCAGCCCGGTAAAACACCCGCCGGCATAGGGATGATCCTCAATGCCCACGCTGGCAGGATGGAAAAAGTCGGCACGGCCATCAAAAAGGCCCTCGACCAGGCACAAGGTGTGACTTCAAACGAAACGCGGGAACTTCCGCAGGCGCAACGACGCGCGGCCGAAGCCTTGCGCGCACAGCTCGAGAAGGAATCAAGCGCCCTGTATGTCCTGGGTTTCGAAACCGTTCTGAATGTCATCAAACGACGCCCGCCGACCATGAGCAGCATCATATGGCTTAAAAGTCGGAACCAGATCTCCATCACCAAACAGAAGAACCGGCAACGCATCAAGAACCCGCCCTACGGCTTTCTCGACCGGTATGAGATCAAGGACGTGAGAACCGGCAAAGCGCTCTGGTTTGCAGACTTCCGTTATTCGACAAACTGGGTACCCGCCTACACCTACCTTTCTGCCCACTTGAAAACCGTTGCCCAAGCCAATCAGAAGACCACCGTCATCGACGCCTCCCAACCCCTCAGCCACCGTCAACTGATCGACCATTACCGCAGCGAAATCGCCGTGGATCAGGCCAAGGAAGTGTTCTTTCAAAAATCGCGCTCATGAATGCAAGCCGGGCATCTGCTGATGCCCGGCCCTCACGTCTCAGCACTTCCAGGCTTTCCCCAGGCTCACCAGCGCGGCAGCGATCGCCGCGGGTGGCACGGCGGCGAAACCCAGCACCAGCCCGCCACGCACCGGCGAGGTGGTGGGCAGCCAATAGTTGCTCAAGCCATTGATTTCGATCCCCGCTGCGGTCGCCTGGACGATCAGTTCGCGCTCACGCTCGACACTGTCCACCGGCACCGTGACGTGCAGCCCGGCCACGACGGTCGGCATGGCGCCGACACCCGCCAGGTTTTCTGGCCAGCCCGCCAGCAGCGCATCACGCCGCGCCAATGCGGCCCGGCGCATACGCCTGATGTGACGCTGGAAATGCCCCGCCGCCATGAATTCGGCCATCACCGCCTGGGTGCTGACTTCGGAGTGGCGCACATCCACGGCGCGACGACGGGCAAAGGCGTCTACCAGCCCGGGAGGCAGAACCAGGTAGCCCAGGCGCAAGGCCGGGAACGCCACTTTGCCGAACGTCCCGACGTAGAGCACGCGCCCCTGGCGATCCAATGCAGCCAACGGCGCCAGTGGCGCGCCGCTGTAGCGGTACTCGCCGTCATAATCGTCCTCGACGATCCAGCCGTCGTTGCGCTCGGCCCAGGCCAGCAACTCCAGCCGCCGCGCGAGGCTCATCACCACCCCGGTGGGGTATTGGTGGGACGGTGTCACGTAGGCCAGTCGACAATGATCCAACGAGGCGAGCGCGGTGCAATCCAGGCCATCGCCGTCCACCGGCACGCCTCTCACGTCAGCGCCGGCCACGGCAAAGGCATGCCCGGCTGCGCGGTAACCTGGGTTTTCCACCGCCACGACGTCGCCAGGGTCTACCAGCAGCTGTGCACAAAGGCTGATGCCCTGCTGCGCGCCACTGGTGATCACAATTTGCTCAGCCGTGCAGTGCAAGCCACGGGAACTGCGCAAATACGCCGCAATCAGCCCGCGCAAACGCTCATCACCCTGGGAGTCGCCATAGCACAGCTGCTGCAAGTCCGGTTTTCGCCAGAAAGCCGCGTTCAGCTTGGCCCAGACGTCGAAAGGAAACAGATCGAAAGCCGGGACGCCTACCCGAAACGCCCGCGGCGGACCGCTGGGAGGTGCTGGCAAATGGTGCTTTTCGACCCGCTCCAGTGCGCCACTGTGGATAACTTTACTGGATGAAATCACAGGCAAATCCAGCCAATCTGTGGATAAACCAGTGGATAAGCCTGTTGAAAACCCTGTGGACACTTTTGTGGATATGTTTTCCTGCGCAGGCCCCATCGCGAGCAGGCTCGCTCCCACATTGGAACGGGTATCCCTGTGGGAGCGAGCCTGCTCGCGATGAGGCCGGTCCAGCACCAGAGAAGACAGCTCTGCCACATAGGTGCCGTCCCCCACCCGCCCCTCGATGAAACCCTCGGCGTAGAGCTGATCATAGGCCCGCACCACGCTGTTACGGGAAATCGCCAACGCCGCCGCCAGGTCACGGCTGGCCGGTAGCCGCGTGCCGCTGCCCAGCCGTCCATCCAGTACTCGCGCCCGTAACGCCTGGTAAAGCTGACGGCTGAGGCCCTGGCGACGATCCAGCTCGATTCCCGCGGGGTTGAACGACAGTGGCGGCACGGCGTTGCTCATGACAACCCTCGCAAATGGACCTATCGAATTGGTCTTAAGTGGCTCTTACAACAGACCAATAGCCTGCCTAGGATGCTCGCATTCGCCAAGGAAAATCATCATGTACAACCCCAAAGCCTTTGCCGTCGAAGACTTGCCCCAATTACACCGGATGATGGAGGCGTGTCGCCTGGCCGTGCTCGTTACTCACGGCGAGCAAGGCTTGCAGGCCAGCCATTTGCCGCTGTTGCTGGACACCCGGCAAGGCCCCAACGGCAGCCTTTACGGGCACATGGCCCGGGCCAATCCACAATGGCGCGAGCTGGAAGCCGGGGCCGAGGCGCTGGTGATCTTTGCCGGGGCCGACGCTTACGTCAGCCCGGGTTTCTACCCCGGCAAGGCCGAGCACGGCAAAGTCGTGCCGACCTGGAACTACCAGGCCGTACACGCCTATGGCAGTGCCGAGGTGTTCAGCGATGCCCATCGGCTGCGCAACCTGGTCAGCGCCCTTACCGACCGCCACGAAAGCGGCCGCGCCCAGCCATGGAGCATCGACGATGCACCGGCCGAGTACATCGACAGCATGCTCAAGGCCATCGTCGGCTTCGCCCTGCCCATCCGACGCCTGGAGGGCAAGCGCAAGCTCAGTCAGAACCGCGTCCCCGCCGACGCCGCGGGCGTACGCCAGGGGTTGGCCGCCAGCCACGATCCCCAGGACCAGGCCGTCGCGCGCCTGATGTCCGACTTTTCAACCCAGGAGTGAACATGAGCCAGATCGAGATCCGCCCCGTTACCGCTGACGATCATGCCGCGTGGCTACCGTTGTGGCAGGCTTACCTGACGTTCTACAACACTGAACTGCCGGATGCGGTCAGCCAAAGCACCTGGCAACGCTTGCTCGATGAGCGCGAGCCGACCCACGGCGCCCTGGCCTGGCACGGCGACACGGCCATCGGTCTGGTGCACTTCATTTATCATCGGTCCAATTGGAGCATCGAAAATTCCTGCTACCTGCAAGACCTGCTGGTCACGCAGCAGAGCCGTGGCACCGGCGTCGGTCGTCAACTCATCGAGTTCGTCTACGCCACCGCCAAGGCCGACGGCTGCTGCAAAGTGCACTGGCTGACCCATGAAACCAACGCCACGGCGATCCAGCTCTACCAGCGCATCGCCGAGCGTCCCGGTTTCATCCAATTTCGCAAAGCCTTGTAAGGAGCGCTGCATGTTGACTTCACTTGCCGATTGGAAAGGCGTTTCGGCGCCGTCCACCCAGTTGATCGAAGGGCGCTTCATCCGCCTGGAAAAACTCGATCCGGCGCGGCATGCCGACGGCCTGTGGCAAGCGCTCGAAGGGCCCGGGGCCGATCCGAAGCTCTGGGACTATCTGCCTTATGGCCCCTTTTCCGAGCGCAAGGCATTCGATGCCTGGCTGAAGAATCATGCCGCGAACATCGACCCGTATTTCTTTACGGTGATCGACCGCGCCAATGGCGAGGTACAAGGCATTCTCAGCCTGATGTCCATCGTGCCGGCCCAGGGTCGCATCGAGATCGGCCATGTGACGTTCGGCGCCTCCATGCAGCGTTCACCGAAAAGCACCGAGGCGGTTTATCTGCTGGCGAAGGAGTCTTTCGCCTTGGGTTACCGACGCCTGGAGTGGAAATGCAACAACGCCAACGCCCGCTCGAAATACGCTGCCGAGCGACTGGGCTTCACCTTTGAAGGCGTGTTCCGCCAGCACATGGTGGTCAAGGGACAGAACCGCGACACCGCGTGGTACTCGATGCTGGATTCGGAATGGCCGGCCATCGGCGCGGCGTTCGAGCAGTGGTTGAGCGAAGAGAATCAAAGCGAGGGCGGCCAAGTGCGCAGCCTGGCGGAATGTCGTTCATAGCTGATGAAGATCGCCACCGCGAACCTGTTCGCGATGGCGATCATTCAAGACGGACTATCAGGACTCAGGCGGTTTCCGGGTGGCCAGGAAGGGCTTGAGCACCTCGGGCGTCACCGCACTTCGGGCATAGGGCCAGGCCCATTGCGGTATCGATCCATGGGCACTCACATAACTGGCGAAATCCAGCCGACTGTGCCCCGCCGGGCTCCCGGAGAAATCGAAATTGTGGAGAAAGTACTGGGCCTGTCTTTCGCTCATGGTGTAGGACCCCATGATCAACCGATGCGCCCGGGCCTCTTCATTGACCAGGCTGTCTATCAATGCATCCGTGAAAGCCGACTCGCTGTTGAGCGAACCGGGCCGCCCGAGGGCGAATCGGATGTTGTCGTCGCTGAATGCCGGCCCCATCAAATCCTGCCAGATGGCCTTGGCGCTTTCCCGCGAGATCCCGCGTATGGATCGAATGGACGTCCATAGGTTCGGCCTGTTGAACAAAATAGCGACCCGGCTGTTGGAAAGCGGCTGCCCTGGCGTGATGAACAGCCTGGCGACAGCGGCCAAGTCACTGTCCTTGAAATACCGGGTCTCCTGGAGAAAGGAGAAGAAGTCCAGCAAAGCCTGCCGATGCGTGAACAGACTGCTCAGGTTCCAGTCATCGAACGGCCGCATCCAGTTGATATCGACGCCTGCGTACCTCGTCAATTCGTCATAACGCCCACTGACATACTCGCCGATGAGCTGAAGTCGCGCATTGGATATGCTCGGGTTGCGTATCCATTGTGAAATCAGATTCACGGGGAACAGGCCACCCAGGTTGGAAGCGATCACCGGGGACTTGAGAAGAATATTTGCCCGCGCCTGCAACATAGGAAATCGCTCGAGCGCCACGGTGAGCAGGTCGGCCAGGTCCTCGGCGCGGTCGTAATAAATGTGCTGCTCCAACAGCTCCGAGTCGTCATCCATGACATTGCCGGTCTCTTGCTCGTACCGTCTCTTGACCTTTTTCAAATCATCACGATCCACCAGATAGGCACCATTGAGCAGCTCCTCTAGCTGCGTATCGTCGAGATGACCATGCAGTGCTTCATCGTAGAGGACATACGCCAGACTGTTCTTTGGATGGTGATCGGTCAGCTCTCGAGCCCTGACCCCGTACTCGAGCATGATATGAATCACGTCCTGGGAGAACATGAGGTGTTCGTTATTGAGCAGTTCGGCAATTTCCGAATTTTCGATGGGGCGTAGCAGCGTATCCTCGAAGAAGGTCCGCACGGATCGATCGGTTTGCATGTAGTACGGAATGCTGCTCAGTATCGGACGACCCGGAGCCCGGGGGGACAGGTAGCTACCGATGTGTTGCAGGATCTCGGGTGGCAAGTCGGCTTTCCGGGCTTGGTTCAGGGTCCTGCGCACCATGTCGTCGGCATACAGGTTCAAGAAATGCACCAACGGTCGAAACAGGTTATGCGGGTTGCGCGTGCCGTAGACAATCTGGCTTACGTCGTACACCGCGGCCTTGCCCAACATGTGTTCCAGGGAACGTGCGTTATCCGCGAGCGCCTGCTGCAGACCGGAAGGCGGCGATACCAGGTAATGACTCATCTCCGGGTGCAGATCGATATAAGCGGCTGTTTCATTGCGCAGCCCCTGCATCGAAAACGTTTGCCGGGGCTGGCCCTCGTTCAATCCCCGGGCAATGGCATTGAAGAAGCAATTGCCGTCGGCGGCGAACGTGACGTCGGTGTCGCCAGCCAGCCGCAGCGTGTAGTGATTTTCACCCATGCGTATCAACACCACGTCAGTATCGGACCGCAGCGGATGCGTGCCCATCGGATAGCCGCTTTCAACCTGCCCGGGGGTAAAGCGTATCGACCAGTCCTGGCGTCCACGCCGTTGATCGATGATCAACAAGCTGCGATTTTGTGGCCAACTTGGAAGACGGGTGATGACTGACGGGACCAGATCCATGATCTCGACGTCCCACTCGTTGGGTGTGCGAATCAGATCGGCCACGGCGCGAAGCGATGTCGAGGGTTGCTTGGGATCCGAAGGGCCCGGTTGGGGCGTCCCTGCGCGCGGGCGTTTACCCCCTCCGCCCAGGCCAAAGCCCACGGCATGCCACTGGCCATCGGGCGCACGGGCCACCGTGCTTCTCATCACACCACTGGAGCGGATGTTCAACCCCGTCGCCGGGTCGACAATGCTGGCCTCTATGGCTTTGAGCGGTGTGTGGTCATGTACCCGGAATACCGTGCCATCGGGTTGCTGCACATACACTTGGCGAGCGGTGCGCCCCGTGGCGCTGTCCGTGATCGTGGGGCGGTAAAAGCCCTGGGCATCCGCTGACACTCCCTGGAGCACCGACCTATCCGCCACGGCATAGCGGCGATAAAGCGTTTCTTCCAAGGGCAATCCAAACGGCGCTTTAGCCTGGCTTTGGCGAGCCGTTATCGCCAGGAAAGAGGAGCGCCCTCTCACGTTGACGCTCACGCCACCGAAGCCGATAGCCTTTCGGGTGTTTGCCACCGCATGGACGAACGCCAGCGTCGTCGTATTCGTTGGCACCGCACCGGTCCTGACCACCAACAGGCCGGTCCTGACGGCACGGGTCAGCATCTGGAAACCGGGTATCAACAGCAGGCCGGCCAGGTCCATGACGATTTCAACCACCATCATCATCAGCCGCGCAGCGGTTTGCAGGCCGATGTCCCGGTTGCTGTTGGAGCGATGATCCGCGTAGGCGCTGTGGAAGTTGACGTAGGCCTGGTGAAAGCGCTCAAGCCAGTCATCGCTGATCGAGAAGCCACGGATCAGGGGGCGGCCGCGGTGCAGCCCCAAGGCGCGCTTTATCTCTTCTTGATCGAGGGTGGAAATACGCGAGCGGAAGTACGTTCGCCATTCTTCCTGTTGCAGCAGCCCGGTAATGCCATCGCTCAGGTCGGCAAACTCATGCAGGTCATCGCCCCGGGGGCTGTCCGGCAAATACACGCCCACCGTGCCCTTGATGTCCGGCCCGGGCTGGTCTGAAAAGATCAGCGCACCGTCGATGCTGAGCGCATTGCGCGGCGTGCCACCTTGGCCGTCGACGCTGCCGCCCAGCAGCAGACCATGGACATGAACCCTGCGCCCGCCCACCCACGGCCGATTCGCAGCCGTGGGTGATTGCAGGACAGCCTCCAGCCAGCCCGCCAGCAGTTTTCGCGGATGGGCTGGCTTGGCGACCGGATCGACCACTCTGGCCTGGAATACGGCGTCGCCCCTGAGTGCAGCCTCATACGTTTTGAACTTCAGGTGGGCGAGGTACGCCGCCTGCCAGGCCGCCTTGTACCGAGGCTCATTCATTTGCCGGCGCAGCAGGATTTCATAATTGCCACCGACATCGATGCTCGTCGCCATCTTCGCCAATTCGCCCCCAGTCACCGTGATCAGGAAACCGCTCTCCGGATGCCGGATACGTTGACCGTGTTGATCGATAAGGTAGACAGCCAGCATTTCGCGCATGGCGTTCGGGTATCGCGGCGCCCGCAGATTGTCGAGCATCAACTGGGTCAGGCTGCTGGTACGTGACTGCCTTGGGTTGGCCCGGTCACCGTAGAACAGCCTGACCTGGGTCTGGTCCGGATCCACGTCGATGCGCGGGTGGATGGTTTGCCGGAGGTACTGCTTGATCTTCTGGCGAGCGAACTGCACCAGCGTCGGAACATCGCTGCCCAGTGTATAGACGGCATCGAACACCTTTGTTTCGAGACGGCGATAGTGGGCGCGCTCGGCAAACGTAGCGGTCTTGTAAAAGCCGGGGCGACGGTTTTCCACCAAGGTTTCCTGACGGGCCGCCAGTGGCCCGGCCAGTGACAACAGAGGCAAGCCAAGGGCATCTTCGGTTTGCCGGGCAAAGTCACTCAGCGTCACTGTTGCGCTTCCTCGCGCATCCAGGACTTTGTCCAGCGCCGCACTTTGCATTTTCAGCAGATCCGCCGCCGCCACTTCGAAAACATGCCCGGACAGTTCAACGGCAATGTCCTGGATCTTGCACGCCTGGCCCTCAAGGGTGGGAAATACGTGCCTGACCAAATCCTGGAACGCATTGAATCGCTGAAGCCCATGCTCCAGGGAATACAGGAACAGCGATGGCCGATCGGTAAATTTGATCACCATCGCGGCAGGCCATTTCTGCGGCTGCGCGGCGCCGCTATCGAGCCTGACCGCATAGACATGGGGAACCGGCGCTCGCAACAGGCGGTTTCTATCCGCCTGGGAAGGATGGGTGGTGATGATATCCAGCAGGCGATCTTCATCGCTTTGCTGGATTCGCTCACCCTGGCTGAGTTGAGCGGCAGGGTCCCGATCGGCTTTGTGCAGGTCGAAAAGATGCAGGAAGCGCCGGGACAATAACTGCGCGAGGGCGGCTTCGGTCGTGGACGAAGCTGCGACGCCCGGCAACGCCTCCCAGCCCTTGCGCTGGCCAAAGAGCGCCAGTTCGTCACGGAACTGACGCCTCACCTGTTCATTCGTGGTCGGCTGGGCAACATAGAACACGGCCTCCATGGCCCGCAACGTGTGCGCGTCCAGCGGGCCGGCAAACAGGCTATCGGCCTCGTCCAGGGAGTCCGCCCGGGTGAAGAACCCGACGCCACCGCTCTGGAAGTCAGGCGCCGTGTCGCTGAGCAAACTGTTGCGCATGACGTGGGTAAAGCTGTCCGAGGAGGTCAGGACGCGTCCACCGGCCTGGTCCGTGGTGAAGCGGCTCACGTAGCATTGATCCGGCTCGATGTCCGGAAGCACTGACGCACGAAATTTCCTGGCGGGAATCCTGGCCTTGAGCAGGCCGACCAACAGCTTTCCAATCACCCCGTCGAAAGTGGGCAAGGCTGCGAACAGACGGGTCAGTTGTATCTGGTGGGTATCCAATAACGCCAGTTGCCTGAGCTGTTCCTTCGCCTGGGCATCGATCGTTTCTGGTTGAGGTATAGGTGACGTAACACCCGGTTCATCCTTGGGGGAAATCGACATCTCAATGGTCCGGTTCTGATTGAAGAGTCCGGACCCTATCGCGCTGTTCGCCCCGAGATGGCGTACATATGTATAGAGGGCTGTGGAACTGGGAGGGAAACGTAAGCTGATATTTATGAATAATTGAAGTCCGCTATCGCGAGCAGGCTCGCTCTCACAGGGGAAATGCATTCCAAATGTGGGAGCGAGCCTGCTCGCGATGACAATCGATCAGCCGATGATTGGCTACCGGCTCACGCCAACTTCTGCGCCAGCACCGCAATGTGCTCCGGCCCGATCCCACAGCAGCCGCCCAGATGGCTGGCACCGCGCTTCTGCCAGTCAGCCGCCCAGAGCAGGTAACCCGGTGGATCGAGGTCTTCGCGCAGCGGGTCCAGCCCGTCGTTGGCGGTCGCTTCTTTCGGCTGCGGCGGGAAGGCGTTGGCGTAGGCGCCGATGTGGATCTTCACTCCCAGGCGTTCGAAGGTTTGCCGTGCGGCATCGATTGCAGCACCGATCACTTCCGGCTGGCTGCAGTTGAACAGCAGCGCCTCGACGCCCAGTTCGGCCGCGACCGCCGCCGCTTCCGCCACCGGTTCGCCGGAACGCAGGCGCGGCACTTCGTCGGTGTCTTCGTCTTTCAGGGTAAACGACAGCCAGAACGGCTTGCCATCCTTCGGCAACCCGGCGTGAATCGCCTTCGCTTCTACCGTCGAACTTTGGGTTTCGGCCAGCCACAGGTCGACATGGGGCGCCAGGCCGGTCACCAGGGGCGTCAACAGCTCACTGGCACGGGAAGCATCGAACAGGTCAGGCCGATAGGAACCGAACAGCGGCGGCAACGAGCCGGCCACCCGCACGGCTTTGCCGGATGCCTGCACCGCCCGCCGGGCCAGCTCGCCGGCCAATGCGGCGAGTGCCTGGCCTTCGGCGGCGAAACGCGCTTCGCCAATGTGAAACGGCACCACCGCGTAGCTATTGCTGGTGATAACGTTGGCGCCACTGGCAATATAGGCCGCGTGCACGGCTTCTACCGCGTCGGGCGCTTCGCTCAGGGCCAACGCCGACCATTCAGGCTGCCTGAACGGCGCGCCGCGGCGTTGCAGTTCGCGGCCCATGCCGCCATCGAGAATGACTGTCGTTGCTGAGCCCATATATGATTCACTCATAAGCTTATGAAAATAACTCACTACCGGAGTTGTTCTTATAACTATTTAATACGCACTCTTCGGTTAACCACAACCTGTATTTTCAGCCAGGGGCCTTGCATGAAACTTCAACCATTACTGGCCCTGGGCCTGACCCTGTTGGCCGCCTCGTCGCAGGCATTTGCTGGCGCCACGCTGGACCGTATCGAGCAGAAAAAAGAACTGGTCGGCGTGCTGATGGAAAGCTACCCGCCCTTCTCGTTCCTCAACGATCAGAACCAGCTCGACGGGTTTGACGTGGACGTGGCCAAAGCCGTGGCGCAGAAGCTGGGCGTGAAGCTGCGCCTGGAAACACCGTCCTGGGACGTGATCGCCGCGGGGCACTGGAGCGGGCGCTATGACATCTGCATCTGCTCCATGACGCCGAGCAAGGCCCGCGCCGAGGTGTTTGATTTCCCGGTGCAGTATTACGCTTCGCCAGCGGTGATCGTGGTCAACGCCAAGGACGAGCGGATCCACGGCGCCAAGGACCTGAGCGACAAGAAAGTCGGCCTCACCAGTGCCTCCAGCTACGAGAGCTACCTGAACAAGAACCTGGTGATCGAAGGCGCCGAGGATACCCAGCTCAGCTATCCGTTCGAGAATGTGCAGATCGCCCCGTACGACACCGACAACGTCGCCTTCCAGGACCTGGGCCTGGGCGCCGGGGTACGCCTGGACGCGGTGCTGACCAACCTGGTGACCGCGCAGCCGCGCCTGACCGAAGACAAGCGCTTCAAACTGGCCGGTGAGCCGCTGTATTCCGAACCGAACTCGGTGGCCATCGAAAAGGGCGACGCCCAATGGGACAGCAAGGTACGTGATGTCTTCGCCCAGTTGAAACAGGATGGCACCTTGAGCAAACTGTCGCAGAAATGGATCGGCGCCGACATCACTCAATGACCTCTTTTCCGCCCCCTACTCAGCCACCGCAACCGGTGGCTGAGTCGCGCCTGAAGAAAATCTTCGGTTTTCGCACACGCTTGTACCTGACCTGGGCGGCCATGCTGGTGCTGTTCGCGAGTTTTTTCCTGGGCTTCGACCTGAAGTTCTCGATCATCCTCGACAAGTTGCCGAACCTGATCGGCCTGCACCTGGCGCCCAACGGTTTTCTGCAAGGCGCGGTGCTGACGCTGTTCCTGTGCCTGTGCTCGATCGTCGCCTCGTCATTGCTGGGCTTCATCACCGCCCTGGCACGACTGTCCAGCAGCGCGGTGGCATTCGGCATTGCCAGTTTCTATGCGTCGTTCTTCCGTGGCACACCGCTGCTGATCCAGATCCTGCTGATCTACCTGGGCCTGCCGCAACTGGGCGTGGTCCCGGGCGCCGTCACCGCCGGGATCATCGCCCTGTCGCTGAACTACGGCGCCTACCTGAGCGAAATCTTCCGCGCCGGCATCCTCGGCGTCCCCCACGGCCAACGCGAAGCCTCACTGGCACTGGGCTTGAGCGAAACCGTGATTTTCTGGCGCGTCACCCTGCCCCAGGCCATGCGCACCATCATCCCGCCGACCACCAACCAGTTCATATCCATGCTCAAGGACTCCTCCCTGATCTCGGTGATGGGCGTCTGGGAAGTGATGTTCCTGGCGCAGTCCTATGGCCGCTCCAGCTATCGCTACATCGAAATGCTCACCACGGCGGCGATCATCTACTGGCTGATGTCCATCGCACTGGAGCTGATCCAGGCGCGGATGGAGCGGCATTATGGGAAGGCGTATCTGAAGCGGAGTTGACAGCCCCGTCGCTGTCAAACGGACCGTTCCGAGAGTGATGTAGGGCAACGCCACGTACCGTGAACGCTGACGCGCCGGGGCTTTGTTCAAGTCGCGACCGGCCTACAGGCTTCGTCGCGATCTCTCGCCGAAGGCACAGCGATGGCTGGCATCGCGCTCTAGAGTGAATTTTTAAAGTGCGGACTCATTTACCTGAGAACGCATCCAATGCCAATTCAACACTTATACCCACCCCAATACCTCGCCCCGGCGATTGCCTTGGTACTCGGGTGTGCCAATGTTTCAATGGCTCAGTCAGTTGTCGATGACGCCCTTCCCTCGCCCCCGGAAACAACCGCCCAAGTGCAAGCCCGCCTCAAGGCGTTCGCCAGTGCACCGCAGACAAAGCACGAGAAGATCACCAAAACCTTTAACGGCCCCCTGGTAAAGGGCAGCGCCGATGATCGGGTGACCGTCAGCGGACGCGGCAAGCTCATCGGGCTCGTCGACGGCGGGGGCGGACTCAATGTCCTGCAACTGGACACCGCGGCAGGCGGCAAGCTGGATGAAATTCGTAACTTCCAGGATCTGCATGCCAAGCGAGGAGAATGGTCGAATACCCTGGGCTTCGACGGTCGAAGCCTGATTGAGTCGAAAGCCAGGTTGATCAACACCGGTCATCTCGGTGGGGAGGTGCACGTTCTCGGTGGATTTGATAACCAGGGCACTGTTGAAAGAAGCGTATTTGTGGCGCCGAAAGGCCAGATGATGAACTCGGGTACCGTCGGGACTGTTGTTGTGGCAGAAACAGGCAGGTTCAGCGGTAGTGGAACGGTGGGGAACCTCGACGTTGCGGGCCGGCTGGAAGTCGGGCCGGAAATGGACGCCCCTTCCATTGCAAAGGACTTCAAACTGTCGCAAAGCGCAGAGCTTGTCTACGGCGTCAATGCCCAGGGCGGCAGCGCTACGATCACAGTCGGCGGAACCGCGACCCTGAACAACGCGGCGCTGAAAATCAACGCCGCACCGGGCGAATATGTCGGCACAAGCGAACATACGGTTATCAATGCGTCCAGGGTCGAAGGTGAGTTCGGGCAGGTCACCAGCGAACTCGCATTCATGACGGCGACGCCCCACTACCTGGGAACGCAGGTCAAACTGACCTATGCGCGCAACGATATTCCGCTTGAGGCAGTGGCAACGTCCGATAACGGACGCGAATTCGCAGCCAGTATCGAAGAGCCGCAACCGGTTCATTCGGTGACACCAGCCGTTGTGCAAGCGCCTACCGTTGCACGGGCACCTGCCACCGAGCCGAACATCGTCGTACCGCCAGCCAAGCCGGTCGAGGCGGATGGAACCGTCCGCGTTGCGCAAGCCCCCGCAGCTCCGTTGCCTGCCACCAAACCCGCTGCAAAGCCCAATGCCGCCATCAACGCCCTGCTCGGCACCAGCACATTCACGGCCGCCGAAGCTATCGACCAGCTCACGGGCTATGACACCGCAAACCTCGCCAACGCGACCTTGAGCAGCATCGCTCCGATCAGCACCGGGATGCTCGCGGCCATGGGCCGGAACCCGCAAAGCGCGCCTCTCGACGGCCAGGTCTGGGTCCAGGCCATCGGCAACAGCGGCAGTATCGGCAGGCAATCGAGCAGTGACGCCCTCAAGCATTCGACAAAGGGCCTGATGCTGGGAACCGATTGGGCGCTCAGCCCTGAATGGCGCCTGGGCATCATCGGCAGCAAGACGCAGACGCGGCTGGACGGCTATCAGTTCGACGGCGGGCTCGATAGCTGGTACCTGGGCGCATATGCGTTACGTCAGGACGGACCAACGGCGCTGCGCCTGGGTGCCGTCTATGGCGACCATGACGGCAGCACCAAGCGTCACGTGGCCTTCAACGGTTTCAGTGATCGCCTCAAGGGGCGTTACGATGCCCATACGCAGCAGGTCTTTGGGCAGATTGGCTACAACTTCGACCTCGCTCATTTTGACGTCGAACCCTATGCCCATCTGGGTTACCAACGTTATCAACGTGACCGCTATCAGGAAAAAGGCGGGGACGCGGCGTTGAAGGTCCATGGTCAGACCCAGGACGCTTACAACAGCAACCTGGGCCTGCGCCTCGCCCGGCCCTTTGCCCTGGATCGCGGCATGCAATTGACTCCCCGCCTGAACGTCGGCTGGAAACATATCTACGGCGACGTCACCGGCCATTCTCGCCAGGGCCTGGTGACCGGCGGCAACACCTATCGGGTGGAGGGCACCGAGCTGGACCGCGACAGCCTGCTCGTCGAAGCGGGGCTGGACCTGGCGGTTTCTTCACGGCATACGCTGGGGGTGGGTTACAGCGGTGAGACGGGTAACGACAATCGTAGCCAGGCCTTGATGGGCCACTGGCGGGTGATGTTCTGATCGCTTAGGGAGCAGGCTTGCCGGCAAGCATGGTGGGACACCCTGTGGGAGCGAGCCTGCTCGCGATAGCGGTGTATCAGCCGCCATCGATATTGGCTGACCTGACGCTATCGCGAGCAGGCTCGCTCCCACAGGGATTTGGTGTGGGGCAGGCATTTTGCGCACAAAAAAAGGGGAGCACATGCCCCCCCGAGGTTAAAGCGTTGTATCGAGGCTGTTAGCTCAGCCTTCGATCTCGATCAGGATCTCGCCCGGATTGACCCGGTCGCCCTTGGCCACATGAATGGCGGTGACCTTGCCGGCGATAGCCGCTTGTACTTCGGTCTCCATCTTCATGGCTTCGGTGATCAGCACAGCCTGGCCGGCCTTCACCACGTCGCCTTCCTTGACCAGTACATCGACGATGTTGCCCGGCATGGTGGTGCTGACGTGGCCCGGTGCAGTGGCTTGCTTGCGCTTGCTGCTGCCGCCGCTGACGAATTCATTGAGCGGTTCGAACACCACTTCTTCCGGCATGCCATCGATGGACAGGTAGAAGTGACGCTTGCCTTCGGCCTTGACGCCCACGCCGGTGATGTCGACGCGGTAGGTTTCGCCGTGAACGTCGATGACGAACTCGGTCGGCACACCTTCGCCACCCGCCGAACTCACGGCGCCTGCCTCAGGGATCGGCAGCAGCACTTCCGGGGTCAGGGTGCCGGCTTCGCGCTCTTCCAGGAACTTGCGCCCGATATCCGGGAACATGGCATAGGTCAGCACGTCTTCTTCGGATTTGGCCAGTGCACCGATTTCACCGCGCAGCTTGGTCATTTCCGGCTTGAGCAAATCGGCCGGACGCACGTCGATCACGTCTTCGCTGCCGATGGCCTGGCGACGCAGCTTCTCGTTCACCTCGCCTGGCGCCTTGCCGTAACCGCCTTGCAGGTAGAGCTTCACTTCGTTGGTGATGGTCTTGTAGCGCTCGCCGGCCAGCACGTTGAAGAAGGCCTGGGTGCCGACGATCTGCGAAGTCGGGGTCACCAGCGGCGGGAAGCCGAGGTCCTCGCGCACCCGTGGGATCTCCGCCAGCACTTCGTTCATGCGGTTCAGCGCGCCCTGCTCTTTCAACTGGTTGGCCAGGTTGGAAATCATCCCACCTGGGACCTGGTTGACCTGGACCCGGGTATCCACAGCAGTGAACTGGCTTTCGAACTGGTGATACTTCTTGCGCACCGCGTAGAAGTACAAGCCGATTTCCTGGAGCAGTTCCAGATCCAGGCCGGTGTCGAACTCGCTGCCCTTGAGGGCCGCGACCATCGACTCGGTGCCCGGGTGGCTGGTGCCCCAGGCGAAGCTGGAAATGGCGGTGTCGATGTGGTCGGCTCCGTTCTCGACCGCCTTGAGCTGGCACATCGCGGCCAGGCCGGCGGTGTCATGGGAGTGGATGAACACCGGCAACGATTGCTCGGCCTTCAAGGCTTTCACCAGCTCGCCAGTGGCGTACGGGGTCAGCAAACCGGCCATGTCCTTGATCGCCACCGAGTCGCAACCCATGGCTTCCATCTGTTTGGCCTGGGCCACGAAGGCGTCAATGGTGTGCACCGGACTGGTGGTGTAGGCGATGGTGCCCTGGGCATGCTTGCCGGCAGCCTTCACCGCCTCGATGGCGACGCGCAGGTTACGCACATCGTTCATAGCATCGAAAATACGGAACACATCGATACCGTTGACCGCGGCCTTGGCCACGAACGCCTTGACCACGTCATCGCTGTAATGGCGATAGCCCAACAGGTTCTGGCCGCGCAGCAACATTTGCAGGCGAGTATTGGGCAACGCAGCACGCAGTTGGCGCAGGCGCTCCCATGGGTCTTCTTTCAGGAAGCGCACGCAGGCGTCGAACGTCGCGCCGCCCCAGACTTCCAGCGACCAATAGCCGACTTTGTCGAGCTTGTCGCAGATGGGCAGCATGTCTTCGGTGCGCATGCGGGTGGCGAGCAGCGATTGGTGGGCGTCGCGCAGGATTGTGTCGGTAACGTGGATCTTCTTGGACATTGTCATGATTCCTTACAGGCCTGCGTGGGCGGCAATGGCGGCAGCGATGGCCAGGGCCAGCTCTTCGGGTTTGCGCTTGATCGAGTAGTTGGTCAGTTCAGGGTGGCTTTCGACAAAGCTGGTATTGAACTGGCCGCTCCGGAATTCCGGGTTGCGCAGGATTTCCTGGTAATACGCGGCAGTGGTCTTGACCCCCTGCAGGCGCATGTCATCCAGGGCGCGCAGGCCACGGTCCATGGCTTCTTCCCAGGTCAACGCCCAGACCACCAGTTTCAGGCACATCGAATCGTAGAACGGTGGAATGGTGTAGCCGGTGTAGATCGCCGTATCGGTGCGCACGCCAGGGCCGCCAGGGGCGTAGTAGCGGGTGATCTTGCCGAAGCTGGGCAGGAAGTTGTTCTTCGGGTCTTCAGCGTTGATCCGGAACTGCAAGGCAAAGCCACGGTGCAGGATGTCTTCCTGCTTGACCGACAGCGGCAGCCCGGATGCAATGCGGATCTGCTCACGAACGATGTCGATACCAGTGATTTCCTCGGTGATGGTGTGTTCCACCTGCACCCGGGTGTTCATTTCCATGAAGTACACCTCGCCCTCGGCGAGCAGGAACTCCACGGTGCCGGCATTCTCGTAGCCCACGGCCTTGGCGGCGCGCACCGACAGGTCGCCGATGTAGGCGCGCTGCTCGGGCGTCAGTTGCGGGCTGGGGGCGATTTCGATCAGCTTCTGGTTGCGTCGCTGGATCGAACAGTCGCGTTCGAACAGGTGCACCACGTTGCCGAAACTGTCACCCAGGATCTGCGCTTCGATGTGCTTGGGGTTGACGATGCATTTTTCCAGGAACACTTCCGCCGAACCGAACGCCTTGGTGGCTTCGGAGATGACCCGCGGGAAAGCCTGTTCAAGTTCTTCACGGCTGTTGCAACGACGGATACCGCGACCGCCGCCACCGGACGTGGCCTTGAGCATCACCGGGTAACCGATCCGGTCGCCCTCGGTCAGGGCCTCTTCGATGCCCGACACGTTGCCTTCGGTACCCGGCGTGACCGGCACACCGGCCTTGATCATGCTGCGGCGCGCTTCAGTCTTGTCGCCCATGCGGCGAATGACTTCCGCCGAAGGACCAATGAACTTGATCCCGCGTTCGGCGCAGATGTCCGCCAATTCAGCGTTTTCCGAAAGAAAGCCGTAGCCGGGATGCAAGGCATCACAGCCGGTTTCCACCGCCAGGTTCACCAGTTTGCGCGGGTTGAGGTAGCCGGCCAGCGGGTCAGCGCCGATGCTGTGGGCCTCGTCCGCGCGTTTGACATGCAGGGCATGTCGATCAGCGTCGGAATAGACCGCGACCGAGCGAATGCCCATCTCGGCGCAGGCGCGCACGATGCGGACGGCAATCTCACCACGGTTGGCGATCAGGATCTTTGTTATCAATTGGAGGTTCCCTTGAGCCGGTGATACCACGGCCTGAGGTTCAGGCCGACGCGTGACCAGATGTAACAATCGGTCGCAGCACCACACTAGTCCCGGCCGTTGATTAACAAAAATGAATATTTATTGGGTCAGGCATAAGCGAAGACTTATAGTTGACCCATCCGTCTCGGGCCAAGGTGTCTAGAAAATGCGTAAGTCATTGATGCGTATGACATTGCGTCAACTGCAGATTTTCAACGAGGTGTGCGACCTGAGGTCCTACAGCCGCGCAGCCGATGAAATGTCTCTCACGCAGCCGGCCGTCAGCCTACAGATTCGATCCCTTGAGGAGCTGATTGGCCAACCGCTGTTTGAGTACGTTGGCAAAAAGCTCTACATGACCGAAGCCGCCGAAGCCCTGCAACGAGCCAGCCGGGACATCTTCGGACGCCTGGAAAACCTCGACATGCAGCTTTCGGACATGCAGGGCTCGCTGCAAGGCCAACTGAAGCTGGCAGTGGAATCCAGCGCCAAATATTTCGTTCCGCATCTGTTCGCGGCGTTCAAGCGTCAGCACCCGGAGGTCAACCTGAGCCTCACGGTGGTCAATCGCGGGCAGGTGATTCGTCGCCTCTCGGACAACCGGGACGACCTGGTGATCATGTCCATGGTGCCCCAGGACATGGGGCTGGAGTTCCTGCCGTTTCTCAACAATCCAATCGTGGCCGTAGCGCCACCGGATCATCCCTTGTGCCACATGGGCTCGCTGCGCCTGCAGGATCTGGAGCCGTATACCTTGCTGCTGCGCGAGCCGGGATCAGGCACGCGACTGGCCTGCGAGGAATATTTCAAGGAGAAACGGGTGCATTTCACCCAGACACTGGAGGTAGCGTCGGCGGAGGCCCAACGCGAGTGCGTGGTGGCGGGCCTGGGCGTGGCGTTGTTGACGCGCCACGCCGTGAGCCGGGAGCTGTCGTCCGGCGCCCTCATCGAGTTGCCGGTGGAGGAACTGCCGCTGTACCGCAGTTGGTGCCTGGTACAGGCCAGGGCGAAACGATTGTCACCGGTGGCCCACGCCTTCCTGGCGTTCGTGCGCGGCGAGCGCGCTCAGATCATTGGCCTGGTTGAGCGCTTCGACGGGAAGCCGCCGGCGCTGCCTGCCAGTAATTGAATTCTGTGATGTCGGGATACTCGCTGATTTCCGCCAGGAGCTGGCGCTGCTCATAACGGTCTTCGATCGCACGACGGAACGCCATGCGGCGCTGGTCTTCCTGTTGACGGCGGGTTTTGACGGCGCTGCGTTCTTCGTAGGACTGGGTCATGTCGAGACTCCCAAGACGTATACGGGAGCTTTACGATGCAGGCACGGGATGACGGTTTGGCAACGCGAGGGTTACAGAACGATGAATGTTGCTATTAGCTACAAGCCCTTGCAGCTTGAGGCTCGTAGCTTGCAGCTTCAGTCATCCAGCGCCTTCACCGACTTGGGCGACAGCCGCAGGCTGCGAAGGCTGCGCTTGACGCTCTTGAGGTGGTTGACCAGGCTCGGCCCACGAGCCATGGCAACGCCCATCGCGAGCACATCGATCACCACCAGGTGAGCGATGCGCGAGGTCAGCGGCGTATAGATCTCGGTGTCTTCGTGCACGTCGATGGCCAGGTTCACCGTCGAGAGCTCGGCCAATGGTGTCTGGCTCGGGCACAGGGTAATCAGCGAGGCGCCGCTTTCGCGAACCAGGTTGGCGGTGATCAACAGATCCTTGGAGCGCCCCGATTGGGAAATGCAGATCGCCACATCGGTGGGCTTCAGGGTGACCGCCGACATGGCCTGCATGTGCGGATCGGAATAGGCGGCCGCCGTGAGCAGCAGCCGGAAGAACTTGTGCTGCGCATCCGCCGCCACCGCGCCCGACGCACCAAAGCCGTAGAACTCGACACGCTGGGCCTGGGACATGGCCGTGACCGCTTTCTGCAACGCCACCGGGTCGAGCTTCTCGCGCACCTCCATGAGGGTATGCAGGGTGGTGTCGAAGATCTTCAGGCTGTAGTCGGCGACCGAATCGTCTTCATGGATCGCAAACTGGCCGAAGCTCGCACCGGCCGCCAGGCTTTGCGCCAGCTTGAGTTTCAGGTCCTGGAAACCGGAGCAACCGATGGCGCGGCAGAAACGCACAATGGTTGGCTCGCTGATGCCGACGCTGTGGGCAAGATCGGCCATGGAACTGTGCATCACGGCCGCAGGATCAAGCAGTACGTGATCGGCGACTTTCAGTTCCGACTTGCGCAGCAGGTGGCGTGACTGGGCGATGTGTTGCAACAGGTTCAAGGGGCTGGACTCTTGTTATTGGCGGTGGCCGGGATGTAGCAAGTTTGTAGTTATACTACAGGAATTGCCTTTTTGCCCGCCCAATACGTAACTCGATATCCCGCTTTCATGCCGCATGCACGCCATGTAGCAGTCAGGCGCTATAAACCGTCTTCGTTGGCCCGCAGCAAGGCGGCCAGGCCCTCGGCCTCAACGGGACGGCTGATGAGGTAGCCCTGGACTTCATCGCAACGCTCGCCTTTGAGGAATTCGAGTTGCCCCTCCCGTTCGACACCTTCGGCTACCACCTTGAGCGATAGCCCATGGGCCATGGCGATGATCGCCCGGGTGATCGCCGCATCCTCGCCACCCTCCTCCAGTCCACGGATGAACGCCTGGTCGATCTTCACGTAATCCACCGGGATACGCTTGAGGTAACTCAGGGACGAATAGCCGGTGCCGAAATCGTCGATCGCCAGCTTGACCCCAAGGTCGCGCAACTGTTGGAAGGTGGCGATGATGTGTTCAACGCTGTCGAGCAGTTGGCTCTCGGTCAATTCCAACTCCAGGTATTCGGGAGCCAGGCCGGTTTCCTCCAGCACCTGGCGCACGAGGCTGACGAGCTTGCCCTGGCGCAGTTGATGCACCGACAGATTCACCGACACCCGGATCGGAGCCAGCCCCTGGCGCTGCCATTCGCACGCCTGCCAACAGGCCTGGCGCAGTACGAATTCGCCAATGGGCCCGATCAACCCGGTTTCCTCGGCGAGGCCGATGAAATGCACCGGAGGCACCCTACCCATGGCCGGATGATCCCAGCGCACCAGCGCTTCAGCAGCGTTCAAACGACCGCTCGCCAGACACAACTTGGGCTGATAGAAGACCTTCAACTGCTGCTCTTCCAGGGCCTTGCGCAACTGATTCTCCAATTGCAGGCGCTCCAGCGTACTGGCCTGGAGGCTGTCGGTGTAGAACTGGAAGTTGTTGCCACCCAGGTGCTTGGCGTGTTGCATGGCCATGTTCGCCTGGCTCACCAGGGTGGAAATATCCCGGGCGTTGTCGGGCAACAGACTGATACCGATGGAGGCGCTGACCACCAGCTCGTGACCTTCGATGGTCTGTGGCAACCGCAACTTGGCGGACAAGCGGGTTGCCATGCGCGCCAGGCTCGAGAGATTGCCATAGGCATCGAACAGCACCGCGAACTCATCCCCGGACAACCGGGCGATGGTGTTGGCCTCGGGCAGCGCATTGATCAGGCGCCGGGCCATCTTCTGCAACAGTTGGTCGGCGATGTCATGGCCGAGGCTGTCGTTGAGCAGTTTGAAACGGTCCAGGTCGATATGCAGCAAGGCCAGGCTGCGGCGCCCGCCCTGCCGTACCCGCTGCTGCGCTTCCTGGAGGCGCTCGCGGAACAGCGAGCGGTTCGCCAGTCCGGTCAACTCATCGTAATGGGTGAGATAGCGCATCCGCTCTTCGGATTCGCGCCTGGCCGATAGATCGGCGAAGAAGCCCACGATATGACTGACGTTCCCCCGGGAGTCGCGCACAACGCTCAATTGCAGCCACTGCGGATACAACTCGCCATTGGCCCGCGCTTCCACCAGTTCACCCTGCCAGGTGCCGTTCAGCTTGAGCGCCTGGCGAATAACCGGATAGTGCCGGCGCGCATCGCGGCTGCACGGCAAGTCGACGACGTTACGCCCCAACATGTCCTCGATATTGAAGCCGGTAATCCGGGTGAACGCCTGGTTGGCGGCGAGCAGCGCATAGTGGGGGTCGAAGATCACGATGCCTTCGCTGGCGGCCTCGAACACCGTGGCCGCCAGTTGCCGTTGCTGTTCCAGCTCCTTACTGACACTGATGTTTCTTCGGGTGCCGACCATGCGCAGCACCCGGCCACTGGCGCTGCGCTCCACGGCCCGGCCACGGTCTTCGATCCAGACCCAGTGGCCATCGCCATGCCGGATGCGGTATTCGATCTGATAATCCTCGCTACGGCCCTTGAGGTGCTCGACCAGGGCGCGCTTGAGCGCCGGCAGGTCTTGGGGGTGTAAGCGTGGCGTGAGGTGGCTGAGCATCGCCGTGATGTATTCCGGCTCCAGGCCCAGCAGTTCCTTGAGCTGGGTGTGATGGACTTCGTCGGTCTGCAGGTTCCAGTCCCACAGTCCCAGCTCACTGGCCTTGAGGGCCAGGGCCAGGCGCGCCTCGCTCTTGCTCAGGGCCTGGCTGGCCACCTGCAGTTCGAGGCTGCGCTGTGCGACCCGCGCTTCGAGACTCACCTGGGCCCCACGCAGTTGTTCCTCGGCGAGACGACGTTGTTCGACCTCCCGGGCCAGGGCCTGGTTAAGCTGGGCGCTGCGGATTTGCGTCTGTTGCAGATGCTCGATCAGCGCCTGATTCTGGAACCGTCGCAGCATGCCGCTTTGCATCAACCGATTGACCTGCCAGGCCACCACGCTCAGGGAAACCAGCACTACCAGGCCGAGCCAGCCCCATCCGCGCTGCTGTTCGTCACCGCCCCAGAAGAGGAAGCCGATGGCCGGCAGCAGGCACGGCAAGGTAAAGGACAGAAATGCCGGAAGGCTCACGGCATAGGCCACACTGGCCGACAGGGTGGCCGCGCCGATCAGGCCGAACACCCAGGCCTGTTGCTGGAAGCTGTCGGCCGGAACCAGGGCGATGCCGGCACCGGCCAGCGTCAGGCCCGTCATCGCCGAGCCGAGCAGGAACATGCGCAACCAGATCGGGTGCGCCTGGCGGCTGGGTATCGCCGAATCGAAGGCAGCGACCTGTATCACCCGCAGCGCCACCAGCGACAACAACCAGACCAGCCATACACTGACCAGGAAATAGCGCGACGGCCCCCACAACAGGGCCGCGCAGACCAGGCCGTTGACCAGCATGAACAACGTGGGCAGCAGCGAACCCTGGTACAGCAGCCGTGTACGCTCTACAGCCATCTCCGTGGCGTATTGCTTGCAGATGACCCGCGGTTCCACACACGGGCCCGCCAGATCGGTATTAAGGGTCATAGGCACTGTTCTTGTTCTTAGGGGCACGGAGAACCCGAAACGAGCACCGAGCATACACAAGCCAGAGGCCATACCACACTGTTCCCGATCACAAAAACATCTAAAAATGTCGCTATTTCATTGGACGACGGGCTCTTCGAGCGAGTCGTATCAGCGCTCACGCCCCATGACCTGCCGGTCGTCCCCAACCGGTCTTTTATCAGTTGGCGCAACGTCAGGTTTGCCCAGGGTGGCGCCGCACCCTAGAATGCGCCGATGCGCGATGATCTCTCTCTTCTGCTGAACTCCCTCAACGATGCCCAACGCCAGGCCGTAGCCGCCTCCGTGGGTCGTCAGTTGGTCCTGGCCGGCGCCGGTTCCGGTAAAACCCGGGTGCTGGTGCACCGTATCGCCTGGTTGATCCAGGTCGAGAACGCCTCGCCCCATTCGATCCTGTCAGTGACCTTCACCAACAAGGCCGCTGCCGAGATGCGCCATCGCATCGAACAGTTGATGGGCATCAACCCGGCCGGCATGTGGGTCGGTACGTTCCACGGCCTGGCGCACCGCCTGTTGCGGGCGCATTGGCAGGAGGCCGGCCTGAGCCAGACCTTCCAGATCCTGGACAGCGACGACCAGCAGCGGCTGGTCAAGCGGGTGATCCGCGAGCTGGGGCTGGACGAGCAGCGCTGGCCGGCCCGCCAGGCCCAATGGTTCATCAACGGTCAGAAGGACGAAGGCCTGCGTCCGCAGCACATCCAGGCCAGCGGCGACCTGTTCCTGGCGACCATGCGCGGCATCTACGAAGCCTACGAGGCCGCGTGCCAGCGTGCCGGGGTCATCGACTTCTCCGAATTGCTGTTGCGGGCCCTGGACCTCTGGCGTGATCATCCGGGCCTGCTGGAGCACTATCAGAAGCGCTTCCGGCATGTGCTGGTGGACGAGTTCCAGGACACCAACGCCGTGCAATACGCCTGGCTGCGCCTGCTGGCCAAAGGCGGCGACAGCCTGATGGTGGTGGGTGACGACGATCAGTCGATCTATGGCTGGCGCGGCGCCAAAATCGAGAACATCCACCAGTACTCGGCGGATTTTCCTGACGCTGAAGTGATCCGCCTGGAGCAGAACTACCGCTCCACCGCCGGCATCCTCAAGGCCGCCAACGCCTTGATCGCCAACAACACCGGGCGCCTGGGCAAGGAGTTGTGGACCGACGGCGGCGAAGGCGAAGCCATCAACCTCTATGCCGCTTTCAACGAACACGATGAGGCCCGCTATGTGGTGGAAACCATCGAGAGCGCGCTGAAAACCGGCCTGGCCCGCAGCGACATTGCCATCCTGTATCGCTCCAACGCCCAGTCGCGGGTATTGGAAGAAGCGTTGTTGCGCGAGCGGATCCCTTACCGCATCTACGGCGGCCAGCGCTTCTTCGAGCGCGCCGAAATCAAGAACGCCATGGCCTACCTGCGCCTGCTCGAAGGTCGCGGCAACGACGCCGCCCTGGAGCGGGTGATCAACGTACCGACCCGGGGTATCGGCGAGAAAACCGTCGAAGCGATCCGCGATCATGCCCGTCACAGCCATGTGTCCATGTGGGAAGCCATGCGCCTGCTGGTAACCAACAAGGGTGTGACCGGGCGTGCCGCCGGCGCGCTGAAGGCCTTTATGGACCTCATCGAAGACCTGGCCGCCAAGTGCGCGGAGATGCCGCTGCACTTGATGACCCAGACCGTCATCGAACAGTCCGGGCTGATTGCCTATCACGAAGCGGAAAAAGGCGAGAAAGGCCAGGCCCGGGTAGAAAACCTCGAGGAACTGGTCAGCGCCGCCCGCAACTTCGAGAACACCGAAGAAGACGCCGACCTGTCGCCCCTGGCGGCCTTCCTCGGCCATGCCTCCCTGGAGGCCGGCGACACCCAGGCCGAGGAACATGAAGACAGCATCCAGTTGATGACCTTGCACAGCGCCAAGGGACTGGAATTCCCTTACGTGTTCCTGGTGGGCATGGAAGAAGGTCTGTTCCCCCACAAGATGAGCCTGGAAGAGCCGGGACGCCTGGAGGAGGAGCGCCGCCTGGCCTATGTCGGCATTACCCGCGCGATGCAGAACCTGGTGCTGACCTACGCCGAGACCCGACGCCTGTATGGCAGCGAGACCTACAACAAGGTGTCACGTTTCGTACGTGAAGTGCCGAAGGGTCTGATTCAGGAAGTGCGCCTGTCCAACAGTGTCAGCCGTCCGTTCGGAGGCAGCCAACCGCTCGGCACCAGCAGCCTGTTCGGTGGCAGCGACATCCCGGACACCGGCTTCAGCCTCGGCCAGACCGTGCGCCACTCGGTGTTCGGCGATGGCGTGATCCTCAATTTCGAAGGCGCCGGCGCCCAGGCCCGGGTGCAGGTGAATTTCAGCGAAGGCAGCAAATGGCTGATGCTGGGGTATGCCAAGCTCGAGGCGATCTAGAAGGTTTCTCGACACTTTATATGGGAGCGAGCCTGCTCGCGATAGCGGTACATCAGACAATACTGATGCTGACTGACACTCCGCTATCGCGAGCAGGCTCGCTCCCACAGAGATATCTTCGACATCAAAGCGCTTTCCGATAGAACTTGTTCACCTTTCCTACAGCCCAAAGCGAACAGGCCCTCTTGCGCCTCTGAAGCTGAACCTAAGCTGTCACGCAAAAGCCCGAAACACTCTGCCGCTAGCCAGCAACAGTTCACCTGTGCAACATGGCGCGCGTGCTACTCACAAATGGGAATGCCTTTATATGAAACGTTTTCTGAGCATCGCCATGGCGTTGTGCATCGGCCTGACGATGGCCATCGACGCCAATGCCGCCAAGCGCTTTGGCGGTGGTAAAAGTGCCGGCGCGGCCCCGACTCACCAGACCAGCCAGATGGCGCCGTCCTCTGCCGCCGGCCCGACCGCCGCCACCGCAGGCGCAGCCGGTGCCGCTGGTGCAGCCACCAAGGCCGGCGGTGCTTCGCGCTGGCTCGGCCCCCTGGCCGGCATCGCCGCCGGTGGCCTGCTGGCCTCCATGTTCATGGGCGACGGCTTCCAGGGCATGCAGATCTTCGACATCCTGATCCTGGGGGTCATTGCCTTCCTGGTTTTCCGCTTCATTGCCGCCCGTCGTCGCAAGCAGCAGGAGCAGTACGCTCCGGCCGGTCATGCGCCGATGCAGCGTGAAACCTTCAACCAGCAACCTGCCGGCGGCTCGATTTTCGGCGGTTCGGCAGCTCCGGTGGCCGCCCGTCCGGTGATCAATGCGCCTGCCTGGTTCAACGAAAAGAACTTCGTCGAGGCCGCGCGCACCCACTTCAACTCCCTGCAGCAACATTGGGACGCGAACGAGATGGACAAGATCGCCGAGTTCGTGACCCCGCAACTGCTGGAGTTCCTCAAGCGCGAACGTGCCGACCTGGGTGATGGCTACCAGTCCACCTACATCGACAACCTTCAGGTGCAGTTGGACGGTGTCGATGACCGTGCCGACAAGACCATCGCCACCCTGACGTTCAGCGGTGTCTCGAAGGACTCTCGCTTCGACCAGGGCGAAGCGTTCAGCGAAAGCTGGAACATGGAGCGCGCCCAAGGCGAAAACCAGCCTTGGCTGGTGGCAGGTATTCGCCAGAACGGTTGAACCTTTGCGCGTTTCACCTGTTGAAATAAGAGAACCCCGGCTCAAGCCGGGGTTTTCTATTTCGCGGTTGCATCTATGGCGCGCTACTGTATAAACCGCCCCATGTAAAACCGCGCCATCGAGAAAGAGGACACCCGGACGTGGAAGAAATCATCGAACAATTGCGTGAAGCCAACGAACCGGTACCGGTTCCACTGGAGTTGCCCGACGAAGACCTGCTGGTAGAGATCGAAGAGCAGTTGTTCATCGACATCCCGTTCGTCTTCAGGGAGTTTTTGCTGACCGTCAGCGATGTCATCTATGGCAGCCTGGAACCGGTCACCGTGACAGACCCCAATTCCCATACCTACCTGCCGGAAGTGGCCGCCACTGCCTGGGATGCCGGTGTCGACCGCAGCCTGATCCCGATCTGCCAGGACGGCGACGATTACTACTGCGTCGAAGAAGACGGCACCGTGGTGCTCTGGCAAGCCGAAGAAGAACTGGTTGCCGAAGAAACCTGGGAGTCCGTCTGGCACTGGGCGCGGGACGTCTGGCTGGAAAGCTGATCAGTACAAGTGATCAATGCCCGGACGACTCCTTGTGGTTGTCCAGGGTTTCCATCAAGGCCACCTGCATCCTTGTGTGCAGGCGGACAAACCAGCGCCAGAGCAATGCCGCCACGGCAGTCGCCACCACGGCAATCAACACCAGCAACTTGTTGGTCGGCAAGATGCTGGCCGACAAGGCTGCCAATAGCAGGAAAATCACCAGCAGCGAGAGGATGGGGATCACTTCTGCGATTACCCGACGCACCCGCTGGGTGTGACGGCCGGCCATCTCGGCCTTCACGCCCATCTCCGCCAGCAGCATCGACAACGCCTTGAGCTTGCGATAGGCAGCGATCAGGAAGGGCAGCGACAACAGCAGCGCCCCGCCCCAGATCAACGCTTTCTGCCAGCTCGGGTCGCTGATCCAGTCTTGCATGTAGGCCGACATCCGCTCGGCGAAATACCCGCCCGAGACAAAAATCGCGATCACCAGCGCCAGGTTGATGCCCACCTGCAGCAAGATTCGCCTGATCATCGATGCAACCATTGCCCCTTCGCCCTGAGGCTGGATGCTGCGCAACCACTCACCGTACATGCCCAACACCCGCGTCAGCCGTTGCGGCATCACCGTCGCCAACTTGAGGGACAGCGGGTCGGCGGCGCGGATCAGATACGGCGTCAGCAGTGTGGTCAATACCGAGACGGCAACCGCTACCGGGTAGAGGAAGTCGCTGGTGACCTGCAGGGTCATTCCCAATGAAGCGATGATGAAGGAGAACTCGCCAATCTGCGAAAGACCCATCCCTACCCGCAGTGAGGTGCGTCCATCATTGCCGGCGATAAAGGCGCCGAGACCGCAGGACAACATCTTGCCCAGCACCACGGCCGCCGTGATCACCGCTATCGGCCAGGCGTATTGCAGCAATATGACCGGGTCGAGCATCAGGCCTATGGCCACGAAAAAAATCGCACTGAACAAGTCACGTACCGGCTCTACCAGTCGCTCGATCTTCAGCAACTGCCGGGACTCGGCCATGATCGCCCCGATCAGGAACGCCCCGAGCACCATACTGTATTCCAGCTTCACCACCAGCAGGCAGAAGCCGAAACACAGGCCCAGCACGGTGATCAGCAACATCTCGTTGCTGTCGAACTTCGCCACGTAGGCCAGCAGCCGCGGCACCAGCAGGATGCCGACGACCAGCGCGACGATCATGAACAAGGACAGCTTGCCGACTGTGGAGAATACCTCGCCGGAGCTCACCGTTCCGCTGACGGCGATGCTCGATAGCAAAGCGATGATACCGATGCCCAGGATGTCTTCGACGATCAGCACGCCGAAAATCAGTTGCGCGAAGCGCTCGTTCTTCATCTTCAGGTCGTTGAGCGCCTTGACGATGATGGTGGTCGAGGAAATCGCCAGGATGGCGCCCAGGAACAGCGAGTCCATGGTGTTCCAGTCGAACCAGCGACCGATCTCGTAGCCGATCCAGATCATCAGCACAATTTCGAGGAACGCCGCGATAAACGCCGTGGCGCCGACCTTGAACAACTTGCGCAGGCTGAACTCCAGGCCCAGGCAGAACATGAGGAAGATCACCCCAAGCTCGGCCAGGGTCTTGATGGTGTCTTCGTCATGGATGAAGCCGAACGGCGGTGTATGCGGGCCGATGAGGAAGCCGGCAACGATGTAGCCCAGCACCACCGGTTGCTTGAAACGATGGAAGAGCACGGTCACCAACCCCGCCGCCATCATGATGATTGCCAGGTCCTGGATGAAATTGATGGCATGCATCTGTCGGGCTCCCTGATCAAAATGACTCATCGCTGAGTTGGATAAGTCCGCTTCCTTTGTAGGAAATGCCCTCGCGATGGGCTTTTGCAGGTTAACACCGCGACTTCCGACAAAAAGACGGTGCAATATATGGAAACAGATCCATCGACGCGTGACGGCGGGCACAGGCGCAGCGTCCCGATATCGGTGGTTTGAAAAACCTGATGGCCTATGGGCCAGCGACCAGCGCCCGCAGAGGTGCACTCCCTAATTGCTGCCTTGAACCGTGAGTACGTTATGGAACCCGGAAACGCCCAGCTGTCGATGACGGTGTTGATGACCCCCGATATGGCCAACTTCTCTGGCAATGTCCATGGCGGCACCCTGCTCAAATACCTCGACGAAGTCGCCTATGCCTGTGCCAGCCGTTATGCGGGACGCTACGTGGTGACCTTGTCGGTGGATCAGGTGATCTTTCGCGAGCCCATTCACGTCGGCGAATTGGTGACCTTCCTGGCGTCGGTGAACTACACCGGCAACACCTCGATGGAGGTGGGGATCAAGGTCGTGACCGAGAACATTCGCGAACGCTCGGTACGCCACACCAACAGTTGCTTCTTCACCATGGTCGCGGTGGATGACCAGCGTAAACCCGCTGCCGTCCCGCCCTTGCAACCGCAGAACAGCGAAGAAAAACGCCGCTACGAGCAAGCGCAGCAGCGTCGGCAGATCCGTCAGGAACTGGAGAAGCGTTACCAGGAGATCAAGGCGGACGGGCCTTAACAGGCAGACAACATGTGGGAGCGAGCTTGCTCGCGATAGCGTCGGATCAGTTGGCATAGATGTCGGCTGATACACCGCCATCGCGAGCAAGCTCGCTCCCACAGGGTTTTGGCATGGATCAAAGACTGATCGGCACCGCCTCGAACCGTACCCGTGGATGAGCGATCCGGTCCTGGGCCCGGACCAGCTCCAACTCATAGCTGGCGCACGCCTGGGTTTCCAATAGCACCTCATGCACCGCAGCCGCGGTGAATTCGAAGGCCGCCACCAGATTGTCTCCCAACAGGACCCGCGCCAGGAACAGCCCCGACGTCAGGTCACCCACGCCCACGGGCTGGCGAGGGAAAGCCAGTAGAGGACGGCTCAGGTGCCAACTGCCATCGGCGGTCACCAGCAGCATTTCGAAGCGGTCTTCGGGCTTGCCGGGGTAGGCCAGGTGCTTGACCAGGACAGCCTTCGGTCCGCGCGCCATAAGCGCGCGAGCCATGGCGAGGCAGTCGAACAGCGACTGCGCCTTGCGCCCCGAGAAACTGTCCAGCTCCAGTTGATTCGGGCACATGAGGTCAGCCACGGCCGCCGCTTCATCCAACAGGAACTCACTGACCTCGGGCGCCACGATACAGCCCTTCTCCGGGTGCCCCATGACCGGATCGCACAGATACAACGCCTTGGGATTAGAGGCCTTGATCCGAGCCACGCCCGTCAGAATCGCCCGCCCCTGAGCGGCACTGCCCAGATAACCGGACAGCACCCCGTCGCAATTGCCCAGCTCACCAATCGCGGCGATGCCCTCGACCAATGCCGGTATCTGCTGCGGCGCAAGCACTTCGCCAGCCCACTGACCGTACTGGGTGTGATTGGAGAATTGCACGGTATTGAGCGGCCAGACATTCACGCCGACACGCTGCATGGGAAATACCGCAGCGCTGTTGCCTGCATGGCCGAATACCACGTGGGACTGGATAGCAAGCAGATGAGGCGTCCGTTTCATGGGGAGCGGTTTCCGTAAAACGATTGAAATTCAAGCCGCGCAGTATGCGACTAAACGCAGCCTGTACGACAGACCGGCGACACAGTTAAGCTGACAGCAACTTGTTGGAGCACCTCGTTCATGCTGACTCTTGGAAACATCTTCGTGCTGATGCTGCTGGCCACCGGCGGCGCCTGGTTGTGGCACAACCATGGCTTGCGCGAACGGGCCTTGGCGAGGGTCGTGCAGCATTGCGCCAACCTCAAGATCGAGCTGCTGGACGGCAACGTAGCGCTGAAGAAGATCGGGTTCGTGAAGGATGGCAGTGGGCGGCGACGGCTGGCCCGTGTCTACAATTTCGAGTTCACCGTCACTGGTGAATCCCGTCATGCGGGCACCATTACCCAGTTCGGCGCCCATAGCGCGCAGATCGAGCTTGCGCCGTATCCGATGCCTTTCGAAGAGACACCCGAAGCGCCGATTGAACCGATCCAGACCCGGCCTCGGGCCGAGGTCATCGAGTTGAGCCAGTGGCGCCAGGAACACAACAAGTGGAAGCCTTGAAACAGAGCTGACTCAGGGACGCCGGCAGTTCGCCAGGCCGGCTTGCAACGCTTCAACGTCTTGCGGCTCGCCAAAAATCAGTTCGAGCCGCGAATCCTGGCGCCACTCGCTGGCCTGCCAGGACAACGGCGTACCGTCCAATGCATTGGCTGAAACCCAGCCGTCGACGCTATGGATAACCAGTTTCGCCCGTCTCCAGTTGCCGCCTTGCAGCCATCGCTTCAGGGCCTCCGCCTCGAAACGCTGGCTCGGATGCCAACGCCAGCCGATGCTCCAACCGTCTTCCTGCTGTTGATACAGGCAAATCGGCAACGTCGGATCGGTCCAGAGCGCCGGCATCTGTCCCACATCCCTGGGCAGGTTCAAGTTATCCACAACCCCACTCCCCTCCGTACCGAAGCCCGGCAGCCTGTCGAGGGGCAATGCCGCCTGTTGTGTCCAGTGCTGTGCAAGAGGCGGTAGTTGGGCACTGATGCGGGCACGGTCGGTTTCGCTGAGGCCTTCGGATTTGTTCAGCACCAACAGCCCGGCATCGACCAGCGCCTGCTGCTGTGCCTCGGGCAAAGGCCTGCCCCGGGCCAGCGCCCCGGCGTCCAGGACCATCACGCAGGGCTGGACCGCCAGCACGCCGAGCCATGGAGCCTGTCCTAGCTGCCGCAGCAGTTGCGCGGGATGGCCCAGGCCGGAGGGCTCGATAAACAGACGGTCCGGGCGCGCCTTGCGCAGCAACCGACCGAGACCAATCTGAAACGGCGCACCGTTGACGCAACACAAACAGCCCCCAGCCACCTCCCCCAGTGCGATACCATCGGCCGCCTGGGTCAGCAAGGCGGCATCCAGGCCGATCTGGCCGAACTCGTTGATCAGCACCGCCCAGTGCTCGTCAGCCGGCCGCTGGGCCAGCAGTTGCCTGATCAGGCTGGTCTTGCCGGCACCCAGGGAGCCGGCGATGACATGGGTGGGGATGTTCTGCAACATAGTCGGCGACTTTCGGTGGAGGTGAACGATGCGGATGATCGGTTGGTGCTTGTTGGCGCTGATTTCGGACCAGGCACTGGCCCAGGCTTGCGTGGTCCACAGTCAGGCGGAACGGCTCGATGTGCAAGTCTGCCAGCAGAACCGCAACATCCCGTCCAAACTGTTCGCCGACGGCTTCTGCCAACCGAACCTTGCCGGACAGAAAGTCGAGGTGCAATACGTCGATCAGTGCCCTGGCGGGGCTTTTGGTATCTGCAGTAACGCCCAGGTCGCCAATATGCCTTACCGCCAGGATATTCACTATTACGGCGTAGCCACCGATGCCGCTTATCTCAGGCCGTTTTGTGAAGGGAAAAGCCAGGGCACCTGGCTCAAGCCTTAGGTTTCAGGCCAGCCAGTCCAGCGTGAGGATCAACCGGCGTTCCCCCGGGGCCGGCTCCGGCGAGCGATGAATCAGGCCGAAACCTTCATTGCCCAGCCATTTCTCGCCCTTGAGCAACGCCACATCACCGCTGCCAAGCTGCTGGATCAACTGCGGATCGCGGGGCTCGGCGTCAGGTTGAGCCAGCCGTCGACGATCCATGACGCCCTCCTCCAACCATTCGCTGCCAGCGCCGGCATACGTGGTGATCAGCCGTACCGGCACATGGTCGACGTGAAAGCGCGGGCACATGGCCTTGTCCAACGTTCGCAGGCGCAGGCCGATCCGCTTGGCGCCCAGCAGGCAGGCGAATGCGCTGACCAGCCAGGCGACATCGGCAACGAAACCTTCGTAGCCGTGCAGGTCGCTGAAACCGGCGGCAAGGCCCTTCAGTTCAGGTTGGGTGTCGTCCTCCGGCATATCGAGCACCAGCGACTCGGCCATCGCTTGATCCATCGAAAGCACCAATGCCGCAAAATCACTGATGTGCGCCGGAAGCTGACGCTGCCAGACCGCCAGGCTGGTGCCGTCCTCCAGAATCTGCGCCAGGGTCCGCGGCGTATCACCCTGGACCTGCCGAACCTGGGGTGCTTGTTTCAGACTGGGCGCCAGCATCACGCCGCGACCTCGTCATGCCAGGAGCCAAACGGATCCGGCAACAAACGCCACCCCTCGATACCCAGGGCCATTTCCGTATCCGTAAGCAAGCACCCGTCCAGTTCCTCGGTGAGCTGCTCGAAGTCGATGTTCTGGCCGATGAATACCAACTCCTGGCGGCAATCCCCCGTACCGGGCAGCCAGTTTTTCATGATGGCGGCGGTGCTTTCCGCATCCTGGGGCCATTGATCCTTGGGCACGAACCGCCACCAACGCCCGGCAAAACCATGTCGCATCAACCCACCTGCCTGGGACCAACTGCCCGCCTCCTCGGGTTTGCTCGCCAGCCAGAAGAAGCCTTTGGAGCGCAGCAGCTTGCCGTTGATCCAGGGTCGTTCGATCAGGTCGAAGAAGCGCTGGGGATGGAAAGGCCCGCGCGCCCGGTAGACTGTCGAAGCGATGCCGTATTCCTCGGTTTCAGGCGAGTGTTCGCCACGTAATTCCTGCAGCCAGCCGGGCGCTTGAGCCGCACGTTCGAAATCAAAACGACCGGTGTCGAGGATTTCTCCCAGCGGCACCTGCCCCATGACCATGGGCATAATCTTAGCGTGAGCATTGAGACGCTTGAGGATAGCCACCAGTTCTTCCCGTTCGTGACGGCTGATCAGATCGATCTTGCTGATCAGAATCACGTCGGCGAACTCGATCTGCTCGATCAGCAGATCCGTGATCGAACGTTCATCCTCCTCTCCCAGGGTTTCGCCCCGCGATGCCAGGTTCTCGGCGGCTTGGTAATCCGGCAGGAAGTTCACGCCGTCGACCACGGTGACCATGGTGTCGAGCCGTGCGACATCGGCCAGGCTTCGGCCCTCTTCATCGCGGAACGTGAAGGTCTCAGCCACCGGCAAAGGTTCGGAAATACCGGTGGACTCGATCAACAGGTAATCGAAGCGCCCTTCCCTGGCGAGTTGCCCGACTTCTTCGAGCAGATCCTCACGCAGCGTGCAGCAGATGCAACCGTTGCTCATCTCCACCAGCTTTTCTTCGGCGCGGTTCAGGCTGACATCGCGCTGGACTTCGCTGCCATCGATGTTGATTTCGCTCATATCGTTGACGATGACTGCGACACGTAGATTGTCCCGATTGCGCAGGACGTGGTTGAGCAGCGTGCTCTTACCGGCACCGAGGAACCCGGAGAGCACAGTTACGGGGAGACGATTGGGCATCAGGTCTATCCTCATCGGGCGACCGCAGTTGAAGGCTGTTTTGCGGCTCGTTGTCAGGTTGCCGCTCGATTAGGCGGCTTATTTTAATGTTATAGTATAACGACAAATCTCTGCCAGCCTGAGATCCACTCTTTTGAGAATCATTCATGCGAAAAGTCCTGGGATTCGTCTTCGCCTGCCTGCTGCCGTTGTGCGCCACGATGGCGTCGGCCCAGACGCCGTTACTGGCAAATTGCACGCGCAGCGCGAATTTATTGGCATGTACTGATGAACAAGGGAATGCCTATAGCGTTATGACGGCCGGTAGCACGGTGTATTTGCGCGGTTTTGAAGTGATGGGCAATCGCCACTGGGCCCAGACCAATAGCCGCTACGGCCAATTGACGTTCTTCACCGGCTTGGCTTCCGATGGCGAGGCCTGGGTCGGCTATAGCCGGCGTGTCGGTTGGACGACGCTGAATCGCTTTTCAAGTTCGGGCGGTAGCGCCGGTAAATTTATCTGCGGGCGCGTGAACGGCTGCCAGGATTCACGCTGATGTTTCACGTGGAACGATAACAAGCGCGCTCATGAAACTCTGTTCATGAAAAAGGTTTGGTTGAATTTATAGTTATAATATAACATTAAATTCGACTTCCCGACGGACCTTGCTCATGAACGCGTTTACGCTTCCGGACATTGCTGCCCAGGCTTCACGCCAAGCCTTACCTCTCGATTGGGTGGGCATGTGTGGCGTCGCCTTGCCGGTGTCGATCGATGGTCAACAACTGAGCGCCACCGCAGATCTTGGCGTCAGCCTCGACGACGGGGAAGCTCGCGGCATTCATATGTCCCGCTTGTACCTGGCGCTGGAGATGCTCGAACACACGCCACTTTCTCCTTCGCTGTTGCAACACGTCCTGCTGCAATTCCTGGACAGCCATGACGGACTGTCCCAATCCGCCTCGCTGACCATCCACACCGAACTGCTGCTCAAACGCCCCGCGCTGGTCAGCCCGTTATCCGGTTGGAAAAGTTATCCGGTAAGTATCGAAGCTCATCTGAAACACGCAGTGTTCCACGTGGAACTGAATGTCCAGATTCCCTATTCCTCCACTTGCCCGTGCTCGGCGGCACTCGCCAGATAGCTGATCCAACAGCAGTTCGTGGATGACTTCGCGAATAAACCTTTGGAACATGGCGAAGTTCTGACCTGGTTGGGCTCATCAAAAGGCATTGTTGCCACGCCTCATAGTCAACGCAGCACCGCGTCCCTGAACGTCCGGTTGAACCCGGAGATCAACCACTTGCCACTTTCACTGCTCATCAACCAGGCCGAAGCAGCCTTGGGTACCGCGGTACAAACCGCCGTCAAGCGCGCGGATGAACAAGCATTCGCCCTCGCCAATGGCCAGAACCTGATGTTCTGCGAGGACGCCGCTCGACGCTTGAGCCTGGCCTTGAGGCAATCACCCGAGGTCATCGCACTCAATGTGCGCGTCGTTCACGCGGAAAGCCTGCATGCCCATGACGCCGTGGCGCAAAGCCGCTGGGCTCGGGAGGCTGCATGATCAATTGTCAGGCTTTGCGCTGGGGGCCGCCGGGGCGCCCTCTTACTCCCGAGCTGCATCTGGAACGTCCCGCTGGCAGCCTGACGGCGATCATTGGCGCCAATGGTTCGGGCAAAAGCAGTCTGCTGAAAGTCCTCGCTGGGTTGCAAAAACCGCTTTCCGGAAAGCTCACGCTGACGGTTCCACGGCGAGGCGGTGTTTCGTTCCTGCCGCAACAGCAACACCTGGATCGCCAGTTTCCCATCAGCTTGCAAGAGCTGGTGGCCGCAGGGGCCTGGGGTAGCCGACAAACACCGGCCCAGCGAAGCCAGCGACTCAGCACGGTACTGGAGAACTGGGCTTTGACGGGCCTGGAAAATCGACCACTCATGGCGTTGTCTGGAGGCGAATTGCAGCGTGCCCTGCTCGCTCGCCTGAGTCTGGCCGAGGCGCCGTTGCTATTGCTCGATGAACCTCACGCGGCGCTCGATGAAGAAGGTCAGGCGTTGCTGTGGAAGCACATTCACGACTGGCACACCCTAGGCCGCACCCTGGTGGTGGTGTGTCATGACCTCGCCGCTGTACGCCAGCATATTCCCCACACCTTATTGGTCAGCCCCACAGGCTGCACGTTGGGTCGCAGCGTTGAAGTGATCGCCCAGCAACCTCATATGAAGGTGGCTTGATGCTCGCGGCCACCCACCTCTGGCAGCCTTTTCAGGAGTTCGTCTTCATGCGCCGGGCTTTGCTCGGCGGCCTGGTACTGGCCTGCAGCACGGCACCTTTGGGGGTATTCCTGATCCTGCGGCGCATGAGCCTGATCGGCGACGCCGTGGCCCACGGCATCCTACCCGGCGCCGCACTGGGCTTCTGGTTCGCCGGATTGAGCCTGCCGGCCCTGACGCTGGGCGGCCTCGGCGCGGGCCTGGGCATGGCCGGGCTCGCGGCCTGGGTGACCCGTCGCACCGGCCTGCGGGAAGATGCGAGCCTCGCGGCGATCTATCCCATCTCCCTGGCGGCCGGTGTTTTGATCCTCGGCGTGGCGGGTAAGCGGTTGGATCTGCTGCACCTGTTGTTCGGTTCGGCATTGGCAGTGGACGGCCCGACACTCACCGGCATGCTCTGGGTGTCAGCGGTCAGCCTGATTGCCATGGCGCTGATCTACCGCCCCCTGTTACTCGACACCCTGGATCCGCTGTTCCTGCAAACCGTCAGCCGCCTCGGCCCGTTGGCCCATGGTGTGTTCCTGACCCTGGTGGTGCTGAACCTGGTGATCGGCTTCCAGGCCATTGGCGCCCTCATGGTGGTCGGCTTGATGATGCTGCCGGCCGCCTCCTCCAGGTTCTGGAGTCGTCGCTTGCCGGCCCTGATGGCCATCGCTGCGCTGCTCGGTTGCCTCTCGGTCTGGTTCGGCCTGTTGCTGTCCTTCTACTTCTCGCTGCCCAGCGGCCCGGCCATCGTACTGGTCGCCGGGGCGTTGTATCTGTTGTCCGTGATATTCGGTCCGGTGCACGGTTTGCTGCGCCGCCCGCCCTTGCTCACATCCCCATGAGGTGTTCCCCGATGCGCGCTCTGCTCGTGCTGTTCAGTCTGATGCTGTCGATGTCCTTGTCCGCCGCCGAAAAACTCCAGGTAGTCACCAGCTTCAGCATTCTCGCCGACATGACCCGACAGGTCGGGGGCGAGCATATCCAGATCACCAACATGGTCGGACCGGATGCCGACGCGCACACCTACGAACCAACGCCGGACGATGCCAAGGCGTTGCTCGGTGCAAAATTGATCATCAAGAATGGATTGGGTTTCGAGCCGTGGCTGGATCGCCTGGTCACCAGCACGGAAACCGGTGCCCCGGTCATCAGTGCCAGTCGTGGCGTGATTCCGCGTTCCCTGGATGAAGACGGTGAGACAATCCCCGACCCACACGCCTGGCACAACCTGGCAAATGCCGAGCTGTATGTACACAACATCACCAAGGCGCTGGAAGCCGCCGATCCGGCCAACAAAGCCGATTACGAGCGCAACAGCCAGGCGTACCTGAAAAAGATCTACGGGCTGCTTGCCGAAGCCAAGGCCAAGCTCGGTTCACTGCCGCCGGGCAACCGCAAGATCGTGACATCGCATGATGCATTCGGTTATCTGGGTCAGGCCTACGGCATCGACTTCATGGCGCCTCAGGGACTGTCCACCGAACGGGAACCGTCAGCCGCCGAAGTCGCAGCGCTGATTACCCAGATCCGTCAGGCGCACGTCAAAGCAGTGTTCATGGAAAACATCAAGGATGCACGCCTGCTCAAGCAGATCGCCGACGAAAGCGGCGCACGCATCGGCGGCACGCTGTACTCCGATGCCCTCGCCGCCAGCGGACCGGCCAGTACCTTCACCGGCCTGTTCGAATATAACCTCAACACGCTGTATGACGCGTTGTCCAAACCGTAACCGTCAGGTGTGATCTGCGCAGCGGTCAAGCCCTCGGCTTGACCGTCCCGCAATCCTGCCCCAACCACACGGCACGGGTATCGAGGCTGCCATTCTGCTGGATGCCAGTGGCATTGAAGGTGCCGTTGACCTTGGTGGTGAATTCCCGATCGCTCTGGAATGTCGCGATACCGTTGCCCTGGGCTTTCGGGCAGCTGAAGCGAAACTTCCACTGATTGCCGGTGCGCTCGGTGATCTGTTGTTTGCATCCTGATTGCGGATCTTGCAGCGGAATATCATTGGTCTGGACCTGCTCCGGCGTCAGGCATACCCGAATCCCCTTCCCGCCCATGGTAATGCCCTGCTTCTCCAACATCGCCCTTTGCTCCGGGGTGATCTGGTTCTGCAGCTGGCCGAGAATAAGTTGCAGGTCTGGCAGGTTCTGGTTATCGACTTTCATATTGCTTGTAGTCAATTCCCACAGACCTGGCTGAAGCATCTGTGCCTGAGCCGCCACAGGAACCGACAAGCCAACCGCCAAGGCCAAACCCAGCAGACGAACATTCATTGCAAGAACTCCAGAGGACAAGTGGCCGTTAGACGCCGCCCACGGGCTTCGGTTCAGGCTGGGCAGCAGTGAATTAAATAGCGACATTCGCCGAAGAACATGGTCTGTTAAGCATTGGAATTTCAGGAGCATGGCTGCCTCATGGATTATTTCGGACCGCATGTTTTCGGTTACTTGATTGCGTTGCTCCATACCCTGGGTTCCATCGCCGCGGTGCATGCGGTGCTTACGGTGCGCACCGCCCAAGGATCGATCGCCTGGGCCCTGTCACTGCTGTTTATCCCCTACCTGACGTTGATTCCCTATCTGGTGTTCGGTCGCAGCACCTTCGACGGCTACATCAAGGCACGCCGGCAAGCCAACGAAGAAATGCGCAAGGCCGTGTCCGAGTTGAACTGGCGCCCATGGGTCGAAGAGGCCCTGGCCGCCCGCGCCTCCCAAGCCTACGCCTCGCTACGCGCCATGCCCAAACTGGGCCGAACGCCCTGCCTGGCGAACAATGAGGTGCGTTTGCTCGTCAATGGTCACGCCACGTTCAAGGCCATTTTCCAAGCCATCGAAAACGCCCGGGAAGCCGTGCTGATCCAGTTTTTCATCATTCATGACGACCGACTTGGCCAACGCCTGCAGACGTTGCTTTTGAAGAAAGCCGCCGAAGGCGTGGCGGTCTATCTGCTGTATGACCGGATCGGCAGCCATTCCCTGCCCCATCGTTATGTCCAGGCGTTGCGCGATGGGGGCGTTCATGTGAAAGCGTTCGCGACCCGCAGTGGCTGGCTCAATCGTTTCCAGGTCAACTTTCGCAACCACCGCAAGATCGTCGCGGTGGACGGTGTGCTGGGGTTCGTCGGCGGGCACAACGTGGGCGACGAATACATGGGGCAGATGCCGCCCCTGTCGCCATGGCGCGATACCCACGTTGAAGTACGTGGCCCCGTGGTGGCGAGCATGCAGGAGTCATTTGCCGAAGACTGGTTCTGGGCCGCCCGCTCCCTACCGCCATTGATCCTGCCAGACACCTACCCCGAGGACGGCGTGCTCTGCCAGTTGCTGGCCAGCGGGCCGGCCGATGCCCAGGAAACCTGTTCGCTCTTTTTCGTCGAAGCCATTCATGCGGCCAGTGAACGGGTCTGGATCACCACGCCTTACTTCATTCCTGACGAGTCGGTATTCGCTGCCTTGCGCCTGGCGGTGCTGCGCGGAGTGGACGTGCGCATCCTCCTGCCTTCACGACCGGACCATAAGGTCGTCTACGCGGCCTCCAGCCTGTATGCGTTCGAAGCGGTGCGGGCCGGTGTGCGAGTGTTTCGCTACGAGCCGGGGTTCCTGCATCAGAAAGTGGTACTGATCGACCGGGAAATCAGCGCCATCGGCAGCGCCAACCTGGACAACCGTTCTTTTCGGCTGAATTTCGAAGTGATGCTGCTGACGGTGGATATTCCGTTCGCCACCGAAGTCGAGCGGATGCTTGAAAAGGACTTTGCGCAAGCCCACGAAATCGCCCAACAGGAAAACCGGGAAACCCACCGCGTACGAAAAATCGGCATGCGGATCGCCCGGCTTATTTCGCCGATACTTTAAGGCGTGTAGATATCGTCGCGGGTCCAGGGCAGATCATGGCTGCCATCGGCGTAAGCCTTCACTGCCAGGATCTGATGCAGATTGATCCAGCCCTTGGCGAACGCATAGGCGCATCCGGCCAGGTACAACCGCCAGATCCGCAACGCTTGCTCCGGCACCTCTTTCGACGCAGCCTCCAGATTGTCTTCGAGCCGCTCACTCCAGTGATCCAGCGTGCGCGCGTAGTGCAGGCGCAAGCTCTCCACATCGACAATCTCCAACCCCGCCTCGCTGATCTGCGCTGAAATCATCGACAGGTGCGGCAGCTCGCCATTGGGGAAAACGTACTTCTCGATGAACTCGCCCGCGCCGCGACCGACCGGACGGCCATCAGTGTGTTTGGCCGTGATGCCGTGGTTCATCACCAGCCCACCCTCACGCACCGCGCCAAACAGCGTCTTGCAATATTGCTCCAGATTGGCGTGACCGACGTGCTCGAACATGCCGACGCTGACCACTTTGTCGAAGCGGCCATCTTGCGGAAGGTCTCGGTAATCCAATAACCGCAACTCCACCTGGCCTTCCAGGCCCTCCGCCTTGACCCGTTCCCGGCCCAGGGCCAGTTGCGCCTTGCTCAAGGTGATACCGCACACCTTGACGCCGAACTCCCGCGCCGCATAACGCGCCAACCCACCCCAGCCGCAGCCGACATCCAGCAGGTACTCACCGGGCTGCAGGCGCAGTTTGCGGCACAGGTGACGGAATTTGGCTTGTTGGGCCTGCTCGAGGGTTTCGCTGCCCGTCTCGAAGTAGGCGCAGGAATAGGCCATGTCGCTGTCGAGCCACAGCTGATAAAACGCATTGGAAAGGTCGTAATGATAGGAAATCGCCTTGGCGTCGGTTTCCTTGTCGTGGACTGAGCGTACCGGCTGGTTATCGCCCTCTTCGTCCAACAGTGCCTGGCTCCACTCGTCGCAGACCCGGATCACTTCACTGATCGAGCCTTCGAGTTCGAGCTTGCCTTCGACAAACGCCGCCCCTAGCGCGTCCAGGCTGGGATGGGTGAGTTGCGCGACCATTTGTGGGTCCTTGACCACGATCGTGACGCTGGGATCGGCACCCAACGTGAATTCATGGCCGTCCCAGAGTCGCAGCCGAAGCGACAGTTGAAGATTCTGTAAGGCCGGTGGAAGTTGCGCGAGCATGAAAATACCCCCTTGTTTCAGACGTCCGAAATGAGGGTAGACCATCATAGAAAAATAGCAGGCTATCGAATTTATAGCCTTTCTCTATCGTCGCCCGAATTCGCTCCCTGAGCCGGTACCGCCAACTGTTACACCCTCTTCCACCATGGACTGCCAGTTCCGCGCACAAGTTCTACCCCGGCTCCCGGACTTTCAGCAATGGCTCCTGAAAGCGTAGCAGTCTTCCGGCGTTGCCCAACACCAGCAAGGTGCTCAGGTTATGCAGCAGCGCCGCGATCATCGCCCCCGCCGCGCCAAGCCAACCGAACGCGGCAAAGGCGACAATCGCCAGCGTCCAGCCCAGGCCGATGATCACGTTGACCTGTAATGTGTGCCGACATTGGCGACTGAGCCTTACACATGTGCCGAGTCGCCTCAGGTCGCTGCCGATCAGGACGATATCCGCCGATGCCAGGGCGATGTCCGCACCGCCCGCCCCCATCGCGACGCCCACCACGCCGGCCTTGAGCGCCAGCGAATCGTTGATGCCATCGCCGACCACCATGGGCCGGAAGCCGTTGTCGATTTCCGTCATGACCCGCTTGAGTTTGTCTTCCGGCAACGCTTGGGCCTGTACGTCGGCGATCCCCACTTCCCGCGCCAACGTGTTGGCCACGCTCTGGCGGTCACCGGTCAGCAACAGTTGTCGCCCCAGGCCCAGCGTGCGCAGCTCGGCCATGGCGAGCTGCGCTTCCGGCTTGACGCTATCGGCCAGCAGCAACCAGGCGAGGAACTGTCCATCCAGGGCCAGCCCGGCAATCGGGCCGTCATGATTGGGCACCGTTGATGTTTCGATGCCCAGCTGGGCAAACAACTCAGGACGGCCGAGGGCCGCTTCGCCCTGGCGGGTCATTGCCACTACGCCCAGGCCCTGACGCTCATGAATCTCCGTCAGCGGCAGATAGCTTTCCTGCTCCACCAGCCCCGCCAACGCCCGGCTGACCGGATGGCTGCTGGCAGAGCCGAGGCTCGCGGCCAACGGCAACAGCGACGGCTGATCGCTGCCCGCGCTTTCGATGGATTGCAGGCGCAAAGAGCCATAGGTCAGGGTCCCGGTCTTGTCGACCACCAGTGACGTCAGGTCTGCCAGCTCCTCCAGGAAAGCCGAGCTACGGATCAGGATGCCATGGCGCGCTGCCACCGCGATCCCGGCAATGGCGGTCGCCGGCGCCGACAACACCAGCGCGCAAGGACATGCCGCCACCAGCACCGCCAGCATCGCCTGGGCATCGTTGGTAATGAACCAGGTCACCGCCGCGAGCAGCAACACCAACACCAGATAGCTGCCGGCATAACGCTCCAGTAACCGGGTGATGGGCGGCTTTGAACGTTCGGCGTTCTGCATCAGGGCGATGACCTTGCCCAGTGTCGACTCGTGCCCGGTGCGGGTCACTTCCAGACGCAGCAAACCATCGAGATTGATCGCACCGCCGAACACCTCAGTGCCCACCACCGCTTCCAGCGGCACCGACTCACCGGTGATGGGCGCCGTATCGAGGCTGGCCTGGCCGGACAACACCCGACCATCGGCCGGCACCCGATCACCGGCACGCACCTCTACCGTATCGCCGGGTCGCAGCGTGGCGTTGTCGACTTCAACGATCGAACCATCAGCCAACACCTTGCGCCCCAGGCTGCGGGTCAGTTGACCCAACGCATGGATGGCTTCCTGGGAGCCGATGACGCTGCGCTCCTCCAGCACATGGCCGAAGATCATGATGATCGGCAGCAGCGCCGCCGTCAGCAGATCCCCCGTGGCCCAGGCACCCAGCATCGCCAGGGCGATCAGTTGGTCGGTGATGCCATGCAGGCTCGGATAGCGCAGGCTGTACCACGCCGAACGCATCACCGGCACGGCCACCAGCAGCGAAGCAACCCCCAACAGCAACTGGCTGACCCCGGTCTGCTCCGGTGACCAGGCGCGCCATACCAACCCCAAGGCGAGCAGACCGAGGGCGAGCATCGCCAGGGTCAACTGTCGAGCGGCCGTGCGTTGCTCGGCGGAAGACAACATCGGAACGGCGGCAGTTTGAGCGCTCATTGCTCAGCTCCCTGAATGATCAGGCGGGAATCGTCTTTCGGGTCAACCGTGGTCACTGAACCGGCCTGCTGGAGAATGGCGGGCATGCGCTCGCGATAAAGGCGCAGCAGCATTTGCGGGTCAGCGTCTTTGGTCTTCGCCAGGCTGAGCACCGTGGCGGTGTCGGCCGAGGCTTTGGCGAGCCGCTCGCTTGCCTGGGCGTGGGCCACTTGCAGGGCGCGGTCGGAATCCTGGCGGGCGGTCTGGGTCAGTTTCTCGGCTTCGGTGCGAGCATTGGCAACAGCTTTATCGGCTTGCTGACTGGCCGTCAGCACCGCGTTGAACGCATTCACCGCAGGGCCCGGCAAACTCGATTGTACGTCGACCCGCACTACCTCAATGCCCAACCCCTGCCTCGTTGCGGCAAGGTCGGCCAATCGTCGATTGATGCTTTGCACCAGGTCGCCGCGCAGGCGTTCGCGGCGTTCGGCGGCCTGATTGTCACTGCCGATCAGTTCGGGACGCGCCACCAGAATCGTGTCCAGGTCCCGAGCCGCTGCGAGGGTCACGGCGCTACGGGTGACCAGCCGATCGAGCGCCGGCAGGACATGTTCACCCTGCAAGACGAACGCATAGGGCTCGGTGACTTTGTAGAACACCCGTACATCCAGTTGCACCACCCCGGCGTCACCGGTCAATAAATAGCCAGAGCCGGCCAGGGCATCGCTGACCGGCGAGGCAAAGCTGGCGACGCGATCGGCCTGCAAGGCCGCGTCCGAGCGCAGCAGGTTCTCCACGCGGCGCTCCAGGACCCGATCCGCTGCCGGCAGCAGGATCACTTGTTCCACGGGACGCGGCCAGGCCAACAAAAGCCCGGCATTCTGGATGCGATCCAGCGCGCCAAAGTGCAGCACCACGGCTCGATTTTGTGGATCAATCTGCCGAACGTTGGAAAAAACCCAAGCCAATGCAGCCAGGATCGTGACGGCATAAAGCGCCAGAAACGCTACGCGCCCTGCCTGAATCCAAGGGCTGGACAACTCATTTGTTCCACGTGGAACCAAACTCATGGTTGTGTTCCACCTTTGGGTTCCACGGAGGGCGGCCCGTCAACCAACACCCGGAACGGTGCCGCATCGGTGCGCAAAATCAATTTGGTGCCAGGGCTGACAATCGTGCCCAGGGTGTCCAGCGAACGCAGCAAGTTATAGAGCTGGGGTGAACCGGCGTAGGCCCTGCCATAAATCTGCGCAGCTTCGACCCGGGACTGAGCCTCGATATCGGCGGCTTTCACCGTGGCATCCGCCTGCACGATCCGCGCATCCCGTTCGGCGGCGGAACGAATTTGCGCGGCTTCGCGCTTACCGATAGCGGTGCGTTCGGTGGCGATGGTTTCCCGCTCGGCACGCATGCGATCCACCGTCGCGGTCAATGTCACCGAAGGCAAGGTCAGGCGCTCGATGCCCACTTGCAGCACCCGCACGCCATAGGTAGTGAGCAACTGCTGTTCGATCTGCTGGCGCAACTGCGCTTCGAAATCGCCGATGCGTACCTGGCTGGCATCGGTGTTGACCAGATTCGCCAGGTCAAAACTGGCAGCGGTGGTTTCCAGGGCCGATCCCACGAACGTGCGAATCTGCCGGGCGGCCTCGTCCGGCTGGTTCTGCACCGCACGCATGAAGCGCTGGACGTTGTCTGGATCTCCCTGCACCTGCCACGCCACATAGGCTTGGACAATGATCCGCAGCCCGTCCCGGGTACCGACGTCCTGCAGACCGCTGGACGTTGTGCGCAGCCGCAAGTCCACCGGAATCGCCGCCTCGAACGGTGCCGGCCAGCGCCAACCCAGGCCAGGCTGCAACAGTACCCGTGCCGGATTGCCGAAGCGGGTGATGACGGTCGCCTCCCCCGAGCGCACCTGGACCAGGCTCGCGGCCGCGACGGCAAACGCTACCAGCAGCGCCGCCCAGCCCATCCGCCGCCAGGGAAATGGCCCGGCTTCCTGTGGGTCGCCGTGATGGTGGTGATGATGACCATGATGATGGTGGCCGGCATGGCCGTGATCATGACCGGCGTGATCGTGATGATCGTGGGAAGAAGACTGGCTCAATGGGCAGCTCCTGGCTGGACAAGGTTACGCGGCGATGCGGGATCTGCCGGAAGCGTGAAAGTGCGCAAGTCGATGGTCGGCGCGTTGCCGCTGCCACCCAGACGATGGTCGAGAATCAACAACCGGGCCTTGCCAAGGCCTCGGCTCAGTTGACTGAGATACTGCTCCAGCATAAAGGCGTGGCCGGCCGTGGCGTAGGCCTTGCGTTCGGCGCTGAAACGCAAGTCGGAAGCCTGGGCGGTCGCGTTGATTTCCCGGGCGGTGGCCTGGGCCTGGTCGTGAGCAATACTGGCTTGCAACTGTGCCTGGTTGGTCTGCTCCGCCGCCGCACCGCGTTCCCGGGCAATCAATGCCTGGGCACCGATTTGCGCCGCTTGCACACCGTGGTAGGCATTGGCCGCCCCCGCCGGTGGATGGATCGCTTCAACCACGGTCGCCAGGATTTCCACGCCGCTGTCGAGGGTCTGCAAATCGGTTTGCACAGCCCGACCGATTTCATCGGCCAGGCTGACCCGATCCGCCCCCAACAAACCGTCCAGCGTGCGCGAAGCGAACTCATGCACCAGGACTCGGCTGGCGGTGCTGCGAATCAGTGTGGGGATGTCGGCACTGTTGTAGGTGGCCGCCAGCGCCGCCTCGTCGGAAAGGCCAATGCGATAGACAAAGCGCACGTCCATGTTGACGATCTGGAAGCTCTGCTGATCGGCACGCCGGCTGGCAATCACTTGGGATTTATCGTTCACATGGCTGGCGTCCCACAACCGATTGGCAATCGCCGGTGCCGGACCTTCCGCCGAGTCGGCCTCCGTGCTCACCCGGCTTTCGCCCACGCTGGTGGCCAGTTCATGGACGATGCCATTTTCGACGTTCAGCACCCGGCCCAACGGCCAGGGCAGGCCAAACTGCAGGCCAGGACCGAACACCTCCACCGGCTTGCCAAAACGCTCGTAGATGCCGCGCCCTTGCAGTGGCACTTCATGTACGCCCGTCAGCAGCCAGCCCACCAGCGACACCAGCGCCAGCACCGGCAAAAAGGCGCGGCGCATGTAGCTGAACGCCCAGATCTGGCGCAGGTCGATGCCGAAGCGGTTGTGCAGTTCATGCTGCAGGGCCAGCAAGGGCTGCGGCGGCCAGCGCAGCAGGTCGGCGATGACGCTGCGGCCCAGCAAGGTCGGTTCCAGGGAATCCCGACGCGGGCTGAACAATGACAGCAATGCCCGCAGCAACAGCTCCACCGCCGCCAGCCCTGGCAACAGTCCTATCAGCACTGCCAGGCGCACCGGCCAGATGGACGATTCGCCGGCAAACAACAGGCACAGCCCACCGAGCACCAGCACGATAATCGCCAGACGGGTCAGTTGCGCCAGCGGCAGCGCTTCCGGCCATTCAACGGTGGATTGCTGAGCCAGTTGGCGTTCAAGTACCAACAAGCCGAACGCCAACAACAATGAAAGTACAGCCCCCACACTGGCCGATGGGCCAAGCGTGGTTGCCGGCAATGCCAGATTCCAGGCTTGCTCCAGGCTCAGCAGCACCAGCCCTGCCCAACCGGCCAGCCATAAAGTCGGCGCGCCGATCTGTTTCAGCAGGCCGATCCAGCGCGCGCTGATGCGCTCCAGCAATCGTTCGTACCAGCCGGATTGATCGACCGGTTCATGCTCGGCGGTTGGGATAACCGCCGTCGGCAGCAATGCCCTGCTGCGCCATTGCGTCACCCACCAGGCGGATTGCAGACCGGCCACCAGCACCAGCAACGCCGCACTCTGACTCGCCAACAAGGCCGGCCACATGGATTGCGGCGAAAACAGCCCGACAAAAAACCCGGACACCAGCCCCACACCCGCCAGGACGGCCAGCGCGACAGCGATCCGCCTGAGGCGTCGCCCTTGGGACTGTGCCTGCTGAAAGCGTGGCCGCTCGGCCACCTGCGCCCCTCGACATCAAGATCGACTTGCATACCACCCCAGCACTTGTGGCGATCAAAAACCGGGCACGTGGACAGACTCCACAGCCGCTTCGTTATATGGCGTTACCTTATAACGATAGCTGTGAAATTTCTGTTTTTAATTCTTCATGCTGGCGCCGCATATGCACCTGCTACGCAGTCGAGCAGGAGCAAGCTCCCTCGCCACAGGGAGCAGCTGTCTGATCGATTGAGGCAGGGTCAGCCGGCCGACACCCGAGCCTTGCGCCGACGTCGACTGATCAACCCCAGCGCGACCGCGACCACCAGCACCACGCCACCGATCTGCACCCAACGCTTGTAGGGACGCAACGCGGAACGAATCGGGTCGAGGGCCTGGGTGACATAGCGCTTGTCAGCCTTGTTGAAGTCCGGATAAGGACACTGATGACCAAAGTCCCCGGCCCAAGTCACATAGGGGCCTTCCTTCACATAACGCTGGTACAACGCGCTTTGCTCCTCCAGGCTCGAGTTGTACCCGACCGCGTTGCACAACACCGCCGCAAACGCCTGGCTGGTATGGGGCAGGTTGTCCGCCGCCTGGCTCGCCAGGGCCGTGGCGACAAAGCGATAGTGATAGCGCTCGTTCGGTTGCGCGGCGCTGGCCTGCTGGCGCTGTACCTCCCCTTCTGCCACCAACGGCCCGACCTTCAGCTCAACTGGCTCCAGGCTGTAGCCGCCCCCCATGACGGCGTAATCCGGCGCCATCTCGTAGCCGAGCAACTCCATACCCCATTTGCGTGCTATCCCGGATGCGTTGAAGTACGCCTCGGCCCGGCGGGTCGGCCACCACTTGGACTCGGCCTCCTGACGCAGTTGCCCATAGGCACGGGCCTTGTTCTGCAGATCGGGGTTATCGAAGTAAGCCGGTGCCTCGTCATAACGCCCTTCACGCAGCAAGCGGCGGCCCAGCAGGTTACGCAATTGCGCGGCTACCGGCAGTTGCACGTAGTTGTCGCGATCCTGCTGGCTCAACGGCGGTGGAGCCGGGACCTGTGCGTCGACGTACTGTTTCAATTCCTCGACCGTCAGCACCCGCTCGCCAACCGCAGCGGCGTCATACCAATAGTTGCTCTGCCCGCGGTAAAGCTGATCGAACGCTTGCAGGTAATCGCCCCGTTGCAGGGCCAGGATCGCGCTCTCGCCTTCGACCCGGCACTTGGGCTGAACCGCCTCGTAATCCCAATCCGGCGTGCGGCGACCGCCCCAGGATTCGTCCTTTGGAAAAGCCTGGGCCGCCTTGGCATAGGCCGCAGCCGCCGCCGTCTTGTCACCGTCACGCACGGCCAGTTTGGCCCGCAGCCACCAGGCCAACCCTGTGTCGCCGGCTTTTTCCACAAAGGCTTTGGCGCTGGCGTAATCACCGTGCTGATAGCTCACCGCCGCCAGTCGATCGGCATCCTCGAGATTGCCATGACTGCTGGCTTGCAACAGCTTGACCAGTCTTTTCTCGCCGGACGGCTCTTCCCCATCCCACCAGCCGACGCGGCTGAGCAAGTAACTCGTCAGCAACCGCTGCACGGCATCGGTCTTGAGCAATTCACTCAGGCGATCGTCCGGCTGCCCATTCAGGTCCGTCGCCAGGTACAACAACGAGCTGTAACCGACCTGCGAGCCGTGCAGGGACTGGGTCGCATACAACCCGATGGCGCTGTTCCAATCGTCAGCGGTGTAGGCCACCCTGGCTTCTTCGCCGAGACTGGCGATACCCAGCTCCAGCGGATCGCTGAAACCGGCAACGCTCAGCTCACGGGCCTGGCGAAACGCCGCTCGGGCCTGATCCCGCGACGCCGCCGGATCTTCGTTGCCCGCCTCGGTACTCATGGCAAACAATGCCCGCCCCAGGGAATAAGCAGCCCAGGTACTGCGTAATGGGCGCTGGTCGGCCGGCAATGCCAGCAACTCCTGGAACGCCTGCGCAGCCCTCTGGTTTTCACCGGCGCCAAAAGCAGCCGCGCCGATGGCATACAACCGCAGTTCGGCAGGCAGGTTCGCCGCCTGCGCAGCGACCTCGTCGATATTACTCAACGCCCGCAACCGCTCCACCAACGCTTGCTGCGGCGGGGTCAGGCCCATCCGCTCGGCCTCGTTACGCTGTGTCACGTAGGGAGACGAATCGTCGTAGTTGTAATCCGGGTTGCGCGTCGCCTCGCTGGCCGGCTTGAGTCCGGCAATGGCATGGCCAAGACGCTTGATCTCGAAGCGAAAGCTGCCTTCGGGTAATTCGGCCAATGATTGGGCGCGATTATCCAGCAGGCGCATCGGGAACTCCGGACCGCAGGCCAGGGCCTGGCCCAACGGCAAGCCGAGGCTTACACAGAACACCGGGCAGAGCAGACGACGAGGCCAGTTACGGGTAGACATTGAAAGCTCCTTGTTCAATTTTTGTACAACGCGCCCATCCCATGGCCCGTTGGGCACCAGCGGCAAGGCGGCCTTCCTGAATGCGGGTGAAGGTAAGCAGTCCGGGCGTTTGTTGCAACGTGTAGCCAACCAAGGCATCGACCCCATCACATGCGCCCACGGCAAGCGTCACGCGTTGGGGCCAGGGACTGTCGAGATTGCCTCGATTGACCAGGCGGATATCGTACAAATTGTCCTTGTCCTCCAGTTCCAGGGCCAGACGACTGTCCAGTTTGTCTCCCCGAGCCACGGCGCCGAGCGTGGTCAGGCTCCAGGCACGTCGGTCGCTTGCCAGCGGCAGCCGAAACCAGATCAAGCCAGCCAGGTGTTTCGGCGGTTTGGCGCGTAAATCCGCGGCCAGCCCGGCCACTTGCTGCGGGTCTGCTAGCAGCTCCCGCCGCTCGCCTGCCCTGTCGATGGACACTTCGCTTTCAACCACCGGCGCGCCGTTCTCCTGGGTCAACAGCGCCACGCCATAAGCCGGCAGGGCCAGGTAGAACGGCCGCGTGGTAACGTCGCTCCAGCGCTCGGCCCAGTGTCGGGCCTGTTTCGGGTCGAACAGACCCTGGCGTGGGTCGCTCACCGCGTGGACCTGCAACACGCTGCTGTCCGCGCTTTCCAGCAGCCCGGGCAACGCGGGGCTGTCGAGCCAGGCCGGCAAGGCCGTGATACTCAGCCACAACGTGGCCGGCAAAGTCTGGCGCAACTGCTTCAGGAATGTCCCATAGGCCGACAGCCGTGCGCTACCAGCATCATGGTCGATCTCCACGCCCACCGGCACCAGGCCTTGGGCTTGCCAGTCGCCCAACACCTGCTGGATCTGCGCAATGACCTCGTCCTGATCCAGCGTCTTGAGCTGCCCGTCCAGGCGGATCACTGCGATCAGCGGCCGGCCGTCGGCCTTGAGCAAGGCCGGATCGATCCGCGCACGGCTCCAGCCCGCACCGGGAAAAGCCTGCAAGGCCAACACCCGCAAGCCCGAGAAGTCCTGATGACTCTGGCGCAGTGCCGATTCGTGGGCCGGTGTCCACTGGCGTTGCCAGATGTAGAGCTGCTGATCGAGAGGCGCGGCGGGGGGTTGCTCGCAGCCTTGCAAAAGCAACGCGACGAGCACCAGGGATGTCCGGAAAAGAAAAGTCATGAACCTTCATCACCCGCTGAAACCCGGCAGATTACCGTGTCTTGCGGCGGACGGGCATAGGGCCAGGACGTTGCGCCGAAGTTTTCATGTGTCACAAAAGGATCAGGGCCGCCGGATGCCAAACGGCCCCTTCCAAGGACTACAGGTTACGCTCAGATGTGTTTCTGCAAACCGGCAACCGTCCGCGGCATGCCCACGAACCCGGGCAACGCCTCGATCCGCGCCAGCCACGCACGAACATGGACGTAGTCGTCCAGCGACACGTTGCCCTCCGGTGCATGGGCAATGTAGGTATAGCCGGCGACATCGGCGATGGTGGCAGCATCACCCGCCAGCCAGTCGCGGTTGCTCAAATGTTGATCGAGGACTTTCAGCAGAGTGTGGGACCGGGCGATGACGTCCTCGGCATTGTAAGGCGCGCCGAACACGGTAATCAGACGCGCTGTAGCGGGCCCGGCATGGATCGGCCCGGCCGCCACCGACAACCAGCGCTGCACCCGGGCAGCCCCCACCGGGTCGCTCGGAAGCCAGCGGCCCTTGCCATATTTCTGCGCCAGATACACCAGGATGGCGTTGGAATCGGCCAGCACCACGCCGTCATCGTCGATCACCGGTACCTGACCAAATGGGTTGATGGCCAGGAAGTCCGCCTGCTTATGCGCACCCTTGGCCAGATCGACAAAGATCACCTCAACCGGCAGCTCGAGCAGCGAGAGCATCAGTTGAACGCGATGGGCATGTCCGGAAAGCGGGAAGTGATAAAGCTTGATGGGGTTCATGGTCGACTCCGCTGGAAATGACGCCGTCAGCAGAACGGCATCGATGGCGTCATCTTCCCCCTCAGTCAAAAGCTAGAGAATCACCCGTAAATGCAATCCATTATTTCTTTCACCGAAACAATACCTCAGCCTTTCAAGGCTGGGTGTTTACGCAGCGCACTGACCGTGAAATCAACAAAACTGCGCACCCGGGCCGGCGCATTGCGCCCACCCTGGTAAACCACGTGAATCGGCAGGGGCGGCAGTTCGAAATCGGCCAGGACGATTTCCAGCTCTCCACTCGCGACCTCCCCCGCGACTTGATAAGACAGCACACGTGTCATTCCCAGGCCCTGGCTGGCGGCAGTGATGGCGGCCTGATTGGCGGTGACCACCAACCGAGGCACCGGTCGCACCGCCAGGGATTGTCCGGCGTCGACGAAGGTCCAGCTTCTGACCTGGCCGATGGCCGAGGAGGCCACTACCGGCAGCCGCTCCAGTTCCTGCGGATGTCGAGGCCGGCCATGCTGAGCGAAGAACGCGGGAGAGCCGCAGACGACCCGCCGCACTTCGCCGACGCGGACGGCGTGCTGGTTGCTGTCGGGCAGCTCGCCAATGCGCACGGCAACGTCCATGCCCTCCTCGACCATGCTGACATTTCGGTCCAGCAGCAAGGCATTGATGCTGACTTCGGGATACTGGCGCAGGTACTCCACCAGCAACGGCGTGACGAACAACTGGCCGAACAGCACCGGTGCGGTGATCGTCAACTGCCCCCTGGGCTGGGCATGGCTGCCGGCCGCCGAATCCTCGGCCTCCTGCAAATCACCGAGGATCCGCCGACAATCCTCCAGGAAACGCTGGCCGGCTTCGCTCAGATACACGTTGCGGGTGGTACGAACCAGCAAAGGCGTGCCGATGCGTTGCTCCAACGCCGCCACTGCGCGGGTAACGCTGGCCGCCGACAGACCCAAACGCCGCGCCGCCGCCGAAAAACCCGACTCCTGGGCGACGGCCATAAACACCTGCATTTCCTGAAACCTGTCCATCCATCCCCCGGTGAGAAATCCTGATACAAGTTTTCCAAACGCCGCAAAGCCATGCTGCACGGCTATCTTAGAGGCTTGTGCAAGCGAACCTCAGCGTAGCGCAGCCGGCCGGTCCGCCACGGACAACCAGGCTTGGTACCATCGCGCCCATCATTACATTCGATGACCTATAAACAGCAGAGAATCCTGTGGGAGCGAGCCTGCTCGCGATAGCGGTGAATCAGTCGCCATCCTTATTACTGACCCATCGCAATCGCGAGCAGGCTCGCTCCCACATGGATTTGTGCTGGTTGTAGATCAGTACAAGGCCTGTTTTTGTGAACGTTCTTTACCGCGTATTCATCCATCCCCTCGCCCCCTTGATCACCCTGGCCGGCCTGCTCCTGGTCGGTCCCCTCGCCCTGCGTCTCGCACTGGGCTGGTCCGATCCGCTGGGCTACCTGTCGGACCTGGGCATCGGCGGGTTGCTGCTCACGCTGCTTTACCGTCGTCCCTTCTGGCTGGCCTTGCCTGTGCTGCTGGCCTGGACCGCGCTGACGCTGGCCAACATCGAGTTGATCAGCGCCGTCGGGCGAATGCCCAACCCCTCGGACCTGCATTACCTGACCGATCCGCAATTCGTCGAAAACTCCAGCAGCGGCGGCTTCGCCCATCCCTGGTTGGCCGCGCTGCAACTGACAGCGCTAGCGCTCTGGCTGATGGTCCAGTGGGCAAGTCGTTCACGCCACGCACCGCCCTTGCCATGCCATGCGTGGGCATTGCCTGCGCTGTTCCTGCTGGTCCACGGCACCGTGCAATCCTGGCGACCCACCGAGGCGGACCAGTGGAATGTGTTCAATCTGCCCCATCAACTCGCCACCGCCGCGGTCGCAACCGGACAGGACCGAATCCAGCATTGGCTGGAAGGTGATGCGCACGCCCAGGTTCCGCCGATGGAAGGCCTTACCCGGCTGGACCTCGATGGACAGAAACTGCTGGCCGCGCCGGGCCAGGCACGCAACGTCCTGGTCATCGCCCTGGAAGGCATCCCCGGTGCCTACATAGGCGCCAACCGTCAGGCCCTGGAAAGCCGCTATCAGGAAAACCCCATGCCGCGCCTCAGTGTCTGGGCCGAGCGCGGCATGAACACGCCCGATTACGTCCTGCACAGCCACCAGACCATCCGCGGCCTGTACGCGATGCTGTGTGGCGACTACGACAAACTCGACGACGGCACGCCCAAGGGCGTCGAGATGCTCAACCAGGCCCAGCGCAATCAGGCCTGCCTGCCGGCCCAGTTGCGCCAGCAGGGCTTCGCCACGCATTTCCTGCAGGGTGCGGGCCTGCGGTTCATGGCCAAGGACCGGATCATGCCGCACATCGGCTTCGACACGACCCTGGGCATGGAATGGTTCACCCGGCCCGCTTACCTGGAATTTCCCTGGGGCAAGGACGACAAGACGTTCTTCGAAGGCGCGCTGGACTACGTCGGGCAACTGCAACAAACGGACAAACCCTGGATGCTCACCCTGCTGACCGTGGGCACACACCAGCCCTACTCCGCACCGGATGACTACCTGCAACGCTATGACACCGCCAAACAGGCCGCCGTGGGTTATCTGGACGATGCGCTGGATAATTTCCTCTCGGACCTGGAACGCCAGGGCGTCCTGGAAAATACCCTGGTGGTGGTCACTTCAGACGAATCCCATGGCATCGACGATGTACGCCTGGCGTCATCCTGGGGATTCAACCTGACGCTGGCGCCGGAACCCCTGCCCCGCATCAAGTCGGGGACCTACGGTCACGTGGACCTCACGGCCTCGATCCTCGACTACTTCGGCTTCCCGGTGCCGGCGTCGTTGTCCGGCCGCTCGATGTTCAGGGACTACGCAACGGGCCGGGAGATCATGTCGTTCACCAATGGCATGCTGCGCTACCACGACGGCAAGGGCACCTTCACCGAATGCGATTTCCTGCAGCGTTGCCGCTATTACGCCAGCAAAGGTTTCATCGCCGACCGCGCCACCTACGGAGGGCACTACAGCGGCCAGCGGGCCAGACTGATCAGCGCCCGGGCAACCGCCCTGGACCAGACCCTGCTGCATACACCGCTGAACCAGCATTATCAGTTCGGCAGCGCCGAAAAAATCCCGCTTCCGGCCCAGGTTTCCAATGACTGGACCGACAACCTGATCGGCGCCCAGTACCTGGAAATGCCCAAGGGTTCACAGACCCGCGTCAGCCTGAGCATCCGCGCCATCGAGGCGGACCACACGGCCTACATTTCCCTCAAGGCCAAGGAGTTCGAGCAGGATGTGCCCATGGAACTGCCGACCGATGTAGCGGTGACGCCCGAACAACCGTTGGTGATGAACATCCGTTTCGATAACCCGCAAGCGCGCAAGGCCTTCTCCTTCCATCTGTTGGGCCATGGGGTGGGTGCCATCGAGATCAGCGACTTCAGCGTCGTGACCGAACTGCCGGAGCAGGCGGACCAACCCGAATACCTGGACGATATGCAGGAGGACAGCCAGGTCCAGTCCAGCTGAAAAATACGCAGCTCCGGTCAATCGTTGATCAATTGCATGATCTCGAATGCGTTCAGCGCTGCACCACGTAGCAGTTGATCACCACTGATGAACAGGTCCAGCCCGTGCTGACCGTAGATCAGGTTGTAGCGAATCCGTCCGACCTCCACCGCGTGCTTGTGGGTCGAGGTCATGGGCATCGGGTAAATGCCTAGTGCGGGCTCATCAACGACTTCGACACCCGGTGCGCTGCGCAACAGTTCACGCACTTGCTCGAGGGACTCGACAGGCTTCTGGAAACGCAGGCTCAAGGCCTCGGCATGGGAGCGCAAGGTCGGCACCCGCACCGCCGTGGTGCTGATGGCCAGCGCCGGTTCGTCGAGGACTTTGCGCAGCTCCCAGACCACTTTCATTTCTTCCCGGGTGTAGCCGTTGTCTTCGAACGAGTCGACCTGGGGGATCACATTGAACGCCAGGTTGTGGGCGAAATTCTCGCTGCGGTCCTGATCGCCATAGTCGCTGAAAGCCTTGGCCTTTTCCCGCAGCTCCAGCATCGCCGGCTGACCTGCTCCACTGGCGGCCTGGTAGGTGGAGATAATCGCGCTTTCCAGCCCGAAGGCCTCATGCAGCGGCCCCAGTACCATCAATGCAATGGCCGAGGAGCAGTTCGGGTTGGCGATCAGTTTTTCCCCCTTGTAGCGCCGGCCGTTGATCGGCGGTACAAGCAGTGGAATCTGCGGGTGATAACGGAAGGCCGACGAATTATCGATGACATGGGAGTGCTCGGCCAGACGCTCGCCGTATTCCAGGGCAAAGGCCCCGGACACACAGAGGAAAACGATGTCGCACGAGGCACAGCCTTCGACCGAAAAGGGTTCGATCAAGTGCTCGGTGTCACCCACCTTCAACCCCTTGCCCGCCGAACGCTCGGAGGCCATGCACACCACTTGGTAATCGGTGTGCTCAAGCAATTGCAACATGGTCATGCCCACCGCACCGGTGCAACCCACTACCGCGACTTTCTTCATTTCAATTTCCTTATCCAGCCGCACGCATCCCGCGCGGCGCTAAACGGTGAGTCATCAGGGTTACTTATGCACAGGGCATCGCTTCGCCGTCCGAAGCCACCCTCCAACTGGTACTGAGGATGATGCGCGTGGCGTTTCGTTGAATCGGCACCAGATGGTGCAGGGTGGTACCGGACTTGAGGAAATACACATCACCCTTGAGGTGGTGACAGGCCTTGCCGGGGCTTTCCAGGCTGTATTCCCATGCGTGCAAGTCATCCTGGTTCCCGTTGCTGTAGGGCACGCATTGCAGTACGTCGCCGCCATCCGGGTCCTCAGGGGCCTCGATGATCCAGACCAGGGTGTAGGGGTAATCGCCCCAATGCCAACGGTGGGTATCGTCTGGATGATTCAGCCTGCTGATCAGGTACTGCCCGCGGTCCTGGCAGGACGCCAAGTCTTCGCCGGCGATGCTGCTGAGGAAGTGGCGTAGCGACTCGGAGTGGTAGAGCGCCGGGATCACTGCCCCGCCCTCGGCAATTTCCGCTTGAGGGATCACATGGATCTTGCGGTAGGGGTCATGGATAAACAGGACGGTTGCATCGTGATCTGCCGAATATTCATCGAGCAACCCATGCACTTCGGCATGGACCTCTTCCGGCATTGCGCCGGGTAAAAATGAAAATTCCTTGAAGTGGAAATAGCCATCTCGATGAAACGCGTTACGAACCTGCTTCATCCGAATGTCATTGTTCAGGAAACCCAGGAAGTGCCTGGAAAGTTGCTGCTCCACATCCGCCAAGACCAGGCCTGCTTTTCGATTACTCATTCATTGCTCCATCCATGGTCCGATTGTAGGACGACAGAACTGTTCGCTACAGTGCAGCAGACGACAACAAACGGTAGTTTTACGCCAAATGCACACCCACCCAGGAACAGTGGCAATTCTCGTTTATGAGGGCCTTTGCGTTTTCGAATTTGGTATTGCGCTGGAGATATTCGGGCTGCCCCGTCCGGAGCTGGACGTTGCCTGGTACGCCCACCGCATCGTCGCTGTCGATCCGGGCCCCATGCGGGCCTTGGGTGGTATCCAGATCTCGGTCGACGCCGGGCTGGAAGAGCTGGAAACCGCGGATACCATCATCATTCCCGGCTGGCGCAGCTATCACGAAGCGCCTCCGCAAGCGCTGCTCGATGCCCTCAGAAGCGCTCATGCCCGGGGTGCCCGCTTGCTGTCGATCTGCTCGGGTGTCTTCGTACTCGCCGCCACCGGACTGCTCGACGGTGAAACGGTGACCACCCATTGGCAGTTTTCCCATGAGCTTGCCGAACGCTTTCCTCTCATCAAGGTGGACCCGAATGTACTGTATGTCGATTCGGGGCAAATCATTACCTCAGCCGGCAGTGCCGCCGGCATCGACGCCTGTCTGCACCTGATCGCCCGGGATTTCGGCACCCACGTTGCCAACTCGGTGGCCCGTCGCCTGGTCATGGCGCCACAGCGAACCGGTGGCCAGTCGCAATTCATCGTCGCGCCTGTGTGCAAGTCGCCGCGCAACGAACTGAGCCAGGTCCTGCAGTGGATCCGCGAGCATCTGGACCAGCCCCTGAGCGTGTCCGACATGGCCGCTCGCGTGGCCATGAGCGAGCGCACCTTCCTGCGTCGCTTCATCGAAACCACCGGCCTTTCGCCAAAAGCCTGGCTGCAACAGGAACGACTGAACCGGGCCAGGGAGCTGCTGGAAACCACCGATCAGAGCGCGACCGGCATTGCGCAGGCCTGTGGTTACCGCTCGGTGGAAAGTTTCCGGGCGGCGTTCAGGAACGCCGTCGGCTTGCCGCCCTCGGCCTATCGTGAAAGATTTGGCGGCGCGAAGGTCCACCAGCAAGCGGCCCGGGTTGCAACGGCTGACACTAATCCAGCAACCGATGCAGCTTGGCGTACTGCAACAGCATGATGGTCTTGCCGTCGCAGATTTCTCCCGTCTCGATCATGCCCAGGGCCTGGTCGAGCGGCAGCTCAAGCACCTCGATGTCCTCGCCCTCGTCCTCCAGCCCGCCGCCGGCGTGTCGCTTGTCTTCGTCGAAATATTCGCCGACGAAAAAATGTAGCCGCTCCGTCACCGAACCCGGGCTCATAAAGGCTTCGAAGACTTTGCGCACGTTCTGGATGACGTAGCCGGTTTCTTCCTGGGTTTCCTTGCGGATGCAGGTGTGCGGATCGTCGTTGTCCAACAGGCCGGCACAGGTTTCGATCAACAGGTCATCATGTCCGTTGACGAAGGCCGGAAAGCGGAATTGCCGGGTCAGCACCACGGTCTGCTTGGCCTTGCTGTACAGCAGGATCGTGGCGCCGTTGCCGCGGTCATAGGTCTCGCGCGTCAACTCTTGCCACCGGCCGTTGCGGCCAAGGTAGTCATAGGTGGTCTTGCGCAGCACGTACCAGTTGTCCGAGAGGACTTCGACGTTCTTGATGCGGACGCGGTCCTTGGTGCTGATTGCCTGTGTCATTCATCCCCCTTCATTCGAGACCAGGGTTCCATTTGAAAACCTGCTCACGCTTGCTTGATGTCGTTCACAATACCGCCGGGACGCGAGGCAATGCTCGTTTATGAGCCGTCTTGCCGTAGGCGCGCTCGATGATTTCTCGAGCCTGAGGCGACACCTCTTCGCCCATCAGATACGCATCGATCTCCTTGTAACTGCAGCCATACGCCACCTCATCCAACCGACCGGGTGCCAGGTCTTCCAGATCGGCGGTCGGCGCCTTGCGCACCAGGTACGCAGGAGCGCCCATGGTGTCGGCCAACAAACGCACCTGAGTCTTCGTCAGCCCCGACAGCGGCGCCAGGTCGCATGCGCCGTCACCGAATTTAGTGAAAAAACCCATCACCGCCTCGGCGCCATGGTCGGTTCCGACCACCAGCCCATTGCTCATATTGGCAATCGCGTATTGCGCCAGCATCCGTGCCCGGGCCTTGGCATTGCCTTTGGCAAAGTCTGCGAGTTCGGCCGAAGGCTGCAAACCGTCGATCGCGATATTGGCCATCAGTCCATCCACACACGCGGCAATATTGCTCGTGGTGATCAAGTCAGGCCGGATGAAGTCCAGGGATGCTTGAGCGTCATGTTCATCTGCCTGGGCCTTGTAAGGCAGTCGCACGGCGATAAAGCGCGCCTCGTAATCCTCACTCCGCAGCTGCTCCACGGCCAACTGGCACAGGCGCCCGGCGGTGAGCGAGTCGACGCCGCCGCTGATACCGAGCACCAGGGACATGCAACCCGACTCCCGTAGAACCTGCTTGATAAACCCAACGCGACGGGCAATCTCGAGGTGCTCACCGCCCTGTTTGAGTTGGCGATCGATGCCCAGTTCCCGGGCTATACGCTCTTGCTGAAGTGAAGTCATATCAGGCTCCCAGCTGTGGATTGATCAGGGCGACGTTGAACACTTGGGCGGCATAGCGAAGGAACGAAACATCTTCACAGACGTTCTTGATCGGGTCATCGGAGAACTTCACCACCGGCTCGCCGTGGACGCGCACCAGTTTCATGACAATGCTCAGCGGTTCGACCCCCTCGACATCGCAGGCCAGACTGGTGCCCATGCCAAAACCGAACCTGGCCTTGCCGCGAACATGACGCAGGATCGGCAAGCATTTTTCGAAATTGAGGCCATCGGAGAACATCAGGTCCTTGGTCCGTGGGTCGACACCCAATTCCCGGTAACGCCCCAGCACCTTGTCAGCCCAGGCAATAGGGTCACCTGAATCCTGGCGCAGCCCGTCATACAGCTTGGCGAAGTACAGGTCGAAATCCTTGAGAAAGAAGTCGGTGCTGATGCAGTCCGTCAGTGCAATGCCGAGCCGGCCACGATACTCGCGCACCCAGTTCTCCAAGGCCGCGTTCTGACTCTCGCGCAAGCGCCCCAGTTGCTGATGGACCATCAGCCATTGGTGAGCCATCGTGCCAATCAGCGGAAGATCGAACTCGTAGGCCAAGTGAGCGTTACTGGTGCCGACAAACACACCTGGAAAATCACTGCGCATAATATTCACCACTTCACGTTGCGCCCTGAAGGACAGCCGACGGCGGGTGGAAAAGTCGGAAACACGGAACTCAGCGAGTTCTTCACGACTGGCGTTTTTCTCCAGCCACTCGAACTTCTGGTACAGCTTGCGGGTAACGTCGGCCAATTCGACTTCGGGGTACTTCTCGCGGTTGCGCAGTTCGCTGACCATCGCCAGTACCGGCTGCTCGAACATGATGCAGTGCAACATCGGACCGCGGACGCGGATATGCAGTTGGCCGTCGACCTCCGACACGTGGATGTAGCGCAGATTGAAGCGAAACAGGCCGAGGAACTGTTCGAAGTCCGGTGTCAGGTACTCGCGAAAACGCTTGTTGAACAGAAACCTTTGCTCCCCCTCGCGCAACTGCAAGCCGGCGAGCTTCTCAAGCTCCACACGAATGTCCGGGATCAGGTGACCGAGCCGCTCTTTGGAACGCACGATGAACTGATACTCCACCTCCACGTTCGGGTGCTGGTGCAAGACCGCCTGCATCATGGTGAAGGTGTAGTAGTCGGTATCCAGAAGGCCCTGGATGACGCCGTTGCTTGAATCGAATGCGCTGTCCATGTGTGCTCCTTACTCGCCTGCCAGGCGGACGGTTTCTTCGCGGGTCCTGGCAATCCAGACCCCCGCTTGCTGCAGGTCCTGAACGGCTTGTGTGGCGCCCTCCTCGCTAATGGCCCGGCAGGCTGGCAGGTGAACGATCACCTTGAAGCCGGCGGTAGCCAGTTGCAGGGCCGTGGTCTTGACGCAGAAATCCAGCGCCAGCCCACCGACAAGGACTTGCTCCACACCCATACCTTTCAGGTACTCGATCACCCCGGTGGACAGCTTGCCGTGCAGGTCGTGGTAACAGGCGCCGTACGGGTGCAAATCCGGCTCGACGCCCTTCCAGACGAAATAGTCGTAGTCGTAAGGGGTCGGCAATTCGTCCAGCAAGGTGAAACCTTCGGTGCCGGGGACACAGTGGCTGACCCAAGTGAGGTCGGCATGCTCGAGCCCGGTCGGTGCGAGCATCTGGGAATGCTCGGCAACCACCCATGGCGCCTGAGGCGAATGGGCATCCTTGCTGCCGACGCGCAGGCTGGCCAGGGCAGCAATGAAATTCAGCTCATCGCCAATCTGCTCGCCACCAGGCACTGGCAGCTCATCAGGGCAAAGCGGTGTAAAGCTCTTTTGCGCATCGACATCGAAGGAAGCCGTCTTACGGTTCAGGCTATTCATGCTGGTTTCTCCTGTTCACGGAAACGAGAGTACATAACGTGTACTTTTGTGACAAGTCACTGTGAAAAAGAATTTTGCCGGATGCTTTCCCAATGCCAAATAACAATAAAACCGGATCAGAACAGTTCGTCGAACACGATTTTGATGATACGGTACATGTCGTGTACCCAAAGAGGATAAACCATGTTCGAACTGGCCCTTTACGGCGGCGCCTTCAATCCCCCGCATGCCGGCCACGCCCAGGTGATGATCCAGGCGTCATTCCAGGCCAGGCGCGTGCTGGTCGCCCCAAGCCTCCGGCATCCCTACAGCAAGCGAATGGTTGACTATGAAGTCCGCCTGAAATGGCTGGAGTCGATCGTCGAGCACGTTCAGCCACTGTGTTGCGCGCAAGTGCAGGCAAGCCGGGTCGAGCAGGTCGTGGCACGTGGCGTCGAAGGCGCCATCTACAGCTACATCCTGCTTGCTCACCTCGCCGACAGCCTGGCTCTGGACGGCAAGCGGATAGCGCTGGTGGTGGGTCAGGACGTCGCGGATCTGTTACCGACCTTCTATCGCGGCCAGGAATTACTGGAGCGCTTTTCCATCCTTTGTGTGGAGGAAAAGATTCATGTGCGCAGCACGCTGGTTCGCGAACGATTGGCCCTGGGCGAGCCGCTTCCCACCGACTGGATGGCTCCCGGCATGAACCCGTTAAACTACGATCTTTACGCTACCCACGGAAATCGACATGCCCACTAGTACAGCCCCCGCGCGCGATTATCTGCACACCATCGACCTCTGTGTGCTGCGCTTCAACCGGGAAGCCCAGGCCCTTGAAATCCTCCTGAACCGCAGGGAGGCCGAGCCGTTCACCGGCCACTGGGCGCTGCCTGGGATCGTGGTGAACGGAGGGGTCGAAGATCTCACACTGAACGACGCCGTGGAGCGCCTGCGCAACTCGAACAAAGTGGGCATGCCGCTGGCCTGGATCGAACAGGTCGGTACCGTCGGCGACGCATTCCGCGATCCACGTTGCTGGTCATCGTCGACGTTCTATCTGGCCATTGTCAGCGACACGCCCCCGCTCGCCGAGTACCAGGGATTCTTTGCGCTCAAAGACGTCGCTGACGCCACGACAAGACTCCCTTTCGACCACAACAGCCTGGTGGCTGCCGTACAGGAGCGACTGTTCTCCAAAGCGCTCTACAGCAGCCTGCCGCTGATGTTCCTGGGTCCGGAATTCAGCGCGCCGGAAGCCGTGGGGATTTTTTCCCTGGTACTCGAGCGTCCGGTGCTCAAGACCAGCATGCGCCAGCGTCTGCTGAAGATGACCGAAGCAGGCTACCTGCAGGAAACCGGCCGCAAGAAAAGCGGTGACGGTGGCCGTCCACAACGCACAGTGGAAAACCTCAAGCCGGGTAGCGTTTACCTTTTTGACCGGTGTTTTCTGGAGTGATGCTCAGTCCGGAATCCGAGGTCCCGGCAAGCGCGCATCTGCGTCACTTGATGCCATAAAAATTCTTACGATTGCCCATCATCTTTTCTAGTTCGACAAAACCTGTCCACTCGTCAAATCTTCGCCCCACCCTGGCGGGGACTCATAAAAACAAGACCTGACGAGCGTGATTCATGGGCATCAGTATGAAATTCGGTCACAAGATCCTTCTCGGTGCCTGTGTCATCTCGGTGGCAGTATTCCTGTCGTTCTCACTGCTCAATGACCATCGACAACAAGCAAGCACCCGCGACGCATTGCACAGCAGTTTGCAGACCACGGGCAAGTTGCTCGGTGCCAACCTCGACAACTGGCTGGCCGGTCGGCTCCTGTTGATCGAGGGTGCCGCCCAAACCATCGCCGCCGCCCCCACACCGGCGACCGTCGGCAGGATGCTCGCCCAAGACATCATCACCAGGACCTTTATCGCCAGCTATGTCGGGTTCCAAGACAGCCGTTTCTTCATTTATCCCGAGCGGGTGATGCCCGATGGCTACGATGTTCGCCAACGCCAGTGGTACAAGGAGGCGGCTGCCTCTCTCAGCCCGGTGCTGACCGAACCCTACATCGGTGCCGGCATCGATTACCTGATCATGACCGAGGCGGTGCCGATCAAAATCGATGGCAAGGCAGCCGGCGTATTCGGGGCGAGCCTGAGCCTGGAAAAGCTTGCCAAGATCGTCAACTCCGTCGATCTCAACGGCATCGGCTATGCCTTCCTGGTCAGCGACGACGGCAAGATCCTGGTGCACCCGGACAGCGCACTGGTCACCAAGACCCTGGCCCAGGCGTTCCCCGAAGGCGCTCCGGCTATCAACGACAATCTGAATGAAGTACAGGAAAACGGCAGCACTCGGATCGTCACATTTACACCGATCAACGGCCTGCCGTCGTTGCACTGGTCCATCGGCTTGTCGGTGGACAAGGATAAAGCCTACGCCGCGCTCCATGAGTTTCGCACTTCGGCCCTGATTGCGACGCTGATTGCGGTGCTGGTCACCATCGGTTTGCTCGGTCTGTTGATAAACGCTTTGATGCGGCCATTACGCAATATGGGCATGGCCATGCAATCCATCGCCGATGGCGAGGGTGATCTGACCCAACGCCTGCACAGCCTGTCCCAGGACGAGTTTGGCGTGATGGCCGGCGGCTTCAACCGCTTCGTCGAACGCATCCAGCATTCGATCCGCGAAGTGCTGACCTCCAGTAGCCAACTCACCCAACTGGCTGCGCAGGTCAGCCAGGCATCGCACTCGTCCCTGAAAAGCTCCGACACCCAAGCGGCGTTGACCCATAACATCGCCACCGCCATCAACGAACTGGGCGCCGCCGCCCAGGAGATCGCCCGTAGCGCCGCTCATGCGTCAAGCCGCGCCTCGGATACCAAGAACCAGACCCAGGAAGGCCAGCAGGTGGTGGAGCGCAGCATCAGCGCCATGGCACAGCTTTCATCACAGGTGATCAATACCCGCCAGGACATCGAAAGCCTGAATGAGAAAACCTTGAAAATCGGCCGGATCCTCGACGTGATCAAGGGCATTTCCGACCAGACCAACCTGCTGGCCCTGAATGCCGCTATCGAGGCCGCCCGTGCCGGAGACGCCGGACGTGGTTTTGCCGTGGTCTCGGACGAAGTGCGCACCCTCGCCCATCGCACTCAACAATCGGCGCAGGAAATTCACAACATGATCGAGGAGTTGCAAGCCGGCGCCGGCAACGCCGTCAACGCCATGCTGGAAAGCCAGCGTCACAGCGACACCAACGTCACTACCGCGAGGCTTGCCGGTGAACGGCTTAATCAAGTGCTGCGGGGCATTGGCGAGATCGACGAGATCAACCTGTCCATGGCCACTGCCACTGAGGAACAAACCTCGGTGGTAGACAATCTGGATCGCGACATCAGCCACATCAATGACCTGAACCAGAAGACGGTCGGCAATCTGCAATCCACCTTGCAGGCGTGCAATGAACTGGAAAAACAGTCGATTCGCCTGCAACAGATGGTCAACACCTTCAAGATCTGAAGGTGATTCAGGACAGGCCTTCGAGCAAGCCTGCATCCCGTAGCAGATCCACGATCACCTGCTCATCTACCGCATAGACTCCACGCGAAGCCTTCCAGACCAATTTCTTCTCCTGAAGGGCCAGAAGCGCTTGCTGAACGCCGGGCACTTCTACCTTTATGTCACTCTCTGCGATACCGGCCTGCGCCATCGCTTTCGCGTACAGGTTTATCGTAGGAGCTTCGAAGGGCGCATAACTTTCGCCCTTGGCGCTCATGACGCGGATGACGGCGGACTGGATAGGCGTCAGGCTATGAATCACTTTCTGCAGGTCTGCGTTGAGTTCATCAGCTTGCGCCCGAACCAGCAGGGCGAACCGCTGTGGGACGATTTCCGGGTCTAATGCGAAATCGAACCTGATTTCGTCTGCGGCAGCACCGAGCAACTCAGGTCGGTAGCCGCTCTCCTTGAACAACTCGAACACATTGCAGGGATCGAGCGGATGGGGAAGGTCAACATTGGCGCAGAACCAGTTGATGAAGTCTTGATCCAGGGTTGGGAACGGCACCATAGAGGCTCCGAAAAACGCTTGATCCTTGCTGTTGCGCAGCATAGCCAGCTTGTCCCGGTTCGATCCTGTGCAAACGATGCGCAGGCCATGATGCTTCGAACTATTGAGCTCGTCCCTCGCCGCTTTCAATGCGAACAGGGCCGCTACGCCCTCATCGGTGGTGATCGCATGCTGAGCTTCGTCGATGATCAGGACAATGATCTTTTTTGATTCATCCGAGAGCGCTGCAAGCGCCGTGGTCAAATCAATATCTTTGCCGAGTCCGATCTTGTCCAGACTGAAGCTCAGGCCGCCAACGCTCACTTTCTCCATGCCAGCACTCTTCGCCAGACGCGTCACGAATCCTTCGCTGCGCCCAACAGCCTCCCGGACCGCCTGCACAATGACTAGACCGGGATCTTTTGTCTGGTCTTTCCAGAGATCGGCGTACAGGACAATCGCTCCCGCTTCTTCCAACGCAGGTCGCAAGTCTTCTCGGGCGAAGGTTGATTTGCCGGTACGTCGAGGAGCCGCCAGGAAGACGCCCGAGCTGGCAGCGCTACCGATGGCGACCTGCATGATCAGTTTTGAAAGGCGGGCAGCCAAAGCAGGGCGATGGTAGAAAATTTCAGCCATTGGAAGGGCCTCTTCTATAGGAAACTATAGAGCGACTATAGACCAATTATTCGCCGTGATTTGCTATTTATAGAGAACTATAGAGAACTATAGAGCGACTATAGACCGATTATAGTCGCTCAACCTCTCCGGCAAACTCGCGCCCCTCACTCCACCGTCACAGACTTCGCCAGGTTCCGCGGCTGATCGACATCAGTACCCTTGAGCACGGCCACGTAGTACGACAGCAGTTGCAGCGGAATGGTGTAGAGGATCGGCGCCAGGCTGTCGTGGATGTGCGGCATGTGCACGACGTGAGTCCCTTCGCCGTTGGTCATGCCGGCTTTTTCATCAGCGAAGACGATCAACTGGCCACCCCGGGCGCGCACTTCTTGGAGGTTGGACTTGAGTTTTTCCAACAGCTCGTTGTTCGGCGCCACGGTGACCACCGGCATGTCGTTGTCCACCAGGGCCAACGGGCCGTGCTTGAGCTCACCGGCCGGGTAGGCTTCGGCGTGGATGTAGGAGATTTCCTTGAGCTTCAGGGCGCCTTCCATTGCTACCGGGAATTGCGCGCCACGGCCCAGGAACAGGGTGTGGTTCTTCTCGGCAAACAGTTCGGCGATTTTTTCCACGGTGCTGTCCATCGCCAGGGCTTCACCCAGACGGGTCGGCAGGCGACGCAATTCTTCCACCAGCTTCGCCTCGACGCCCTCGGCCAAGGTCCCGCGCACCTGACCCAACGACAGGGTCAACAACAACAGACCGACCAACTGGGTGGTGAAAGCCTTGGTCGAAGCCACGCCGATTTCGCGGCCGGCCTGGGTCAGCAGGGTCAGGTCGGACTCGCGCACCAGCGAGCTTATGCCGACGTTGCAGATCGCCAGGCTGGCGAGGAAACCCAGGGCCTTGGCATTGCGCAGGGCCGCCAGGGTATCGGCGGTTTCACCGGACTGGGAGATGGTGACGAACAGCGTATCCGGTTGCACCACCACTTTGCGGTAACGGAATTCACTGGCCACTTCCACCTGGCACGGAATACCGGCCAGCTCCTCCAACCAGTAACGGGCGACCATGCCGGCGTGATAGCTGGTGCCGCAGGCAACGATCTGCACGTTGCGAACCTTGGCGAACAACTCGGCTGCCTGTGGGCCGAAGGCCTGGACCAATACCTGGCTCGGGCTCAAGCGCCCTTCCAGGGTACGTTGCACCACGGCGGGTTGCTCGTGGATTTCCTTGAGCATGAAGTGGCGGAACTCGCCCTTGTCGGCGGCTTCGGCGCCGTCGCGGTACTGCACGGTCTCGCGCTCTACCGCTTGGCCATCGAGATCCCAGATCTGCACGCTGTCGCGACGAATCTCGGCGATGTCGCCTTCTTCCAGGTACATGAAACGGTCAGTGACCTGACGCAGCGCCAACTGGTCCGACGCCAGGAAGTTCTCCCCCAGGCCCAGGCCGATCACCAACGGGCTGCCACTGCGGGCCGCCACCAGGCGATCCGGTTGTTTCGCGCTGATCACCGCCAGGCCATAGGCGCCGTGGAGTTCCTTGACGGTCGCCTTGAGGGCTACGGTCAGGTCCATCAGTTCCTTGAGCTTGTGATTGAGCAGATGGGCGATGACTTCGGTGTCGGTGTCCGAAGTGAAAACGTAGCCCAAGGCCTTGAGCTGTTCGCGCAGGGCTTCATGGTTCTCGATGATGCCGTTGTGCACCACCGCCAGGTCGCCGGAGAAATGCGGGTGGGCATTACGCTCGCATGGCGCACCGTGGGTAGCCCAACGGGTGTGGGCAATGCCCAGGCGACCGATCAGCGGCTCGGCTTCCAGCGCCTGTTCCAACTCGCTGACCTTGCCCGGCCGACGCATGCGCGCAAGCTGTCCGTCGTTGGTGAGCACCGCCACACCCGCGCTGTCATAGCCACGGTATTCCAGGCGCTTGAGGCCTTCGAGCAGGATGGCTGTGATGTTGCGTTCAGCAACGGCGCCGACAATTCCACACATGTTATTTCTCCTGGCTGACAGACGCGCAGATCACCTGGATGCCGCGGGCCTGAATCTGATCGCGGGCCTCTACGGGCAGGCGATCATCGGTAATGAGGGTATGGACGCTGCTCCACGGCAGTTCCAGGTTGGGGATCTTGCGACCGATCTTGTCGGCCTCCACCATCACGATCACTTCACGGGCAACCTCAGCCATGACACGGCTCAGCCCCAGCAGTTCGTTGAAGGTGGTGGTACCACGGACCAGGTCGATGCCGTCGGCACCGATGAACAGCTGGTCGAAGTCGTAGGAACGCAGGACCTGTTCGGCCACCTGGCCCTGGAAGGATTCGGAATGCGGATCCCAGGTGCCGCCGGTCATCAACAGCACCGGTTCGTGTTCCAGTTCGTTCAAGGCCCTGGCGACGTGCAGGGAGTTGGTCATCACCACCAATCCCGGTTGCAGGCCAAGTTCAGGGATCATGGCGGCGGTGGTACTGCCGCTGTCGATGATGATTCGCGCATGTTCGCGAATCCGCTTCACAGCGGCCCGGGCAATGGCTTGCTTGTACCTGGAGATGCTCTGCGCGTTTTCGGCCACCAACTCTTGCGGCATCGGGACCGCGCCACCGTAACGACGCAACAGCAGGCCGTTGGTCTCCAGGGCGGCCAGGTCCTTGCGAATCGTAACTTCCGAGGTTTCGAAGCGCTTGGCCAGTTCGTCCACACTGACTTCACCCTGCTCTTGGAGCAAGGCAAGGATGTTGTGGCGGCGTTGGGGGGTGTTGCGCTTTGACATGGCAGCTTAAGTTTCGATTCGAAAGATAACGTAAGCAATCAAAACCTATTGCGCTGCGATCGTCAAGGCGAAGGGAGAAAAATTCAGAAAGAATGAGGTCCTGTGGGAGCGAGCCTGCTCGCGATAGCGGTACATCAGCCAAGTAGTCATCGACTGATACAACGCCATCGCGAGCAGGCTCGCACACAGGACGGTGTGGATAACTTTAAGGTTTCTTGATTTTTTCCGGACGCTTCCAGCCGTCGATATTCTTCTGGCGTGCACGACCTACAGCCAGTTGGCGGTTATCCACATTCTGGGTAATGGTCGAACCGGCCGCCGTGGTCGCGCCGCTGGAGATATCCACAGGCGCCACCAACGAGTTGTTGGAACCGATGAACACATCCTCACCCAGCACCGTCTTCCACTTGTTCGCGCCGTCGTAATTACAGGTGATGGTGCCGGCACCGATATTGGTGCGGGCGCCGACTTCAGCGTCACCCAGATAGGTCAGGTGACCGGCCTTGGCGCCCTCCCCCAGGTGGGCGTTCTTCAGCTCGACGAAGTTACCCACATGGGCACGGGCCTCCAGCACGGAGCCGGGACGCAACCGGGCAAACGGCCCGGCGTCGCTGCCTTCGCCCATGATCGCGCCTTCAAGGTGACTGTTGGCCTTGATGACCACGCCCTTGCGCAGGGTGCTGTCCTTGATCACGCAGTTCGGACCAATGACCACGTCATCTTCGATCACGACCTTGCCCTCGAGGATGACGTTGATGTCGATGACCACGTCGCGGCCCACCTGGACCTCACCTCGAACATCGAAACGGGCCGGGTCGCGCAGGGTCACGCCCTGGGCCATCAGCCGGCGAGCCGCACGCAACTGATAGTGACGCTCCAGCTCGGCCAGTTGCCGACGATCATTGGCGCCCTGCACTTCCATTGCATCCAGGGGCTGTTCGGTGGCGACCACCAGGCCGTCCGCCACCGCCATGGCAATCACATCGGTCAGGTAGTACTCGCCCTGGGCGTTGTTGTTCGACAGACGACTCATCCAGTCACCCAGCCGTTCGGCCGGTAATGCCAGGATCCCGGTGTTGCCCTCGGTGATAGCCCGTTGGGCTTCGTTGGCATCCTTCTGCTCGACGATGGCGGTGACCTGGCCGTCGGCGTTGCGCACGATACGACCGTAGCCGGTAGGGTCATCGAGTTCGACGGTCAGCAGGCCCAGTTGCTGCGGGGCAACGTGCTTGAGCAGGCGTTGCAAGGTGTCGACTTCAATCAGCGGCACATCACCGTAGAGAACCAGCACCGTATCGGCGGTAATGAACGGCACGGCCTGTGCCACCGCATGGCCTGTGCCGAGCTGTTTATCCTGCAGGACGAAATTCAGATCATCGGCCGCCAGGCGCTCCCGCACAGCATCCGCGCCATGGCCGATCACCACGTGAATGCGCTGTGGATCAAGTTGACGGGCGCTGTGGATAACATGACCCAGCATGGAGTTGCCGGCGATCGGATGCAGTACCTTGGGCAGCGCCGAACGCATGCGGGTGCCTTGGCCGGCCGCGAGGATAACGATTTCAAGAGACATGACGGGTACCAATCCTGGGTGGTCAATGACTGCGACCGACTGATGAGAGTCGCGAAAAGAAAAAAGGGTAGCCGAGGCTACCCTTTTTAATCAATCGCACAGAAAGCAGACGGCTTAGCCGCCGAACTTCTTGCGGATCTGCTGGACGGTGCGCAGCTGGGCTGCAGCCTCGGCCAGACGTGCAGCAGCGGAACCGTAGTCGAAGTCTGCGCCTTTTTCGTGCAGGGCCTTCTCGGCAGCCTTGACGGCTTCCTGAGCGGAGGCTTCGTCCAGGTCGGCAGCACGTTGCACGGTGTCGGCAAGGACCTTGACCATGTTCGGCTGAACCTCGAGGAAACCACCAGAGATGTAGAACACCTCCTTTTCCCCGCCCTGCTTGGTCAGACTAATCGGACCTGGCTTCAAGCTGGTGATCAGCGGTGCGTGACCCAGGGCGATACCAAGATCACCCAGCTCACCATGCGCAACCACAAACTCGACCAGACCGGAGAAGATTTCCCCTTCCGCACTGACGATATCGCAATGGACTGTCATAGCCATCTGATTGCCTCAACCTAAATTAGCGCCCGTTTCCGGGCGCCGGGATTACAGTTTCTTGGCTTTCTCGATCGCTTCTTCGATGCCGCCGACCATGTAGAACGCTTGTTCTGGCAGGTGGTCGTAGTCACCGTTGAGGATGCCTTTGAAGCCAGCAATGGTGTCTTTCAGGGAAACGTATTTACCCGAGGCACCGGTGAAGACTTCAGCCACGAAGAACGGCTGCGACAAGAAACGCTGGATCTTACGAGCACGGTTTACCAACTGCTTGTCGGCTTCCGACAGCTCGTCCATACCCAGGATCGCGATGATGTCCTTCAGTTCTTTGTAACGTTGCAACACGTACTGAACGCCGCGAGCGGTTTCGTAGTGGTCGTTGCCGATCACGTTCGGGTCCAGCTGACGCGAAGTCGAGTCCAGTGGGTCTACCGCTGGGTAGATACCCAGGGAAGCGATGTCACGGGACAGAACGACGGTGGCGTCCAAGTGGGCGAAGGTGGTCGCTGGCGACGGGTCGGTCAAGTCGTCCGCTGGTACGTATACCGCCTGGATCGAGGTAATCGAACCTTGCTTGGTCGAAGTGATGCGCTCTTGCAGCACGCCCATCTCTTCAGCCAGGGTCGGCTGGTAACCTACTGCCGAAGGCATACGGCCCAGCAGTGCGGATACTTCGGTACCGGCCAGGGTGTAACGGTAGATGTTGTCGACGAACAGCAGAACGTCGTTACCTTCGTCACGGAATTTCTCGGCCATGGTCAGGCCGGTCAGGGCTACGCGCAGACGGTTTCCCGGCGGCTCGTTCATCTGGCCGTAGACCAGTGCCACTTTGTCCAGAACGTTGGAATCCTTCATCTCGTGGTAGAAGTCGTTACCCTCACGAGTACGCTCACCCACACCGGCGAACACGGAATAACCGCTGTGCTCGATGGCGATGTTACGGATCAGTTCCATCATGTTTACGGTCTTGCCTACACCGGCACCACCGAACAGACCGACTTTACCGCCCTTGGCGAACGGGCAAACCAGGTCGATAACCTTGATGCCGGTTTCCAGCAGCTCGTTGCCGCCCGCTTGTTCAGCGAAGGTTGGCGCAGGACGGTGAATGCCCCAGCGCTCTTCGGTGTCAATCGGACCCGCTTCGTCGATCGGGTTGCCCAGTACGTCCATGATCCGGCCCAGGGTCGCTTTACCGACCGGTACGGAGATGGCTGCGCCAGTGTTGTTGACGTCCAGACCGCGCTTCAAGCCTTCGGTGGAGCCCATCGCAATGGTACGAACCACGCCGTCGCCCAGCTGCTGCTGAACTTCGAGGGTGGTTTCGGCGCCTTGAACCTTCAAGGCGTCGTAGATGCTCGGTACGTTGTCGCGTGGGAATTCCACGTCGATAACGGCGCCGATGATTTGAACGATACGTCCGCTACTCATAGCTGGATCCTCTGAATATTTGAACCGTTAAACCGCGGCAGCGCCGCCGACGATTTCCGAGATCTCTTGGGTGATCGCAGCCTGACGCGCCTTGTTGTAGATCAGCTGCAAATCGCTGATCAGATCACCGGCGTTGTCGGTAGCGTTCTTCATCGCGATCATCCGCGCGGCTTGTTCAGCTGCGTTGTTCTCGACCACCGCCTGGTACACCTGCGACTCCACGTAGCGGACCATCAAGCCGTCGAGCAGCTCCTTGGCGTCCGGTTCGTAGAGGTAGTCCCAGTGGTGCTTGAGTTCCTGTTCCGGGGTCGCAACCAATGGAATCAACTGCTCCACGGTCGGCTGTTGCGTCATGGTGTTGATGAACTTGTTGGATACCACGGACAGGCGGTCGATCCGGCCTTCCAGGTAAGCATCCAGCATCACCTTGACGCTGCCGATCAGGTCATTGATCGACGGTTCTTCACCCAGGTGGCTGATAGCGGCGACGACGTTACCGCCGAAGTTGCGGAAGAAAGCCGCACCCTTGCTACCTACCACGCACAGATCGATCTCGACGCCTTGTTCGCGGTTTACCGCCATGTCCTTGACCAGGGCCTTGAACAGGTTGGTGTTCAAGCCACCGCACAGACCACGGTCACTGCTCACCACAACGTAACCGACGCGCTTGATGGCGCGGTCGATCATGAACGGGTGGCGATATTCCGGGTTGGCGTTGGCCAGATGACCAATCACCTGGCGGATGCGCTCCGCATAAGGACGGCTAGCAGCCATGCGCATTTGTGCCTTGCGCATTTTGCTGACCGCCACTTTTTCCATGGCGCTGGTAATCTTTTGCGTGCTTTTGATGCTCGCAATCTTACTGCGAATCTCTTTTGCGCCTGCCATGTAACACCTATCAGGTTAGCAAGCGGGAGCCTTGCGGCTCCCGCTGCGGCTTACCAGGTTTGGGTGGCCTTGAACTTCTCGATACCGGCTTTGAGGCCAGCGTCGATTTCGTCATTGAAGTCACCCTTCACGTTGATCTTGGCCATCAAATCGGCGTGATCGCGGTTGAAGAAAGCAATCAGCGCTTGTTCGAAGCTGCCGATCTTGGCGATTTCAATGTCAGTCAGGAACCCACGCTCAGCGGCATACAGCGACAGCGCCATGTCAGCGATCGACATCGGTGCGTATTGCTTCTGCTTCATCAGCTCGGTAACGCGCTGACCATGCTCAAGTTGCTTACGGGTCGCTTCGTCCAGGTCAGATGCGAACTGGGCGAATGCCGCCAGTTCACGGTACTGGGCCAGGGCGGTACGGATACCACCGGACAGCTTCTTGATGATCTTGGTCTGAGCGGCACCACCTACACGGGATACCGAAACACCGGCGTTCACTGCAGGACGGATGCCCGAGTTGAACATGGCCGATTCCAGGAAGATCTGACCGTCGGTGATGGAAATCACGTTGGTCGGAACGAACGCGGAAACGTCGCCAGCCTGGGTTTCGATGATCGGCAGGGCGGTCAGGGAACCGGTCTTGCCGGTCACTGCGCCATTGGTGAACTTCTCTACGTATTCTTCCGAAACGCGGGATGCGCGCTCCAGCAGACGGGAGTGGAGATAGAACACGTCACCTGGGTAGGCTTCACGGCCTGGCGGACGGCGCAGCAGCAGGGAGATCTGGCGGTAAGCCACTGCTTGCTTGGACAGATCGTCATAGACGATCAGCGCGTCTTCACCGCGGTCGCGGAAGTATTCGCCCATGGTGCAACCGGAGTACGGTGCCAGGAACTGCAGTGCGGCCGATTCGGAAGCACTGGCAGCAACGATGATGGTGTTAGCCAGTGCACCGTTCTCTTCCAGCTTGCGAACCACGTTGGCGATGGTCGATTGCTTCTGACCGATTGCCACGTATACGCAGAAGATACCGCTGTTTTTCTGGTTGATGATCGCGTCGATCGCCAGAGCGGTCTTACCGATCTGACGGTCACCGATGATCAGCTCACGCTGGCCACGGCCGACAGGGATCATGGCATCGACAGCCTTGTAGCCAGTCTGTACAGGCTGGTCTACCGACTTACGCCAGATCACGCCCGGAGCAACTTTCTCGACCGCGTCGGTCTCGGTGTTGTTCAGCGGACCTTTGCCGTCAACAGGGTTACCCAGTGCGTCGACTACGCGACCCAGCAGTTCCTTACCAACCGGAACTTCGAGGATGCGGCCGGTGCACTTGGCGCTCATGCCTTCAGCCAGAGTCGTGTAGGCGCCCAGTACAACGGCACCTACGGAGTCTTGCTCCAGGTTGAGGGCCATACCGTAGACGCCGCCCGGAAACTCGATCATCTCACCGTACATGACGTCGGCCAGACCGTGAATCCGCACGATACCGTCAGATACGCTGACGACAGTGCCTTCGTTACGGGCTTGGGAGGTCACATCGAGCTTTTCGATGCGGCCCTTGATAATTTCACTTATTTCGGAAGGATTGAGTTGCTGCATTGCTCTGCTGCCCCTTCAAACTCAAGATTTCAATGCTTCGGCAAGTTTCGCGATTTTGCCGCGAATCGAGCCATCGATAACCAGGTCGCCGGCGCGGATGACAACGCCCCCGATGAGGGACTTGTCTTCCTCGACTTGCAGGCGCACTTCCCGGTTGAGTCGTGCACTGAGAACCTTGGCGAGTTTGTCTTGCTGTTCTTGGTTCAATGCAAAAGCACTGGTGACTTCCACGTCTACCGATTTCTCCTGCTCGGCCTTGTACAGGTCGAACAGGGCGGCGATCTCCGGCAGAAGCGGGAGACGGTCGTTTTCAGCAACGACGTGAATGAAATTCTGTGCCTTGGCATCGAACTTTTCGCCGCACACGTCAATGAACGTGGCGGCCTTTTCTGCGCTCGTCAGTCGCGGGGCCTTGAGCACGCGCTGCATGGTGTCGTCTTGCGACACCGCTGCAGCCAGGCCGAGCATGGCTGACCAATTGGCCAGTTGCTGGTGGGCCTGAGCGTGCTCGAAGGCCGCCTTAGCGTAAGGTCGGGCCAACGTGGTCAGTTCTGCCATGATCGCCCTCGCTTAGATTTCAGCAGCCAGTTGGTTAACCAGCTCTGCGTGCGCGTTTTGATCGATTGTGGCACCCAGGATCTTCGAAGCACCGCCAACGGCCAGGCTACCCACTTGGGCACGCAGCGCGTCTTTGACACTGTTGAGTTCCTGTTCGATCTCGGCTTGAGCCTGAGCCTTCACACGGTCAGCTTCGACACGAGCCTGTTCACGGGCTTCGTCGACAATCTGGGTACCGCGTTTCTTGGCTTGCTCGATGATTTCAGCTGCCTGAGCTTTCGCTTCGCGCAGTTGCTGACCCACTTTCTCATGGGCCAACTCCAGGTCGCGAGCTGCTCGGCTGGCAGCGTCCAGACCATCAGCGATCTTCTTTTGACGTTCGTGCAATGCCGCAATGACCGGAGGCCATACGAACTTCATGCAGAACAGTACAAAAATCAGGAACGCAACGGACTGGCCAATCAGGGTCGCATTAATGTTCACGCCAACACCTCGCAGTTACGTTGTCCATCACATCAAACTACTCGAAAGAATCCGAGTAATTAGCCAGCGATCTGACCAACGAACGGGTTCGCAAAGGTGAAGAACAGAGCGATACCAACACCGATCATGGTCACGGCGTCGAGCAGACCGGCAACGATGAACATTTTGACTTGCAGCATTGGAACCATTTCCGGCTGACGCGCAGCGCCTTCCAGGAACTTGCCGCCCAGCAGGCCGAAACCAATTGCGGTACCCAGTGCGCCCAGGCCGATCAACAGTGCAACAGCGATAGCGGTTAGACCAACTACAGTTTCCATCTTTCCTCCCGACTTTTACGTCGTATGGTTTAGGTTTTTTTAATTTAAAGCGGTAAAACAAATCGTTTCATCATGGCCTGTTCGGGCCCCTTCCCGTTTGACCGGGAAGGACATCAGACTAGTCGAGACTGGCCTTAATGGTTTTCTTCGTGCGCCATCGACAGGTAGACGATGGTCAGCATCATGAAGATGAACGCCTGCAGGGTGATGATCAGGATGTGGAACACAGCCCACGCCCACTGCAGTACGACGCCCAGGCCGCTGAGCCAGAGCAGGCCGCTGCCGAACATCACAGCGATCAGGATGAACACCAGCTCGCCGGCATACATGTTGCCGAACAGACGCAGAGCCAGAGAGATTGGCTTGGCGATCAGGGTCACGAATTCCAGCAGGAAGTTCACCGGGATCAGCAGCGCTTGAACGAGGATGTTCTTGCTGCCGAACGGGTGCAGGGTCAGTTCGCCGATGAAGCCGCCGAGGCCCTTGACCTTGATGCTATAGAAAATGATCAGTGCGAAAACCGAGAACGCCATGCCCAGGGTCGCGTTCGGGTCAGTAGTCGACACGGCGCGGAACGGGATGTGGTGGTCACCGGAGATCAGGATGGCCAGTTGAGGAATCCAGTCGACCGGTACCAGGTCGACGGCGTTCATCAGGAACACCCAGACGAAGATGGTCAGTGCCAGCGGTGCGATCACCGGGCTACGACCGTGGAAGCTGTCCTTCACGCTGCCGTCGACGAACTCGACCAGGACTTCAACGAAGTTCTGCAGTGCGCCTGGCTGGCCCGACGTCGCCTTCTTGGCCGCCATGCGGAAAAGGAAAACGAAGATCAGGCCCAGCGCGACCGACCAGCCGAGGGTATCGACGTGGAAAGCCCAGAAACCCATTTCCTTGGCTTCTGCTGCGGAGTGGGCAAAGCCCCAGCCGCCGTTGGGTAGCTGACCGAAGGTCAGGTTCTGCAAGTGGTGCTGGATATAGCCCGAAGCGGTTGTCTCTGCCATGGTTGCCTCAAACGCCCTAAGGTCTCGAAAGTCTTGTTCTCATTAGCAGGGGAGCGAACCAGCTGACCATCTGGGTCAGCAGGAAGACGCCGAATACAGCCAGCGGCGCCAATGGCTTCACACCTGCGAACGTCAATGCAAACAGCACTGCCGTCAAAATCAGTTTCCCCGCCTCGCCGGCATAAAAAGACCGGACGATGGCTTGGGCTGCTCGGGCGCCGGAAAACCGAAATGCCCTGTGAGCGAAGTAAATATTGGGAAGCAAGGCTATCAGGCCTCCGCAAAGACCTGAATATCCGGCAACGACACCGCGCCATTGCCAGAGCGCCAATGAGGCGATCAGTACAACGACCAACTGGGTCATCAACACCGGGAAAACAGCCAGACGATGGAATGGCAGGCGGTTTGGCGTGCGTGTTTCCATCGCTTTTGCTCTCCAATGGTCGGCTGCCTGAAATCAATAACTTGGCATAATTTGTGCCGACAAAATGCGCGCAGAGTATAGGGGCGGTTCTGCCCCTATTCAACTGCCGGGTAGTGATTTCCGACTGCACGCTACAAGGGCAATTGTTTCAGCGAATGTGCGCAAGGACTCCCTGCAGCTCATCGAGGGAGTTATAGCCGATCACCAGTTGGCCCTTGCCCTTCTTGCCATGGCGAATCTGCACTGTAGAGCCCAGCCGCTCGGCCAGGCGCTGTTCCAGGCGGGCGATATCCGGGTCCGGTTTCGGTGCTTCGACCGGGGCTGGTTTGCCGCTCAGCCACTGCCGAACCAGTGCCTCGGTTTGGCGCACGGTCAGGCCCCGTGCGACAACATGTCGCGCCCCTTCAACCTGTTGATTTTCCGGCAAACCGAGCAAAGCCCGGGCATGACCCATTTCCAGGTCGCCATGGGACAGCATGGTCTTGATCACTTCCGGCAATGCGATCAGGCGCAGCAGGTTGGCCACGGTCACACGGGACTTGCCCACCGCTTCGGCAACCTGTTGCTGAGTCAGCTGGAATTCCTGTTGCAGACGCTGCAGGGCGACCGCTTCCTCGATCGGGTTGAGGTCTTCGCGCTGGATGTTCTCGATCAGCGCCATGGCAATGGCGGTTTCATCCGATACGTCGCGCACCATCGCCGGAATGGTTTCCTGCCCGGCCTGTTGACTGGCGCGCCAGCGGCGTTCGCCGGCAATGATCTCGAAGCGCCCGCTGCCGATCGAACGAACCACGATCGGCTGCATCACGCCCTGGGCCTTGATCGACTGGGCCAGTTCTTCCAGCGCCTGCGGATCCATGTCCCGGCGTGGCTGATACTTGCCGCGCTGGATCAGGTCCAGCGGCAAGTGCTGCAGCTCGCGTTCATCAGCCTGTACGGCCTGGTCCTCCAGCGCACTGACGGTGGGACCGCTGAGCAGCGCATCCAGTCCACGTCCGAGACCACGTTTCTTGACGGCCATGGGGTTTCCTTAAGTTGGCTGGGCGGCAGCGGTGCGTGGGTTGCGGCGCTGACGGCGAACCATTTCGCCCGCCAGGGCCAGGTAAGCCAGCGCACCACGGGATTGTTTGTCATAGGCCAGGGCCGGCATGCCGTAGCTCGGCGCCTCGGCCAGACGAATGTTACGAGGAATGACCGTGTCGTAGAGCTGCTCGCCGAAGTGTTCCTTGAGCTGGACCGATACGTCGTTCATCAGGCTCAGGCGCGGGTCGTACATGGTCCGCAGCAGGCCTTCGACCTTCAGCTCCGGATTCAGCAATTCGGAGATGCGCTTGATGTTATCCACAAGGTCACTCAACCCTTCCAAGGCAAAGTACTCGCATTGCATGGGGATGATCACCCCATCGGCGGCCACCAGCGCATTGAGGGTCAGCATCGACAGCGACGGCGGGCAGTCGATCAGGATGTAATCGTAGTTCTCCCGGATCGGCGCCAATGCGCTGCGCAGACGGCTTTCCTTCATCTGCATTTCCAGCAGCACCACTTCGGCTGCCGTCAGGTCACGGTTGGCCGGCAGCAGTTGATAACCGCCGTGTTCGGAGAAATGCATGGCCTGGCCCAGATCGCATTCACCGATCAGGACGTCGTAGATGGAGTTTTCCAGGCCATGTTTATCCACACCGCTGCCCATGGTGGCGTTGCCCTGTGGATCAAGGTCGATCAGCAGCACCCGGCGCTTGGTCGCGACCAGGGATGCTGCGAGGTTGATGCAGGTGGTGGTCTTGCCCACACCACCCTTCTGGTTCGCTATCGCGAATACCTTAGCCATTCTTGCTTGTGTTCCCAATCATGCCGTGCGGCGCAGTATCAGCAGATGGCGTTGGCCTTGGCAACCAGGTACGGCCAGGGCGTGTTCGCTATCGAGGTGGAAATCCGACGGCAATGCTACCAGCTCATCGGCCGGATGAACGCCCTTCATTGCCAGCCAGCGCGTTTCGACATCGCCCAGGTGGCGAGTCCAGTTGCTGAAATTCTCCATGCTGCTGAATGCCCGGGAGATGATCCCGTTGAACGGCTGTGCAGGTTGGAACGCTTCGACCCGACTGTGGATAACTTGCAGGTTGTCCAGCTTGAGCTCGAGTTTGACCTGGGTCAGGAAGCGGGTTTTCTTACCGTTGCTGTCCAGGCACGTCACTTGCGCATCCGGAAACAGGATCGCGAGTGGGATTCCTGGCATGCCCCCACCGCTGCCGACATCGAGCCAGCGACCGTTTTCGATAAAAGACATCACGCTGAGACTGTCGAGCAGATGCCTCGACACCATTTCATCCGGATCGCGCACGGCAGTCAGGTTGTAAGCCTTGTTCCATTTGATCAACAACGCCAGGTAACCCAGCAGTTGCGTGTGTTGGGCTTCGTTCAGGTTGACCCCGAGCTGACGGGCGCCTGTGGATAACTCTTCGGCGTGTTGCGAGGTGACCATCGAACTCAAGCGCTTTGCTCCAACTGACGGCCCGCGCCGCGTTTTTTCAAATGAATCATCAACAGGGAAATTGCCGCCGGGGTAACACCAGGGATACGCGATGCCTGGCCCAGGGTTTCCGGCCGCGTTGCGCCGAGCTTGCTCTGGATTTCCTTCGACAGGCCGGAAATGACCGTGTAATCGATATCCACAGGCAGTTTCGTGTCTTCGCTGGCGCGCAAGCGGGCGATTTCGTCCTGCTGGCGGTCGATGTAGCCGGCGTACTTGGTCTTGATCTCGACCTGTTCGGCGACCTGTGGATCGTCTGCGCCCTGGCCGGTCACTTCCACCAGCCCGGCGTAATCGATTTCCGGCCTGCTCAACAGGTTGAGCAGGTTGTATTCGTGCGTCAGCGGCGTGCCGAATTTCGCCGCGATGGCATCGCCCTGTTCGGTACCGGGCCGAACCCAGGTGCTTTTCAGCCGTTGTTCTTCGAGTTCGATGCCTTCGCGTTTCTTGCAGAACGCGGCCCAACGCACGTCATCCACCAGCCCCAGCTCCCGACCTTTCTCGGTCAGGCGCAGATCAGCGTTGTCTTCGCGCAGGATCAGGCGATATTCCGCACGGGAGGTAAACATCCGATACGGTTCCTGGGTGCCGAGGGTAATCAGATCGTCCACCAGCACGCCGATGTACGCTTCATCGCGACGCGGGCACCAGCTGTCTTTGCCCTGGGCACGCAGTGCAGCGTTGGTTCCGGCCAGCAAACCCTGGGCTCCGGCTTCTTCGTAACCGGTGGTGCCGTTGATCTGCCCGGCAAAGAACAGCCCGCCAATGACTTTGGTTTCCAGGCTGTACTTCAGGTCACGCGGGTCGAAGTAGTCGTATTCGATGGCGTAGCCCGGCCGCACGATGTGGGCATTTTCCATGCCGCGGATCGATTGCACGATCTGCAGTTGCACATCGAACGGCAGGGAAGTCGAGATCCCGTTCGGGTACAGCTCATGGGTGGTCAGGCCTTCCGGTTCGATAAAGACCTGATGGCTTTCCTTATCGGCAAAGCGGTGGATCTTGTCTTCGATAGACGGGCAATAACGTGGACCAACGCCTTCGATCACGCCGGAATACATCGGCGAGCGATCCAGGTTGGCGGCAATGATTTCGTGGGTGCGGGCATTGGTGTGGGTAATCCAGCAGCTCACCTGTTGCGGGTGCTGCTCTTTCGAGCCCATGAACGACATCACCGGGATCGGCGTATCACCCGGTTGTTCGGTCATGACCGAGAAATCCACAGACCGACCGTCAATTCGCGGTGGCGTACCGGTTTTCAGGCGACCTACACGCAGCGGCAATTCACGCAGACGTTGAGCCAAGGCAATCGACGGCGGATCGCCCGCGCGGCCACCGGAATAGTTCTGCATTCCGATGTGGATAAGTCCACCGAGGAAGGTCCCGGTGGTCAACACGACGGAATCAGCGAAGAAACGCAGGCCCATTTGGGTGACAACACCGCGGACCTGGTCTTGTTCGACGATCAGGTCATCGGCCGCTTGTTGGAATATCCACAGGTTCGGCTGGTTCTCCAGGATTTCGCGGACAGCCGCCTTGTACAAGACCCGGTCGGCCTGGGCACGAGTGGCCCGTACCGCGGGACCTTTGCGGCTGTTCAATACGCGAAACTGGATACCACCTTTATCGGTAGCTATCGCCATAGCGCCAGCGAGGGCGTCGATTTCCTTGACCAAGTGGCTTTTGCCGATGCCACCAATGGCCGGGTTGCAGCTCATGGCACCGAGGGTTTCCACGTTATGCGTCAACAGCAGGGTCTTTACACCCATGCGTGCTGATGCAAGTGCTGCCTCGGTACCGGCATGACCGCCGCCGATGACGATCACTTCAAAACGGGAAGGGAAATCCACCACGCACCTCGTGCCTGCTTAATTCAGGTAATTCGGAAATAGGTTATGAGCCTGGCCCAAACGTTTTCTGGACCAGGTCGGCAAGTATAGGGACTTCCCCTTTCCTAAAGAACCCTTTGCACAAAATTTAACCAGCTGTGGAGAACTCGCGGTTAAAAAAATAAAAAAGAAAGAAATTTATAAAATCTTTGTTTTTATGTTTATTCTTACTGAGCACCCTATCTGTGGATAAATCTCTACAGGCCATAATCTACGGTATGTACAGAGTTTCGAAACCCTGTGTTCAGGTGCCAATGAGGGGCTTGGATAACCGGTGTAAGCCTGTGGATTAATGGGGTTGTTATCCACAGAGGCAATTGTCTTCAGTTTTGAAGGGGGTTTATCAACCTCGCTCAGGGGCAGTTATTCACAGGGCTTAATCCACTGCATCGTAGCGTCCGAACGCTGAAGCCGCGCCCACGGACAATCCGCCATGAGGGGCAATCGTTTGTTTGATAGAGGGAATTTGGGGCTCAGGAGGCTGGCGCAGATATGAGTGCTCACCCCCGCAGGCACCAATCGTCTTCTACAATATGCGGGCCGCTGGCAACTTGGATCAGGTAGTTCTACTGCCGGCAGCTATCCGCAATTTCCGGATAGCTGCACCCTGGGCCAGCTCATGGCTGGCAAAGAGGTTCGGTAAAAATCACTTCCCAATACAGAAGCTGGAAAAGATCCGCCCCAGCAAGTCATCAGAGCTGAATGCGCCGGTGATTTCCCCCAGGGAATGCTGGGCCTGACGGAGATCCTCAGCCAACAACTCTCCCGCTCCAGCCAGGGTCAGCTGTGCGCGTCCGTGTTCCAGGGCGGCGCTGGCATGGCGCAGAGCCTCAAGGTGCCGACGCCGGGCGCTGAAGCTGCTTTCCGAGGTCTGCTCGTAACCCATGCAGGCCTTGAGATGCTCGCGCAGCAACTCCAGGCCTTCCCCAGCCGACTTCGCGCTCAGGCTGATGGTCACGTGGCCATCGACGCTGACTTCGAGGACTATTGCTTCCCCGGTCAAGTCAGCCTTGTTACGAATCAAGGTGACTTTCGCCGGATCCGGCCGAACCTCGAGGAACTCCGGCCACAAGGCGAATGGGTCATCCGCTTCCGGTGCAGTGGCATCGACCACCAGCAATACGCGATCCGCCTCGCCAATGGCCTTCAGCGCCCGTTCGACGCCAATCTTTTCCACATGATCATCGGTGTCTCGCAGCCCCGCAGTGTCCACCACGTGCAGCGGCATGCCGTCGATGTGGATATGTTCGCGCAGGATGTCCCGGGTGGTGCCGGCGATCTCCGTGACAATAGCCGCCTCACGACCAGCCAAGGCATTCAGCAGGCTGGATTTACCCGCGTTTGGCCGTCCAGCGATCACCACCGTCATACCGTCACGTAACAAGGCACCCTGCCCCGCTTCGCGCAGTACTGTGGATAACTCATCGCGGACCTTATCGAGCATGGTCAGCACATGGCCATCGGCGAGAAAGTCGATTTCTTCTTCAGGAAAGTCGATCGCCGCCTCGACGTAGATACGCAGGCCGATCAATTGTTCGGTGAGGTTTTGCACACGCTGTGAGAATGCACCCTGCAACGAACGTAACGCGTTACGCGCAGCCTGTGCCGAGCTGGCTTCGATCAGATCAGCAATGGCCTCGGCCTGGGCCAGGTCGAGTTTGTCGTTGAGGAAGGCCCGTTCACTGAATTCGCCCGGCCGGGCCAGGCGACAACCCAGTTCAAGGCAACGTTTGAGCAGCATGTCCAGCACGATAGGGCCGCCGTGACCCTGCAGTTCCAGTACGTCTTCACCGGTGAACGAATTCGGTCCCGGGAAATACAGCGCGAGGCCTTCGTCGAGCACCTGCTGGTCGTCACTGAAGAATGGGCCGTAGTGGGCAAACCGTGGCTTGAGTTCACGACCGCTGATGGCCTTGGCCGCAACACTGGCCAACGGTCCCGAAATACGGACGATGCCGACGCCGCCGCGACCTTGGGCGGTGGCAACGGCGGCGATGGTTTCACGCGGTGCGCTCATAAACCGGTATCCAGACAAAAGTGACAGATAGCAAAACGCCCCACTAGGGGGCGTTTTGTGTGGTTATCCACAGTGCAAGTTACGCCTCGGCTTTTTTCGTCGCCGCTTCGATCTTACGCGTGATGTACCACTGTTGAGTGATGGACAACACGTTGTTCACAACCCAGTACAGCACAAGACCTGCCGGGAACCACAGGAAGAAGAAGGTGAAGATGATTGGCATCATTTTCATGACCTTCGCCTGCATCGGGTCCGGAGGGGTCGGGTTCAGCTGCTGCTGGATGAACATGGTGGCGCCCATGATGATCGGCAGGATGAAGAACGGATCCTTGATCGACAGGTCGGTAATCCACAGCATGAACGGCGCCTGGCGCATCTCCACGCTTTCGAGCAACACCCAATACAGCGACAGGAACACCGGCATCTGTACGAGAATCGGCAAGCAACCACCCAGCGGGTTGATTTTCTCTTTCTTGTACAGCTCCATCATGGCCTGGGACATTTTCTGCCGGTCATCGCCATGTTGCTCTTTCAGCGCGGCCAGTTTCGGTGCCACCGCGCGCATGCGAGCCATGGACTTGTAGCTGGCGGCCGACAACGGGAAGAAGAGCCCCTTGATCAGCATGGTCAGGAAGATGATCGACCAGCCCCAGTTACCGACGATGCTGTGGATATGTTGCAACAGCCAGAAGATCGGCTGGGCAATGAACCACAGGAAGCCATAGTCCACGGTCAATTCCAGACCTGGGGACAACTGTTTCAGTACGGCCTGGCTTTTTGGACCGGCATACAAGGTAGCGCTGGTTTCAGCCTTTGCACCCGGCGCAGCGGTCAATGCAGGACCGGTGTAGCCGATGATGTAGTTGCCTTTGCTGTCCTTGCGGGTCTGGACGATATTGCTCTCGCCCTTCTGCGGGATCCAGGCGGTTACAAAATAGTGCTGCAACCAGGCAACCCAGCCACCTTGGACGGTTTCCTTGAGCTGCGCCTTGTCCATGTCCTTCATGGACACTTTCTTGTACGGCTCGGAACTTGTCCACAGGGCGGCGCCCAGGTAAGTCGCGGTACCGGTGGCGGTGCTGGAAGATGGATCGGCGCTGGCATCGCGTTTCAACTGCGCGAACATCGCACCGGACCAGGGCTGGGCGCTCTGGTTATCGATCAGGTAGGACACCACTACGTCATACAGGCCACGTTTGAGCGTGAAGCGCTTGATGTAGTTGACGCCGTCCTTGCTGAACTTCAGGTCCACGACCAATTGGTCCTGACCGTCAGCCAGTTGATAAGTCTTCTTCTCCGAAGCGTAGACCGGGCGACCCGCCGGGCTGGCATCCGGGCCGTTGGTACCGATCAGGCCGCTCTGGGCCAGATAGGTCCGCTCGTTACCGTTATCGAACAGCTGGAACGGAATGTCCGGATGATCCTGGCGACGCGGATAAAGCGGCAGCGTCAGTTGGGCGATGTCACCACCCTGTGGATCGATTGCCAGCTGGAGCACGTCGGTCTTGATCTGGATCAGATCCTTGCTTGCAGCCACAGGAGCTTCGGCTGGAGCACTGGTATCGCTCGCCGCACGTGGAATGTCATCACTGCTGGCTGCACTGTTTCCGGAAGCGGTGTCCGGCAGGCTCGGTGCGGTATTGCTGGCTGCAACATTCTGAGTCGGCAGGGCAGCCTGGCCATAGTCCTGGTTCCATTTAAGAACCATGACGTAAGACACGATTGCCAGGGCGACGATCAGGATCGTGCGTTTGATATCCATGATTACTCGGCCATCGAAGAAGAACGGGAGGTAGGGATAGGCGGAACCGGGTCATAACCGCCGGGATTCCACGGATGACAGCGACCTAAACGACGAAAGGTCAGCCAGCCACCGCGCAGAAGACCATGATTTTCTATGGCTTCATACGCGTAGCAGGAGCAGCTGGGGTAGAAACGACAGTGACTGGCCATCAGGGGGCTAATGGCATAACGGTAAAACTGGATCGGAACGAGTGCCAGTTTACGCATCGGGACTGTCTACCCCTGCAGTTTCGGTGTTGACTGGGGCTGCTGGCTTGTTGCGGGCCAGACGTTTCCAGAGCTTGCCGAAATGCTGAATCAGTTCAGGGTTTTCTACGTCCCCCAAACCTTTGCGCGCGACGATAACAATGTCCCATCCGACCAGTGAATCCTGGTTCAGGCGGAACGATTCGCGCATCAGACGTTTGAGGCGATTGCGCTGCACGGAGAGCTTTACGCTCTTTTTCCCGATAACCAGCCCTAGGCGGGGGTGATCGAGATCGTTGCTGCGCGCAAGGAGCAGGAGATTTTTCCCCGGAACCTTGCCGGTAGGGGAGTCAAAGACTGCCTTGAAATGCCGGGGTGTAAGCAGACGCTTTTCCCGACTGAAGTCCTGACTCACCTCCAGTGCCGGATTATCAAACTGCCAGACGCGCACGACCTTTGGCGCGACGACGCGACAGGACGGCACGACCGTTCTTGGTAGCCATGCGAGCACGGAAACCGTGGGTACGAGCGCGTTTGATAGTGCTTGGTTGGAAAGTACGTTTCATGTCGTGTTACCTGGTTCGTCCACAACGGGCCGGAATGGCCCCCGTTTTAAGAGACCGGGGATTCTAGAGAAAGCAAGTCCATAGGTCAATTTCCAACCAACGTTTCCTTTAAATAGATGCTCAGGCTCCCAGCGATTCATCACGCAGCGCCAGATATAGAAATAAAGAAGGGAATTATTTAAAGCTTTTCTGTGAAGCTTATAAAGACTAGGCAGCCAGCTGTCTGTGGATAACTGCATCAAGGCCTTGTACTTCGCTATGTACAGAGGATGGCAACTACACGGGAAAGCGGTGGCCAGCCTGTGCTGCACGGTCGGATAAGCTGTGTGTGGAAAGCGATGTTATCCACAGGGCGTTTATCCACCGAGTTTCGACCCCACTTGTACAACGACCTCAGGGCTGGTTATCCACAGAGCTTATCCACTGACCGCCCGTCGTCTTTTTGTGGGTTAACGCATTGATAAATCGTGGGTGAAGGCGAACCTGCGTGTGGATAAGTGGACGTCTGCTCGCTACAATGGCCGCTTGTTTTTGCCTCACCGGCTTTCAACTTAGGGG